>NZ_JBVIIM010000033.1:0-85828 GCF_055569765.1 Streptomyces sp. NPDC031365 | reverse complement strand
TCCCCAAGGACGTCGAACTCGCCGCATGACCCAGCCAGTCAAACCACCCCAAACCAAACCTGGGCGCCTTGACGAAAGACATAGAGGCACCCCCCCAGTCGCCGGTGCCGCCGCAGGACGGGTCGCGCGGTGCGGCCCGCCGCCCCGGGGCGGTTCAGCGGGGCCGTCGCGTTCGGAGCGCGCGGGGCTCCGGAGCGTCCGCCGCAGGACGAGTCGCGCGCCGCCGCCCCCCTGCCGTAAGGGCCGCCCGTACCGCTCCCTCCACGAGTGCCACGCCCCGTTCCCTCGTCGCGTTGCCGTCGGACAGTGCCGACACCAGGCGCTCGCGCCCGCCGGCCGTGACGCAGCCGATGCTGTTCACGACCCACAGCCCCGTCGTGTCACGCGGCAGCCAGCCGTTCTTCACGGCCCACACCGTGCCCTCGTCCGCCACGGACCGCACGCCCCACGCCTGCTCCGGGACGACCCGCCGCATCAGGGTCCGTACATACGCCCGCGAGGGCGCGCCCAGCTCCGAGTCCGTGCCGAACACCTGCCGCAGCAGCGCCAGCCGGTCCACGGCCGTGGTGCGGGTCAGCCCCCACAGTGGGCCGTCGCCGCCCGTGGTCTCCGTCAGCCCGAAGCGGGCGTTCGCGGCGTCGAGGCCTGCCGCCCGTCCGATCCCGTCCCACAGGGCCGACGCCGCGTCGTTGTCGCTGCGCTCGATCATCGCCGCCGCGCACGACCGCTCCGCCCCGGTGAGCTCCCGCCCCGCGTCCTGTGCCCCGAGCAGCAGCGCCGCGAGGATGTCGACCTTGACGACGCTCGCCGTGACGAAGACGCCGTCCCCGTGGGAGAAGCCCTCCCCGGAGCCGAGGTCCAGCACCGCCACGGACACCCGCGCCCCGTCCGCCACCGGTGTGCTCCCTCCGCCGAAACCGCAACCGAAACCGAAACCGAAACCGAAACCGCGGCCGTCGCCCGAACCGCCCGCGTCCGAGCGTGACACGGGTGGCCGGTAGGGTCGGTGACCGTGGCGAACAAGAACATCCCCGACTCCCCGTTCCGCGACGACGACGGCACCGCGGACCCCCGGCTGAGCGCCGCCCTCGCCGCCTGGGCCGAGGACGGCAACGCGGTCGGTCCCGTCCTGGAGGCACTCAAAGGCGCCCGGCTGCTCGTCCCCGTCGTGGCCCTGCTCGGTGAGGTCGAAGAGGATGAGAACGGGCTGCGCCGCGAGAAGACCAGCGACATGGCCGTACCGACCCTGAAGGCCGGTGGCCGCACCGCCCTGCCCGCCTTCACGTCCATCGAGTCCCTCGCCCGCTGGGACCCGGCGGCCCGCCCCGTCGCCGTACCGCTGCACCAGGCGCTGCAGGCCGCCGCGCACGAGAAGGCGGACACGGTGGTCCTGGACATGTCCGGTCCCGTGCCCTTCGAACTGACCGGGCCCACCCTGCTCGCGCTCGCCGAGGGCCGCACCAGCACCGACCCGCTCGGCGACCCCGCGGTCGTCGAGGCCGTACGGGCCGCCGTGGCCGCGGAGCACGCCGTGCTGCGTGCCCACCTGGGTCCGGGACAGGCCGACGGCACCCTCGCCCTGGTCCTCGACCCGTCGGTCCCCGCCGCCGAGGCCGCACGCGCCGTCGCCCAGCGGCTCGCCGCCGACGAAACGCTGAGGGCCCGCCTGGTGCGCGGCCTCGACCTGGCAGTCCTGCCGGCCGAGGCGACGCCACCCGGCGAGCCCTTGTACGTGCGTTCCTGAGGTCCTAGCCGTAGATCGCTCCGGTGTACTTCTCGCCCGGCCCCTTGCCCGGCTCGTCCGCGACGAGCGAGGCCTCGCGGAAGGCCATCTGGAGCGACTTCAGGCCGTCCCGCAGCGGGGCCGCGTGGAAGGAGCTGATCTCGGTCGCCGACGCGTCCAGCAGACCGGCCAGCGCGTGCACGAGCTTGCGGGCCTCGTCCAGGTCCTTGAAGGCGTCGCCCTCCTCGGTCAGACCGAGCTTCACGGCGGCGGCGCTCATCAGATTGACGGCGACCGTCACGATCACCTCGACCGCCGGGACCTCCGCGATGTCGCGGGCCATGGCGTCGAAGTCGGGGTTGCCGGGGGTCTCGGGGGCGTCCGAGGGGGAGGTGTCACTCATGCCCCACACGATAGGCGCAGCCGGGCGTCGCGCTGACGTCAGGAGGAGGGAGACGGCCGGTTGGTGCGCCTCACCGGGAGCTGCTAACCTTGTGTAACGACCGGTCGGACCCGTATGCCTCACGGCGCACGAGCCCGGCCCACAAGTGGAGGCTTCGAACTCCCACCTGGCCGCTCTCAGGGCGGCGGGTCACCGGTCAGGCGGTTCCCCGTCCCCGAGACGAGATCCGCCCGATAACGCGCCCCGCGGTCCCCGTGGCGGTGCTCCGGTAGTTCGAGGAGCCCCGCCTGTGACCGTCCGGGGCGTTCTTCATGCTCCGGCTCGGTCAGGTCCAACGAACAGAGACGTTACGCGGCTGTCCGCCAGACCGTCGCGTGGTGCTACCGAGGAGGATCCATCAGCGCCGAGCCCCGCATCAACGACCGGATTCGCGTTCCCGAGGTGCGACTTGTCGGTCCCAGCGGCGAGCAGGTCGGGATTGTCCCGCTTGCCAAGGCCCTGGAGCTTGCGCAGGAGTACGACCTCGACCTCGTCGAGGTCGCGGCGAACGCCCGTCCGCCCGTGTGCAAGCTCATGGACTACGGGAAGTTCAAGTACGAGTCGGCCATGAAGGCCCGTGAGGCGCGCAAGAACCAGGCGCACACGGTCATCAAGGAGATGAAGCTCCGGCCGAAGATCGACCCGCACGACTATGACACCAAGAAGGGTCACGTCGTCCGGTTCCTCAAGCAGGGCGACAAGGTCAAGATCACGATCATGTTCCGTGGTCGCGAGCAGTCCCGGCCGGAACTCGGTTACCGGCTACTGCAGCGGCTCGCGGAGGACGTCCAGGACCTCGGGTTCATCGAGTCGAACCCGAAGCAGGACGGCCGCAACATGATCATGGTTCTCGGTCCGCACAAGAAGAAGACCGAGGCGATGGCCGAGGCCCGCCAGGCGCAGGAAGCCCGCAAGGCGGAGGCGAAGGCCAACCCCGGCCGTTCGATGAACGCCGCGGACCCCGACGCCGCGAACGCCGCGGACTCCGACGACGTCGCGAATGCCGAGGCTCCGGCCGAGGCGTGACCCCCGGGGGCGCCGCCCCCAGGAGTAACCGATACAAGTACGACGCTCCACCGTGCCCGGTTTTCGTGACCGGGCACCGGAGCGCCACCGACGAGGAGAGAACGGCGCTATGCCGAAGAACAAGTCGCACAGCGGTGCCAGCAAGCGCTTCAAGATCACCGGCTCCGGCAAGGTGCTCCGTGAGCGTGCCGGCAAGCGCCACCTGCTCGAGCACAAGTCGTCCCGCGTGACGCGTCGCCTCACCGGCAACGCCGAGATGGCCCCGGGCGACGCCGCGAAGATCAAGAAGCTTCTCGGCAAGTGACGCCCCGGCGCGTGAGCGCCCCAGGCACGTCAGACCGGGACCCAATCGATTTCGGGCCGTGTGGGCACAACCACGGCCCCGCTACAAGGAGTTAACAAGTGGCACGCGTCAAGCGGGCAGTCAACGCCCACAAGAAGCGCCGGGCGATCCTCGAGCAGGCCTCCGGCTACCGCGGTCAGCGTTCGCGCCTGTACCGCAAGGCCAAGGAGCAGGTCACCCACTCGCTGGTCTACAACTACAACGACCGCAAGAAGCGCAAGGGTGACTTCCGCCAGCTGTGGATCCAGCGCATCAACGCCGCTGCCCGCGCCAACGGCATCACGTACAACCGCTTCATCCAGGGCCTGAAGGCCGCGAACGTCGAGGTCGACCGCAAGATCCTGGCCGAGCTGGCCGTCAACGACGCCACCGCCTTCGCGGCGCTCGTCGAGGTCGCGCAGAAGGCGCTGCCGGCGGACGTGAACGCGCCCAAGGCGGCGTGAGCCCTGCGTTGGCCTGAGGCCGACGTGACTTTCAGGACCCGCAGGCTTTGAGGCTTGCGGGTCCTGCTCTTGCGCGGCGGCGCGGCGAGTCGTACGGCTGCGGGACCGTCGCGGCCGGTCGCGCAGTTCCCCGCGCCCCCCCGAGGGCCGTAGTCCCCGTCGTCCGGGACGCGCCGCGTGTTCGATCTCCTGAAGGTGAAGAAGATGCCCTCCGTCAGCCCCGAGCTGATCTCCCCCCGTTCCCCTCGTGTGGCCGCCGCGCGACGGCTCGGCAGGCGGAACTTCCGGGGGAAGGAGAGGCTGTTCCTCGCCGAGGGGCCGCAGGCCGTGCGGGAGGCGGCCGGGCATCGTGCCGGCGGCACCGCCACGCTCGTCGAGTTGTTCGCCACGCCCGGGGCAGCCGAGCGGTACGCCGACATCATCGGCGCGGCCCGGGACGCCGGCGCCCGTGTCCACCTCGCCTCCGAGCAGGTCATCGCCGACGTCTCCACCACCGTCACCCCGCAGGGACTCGTCGGGGTGTGCCGGTTCCTGGACACGCCGTTCGAGGAGATCATCGCCGCCCGGCCCCGCCTCGTCGCCGTCCTCGCGCACGTACGCGACCCCGGGAACGCCGGCACCGTGCTGCGCTGCGCCGACGCCGCCGGAGCCGAGGCCGTCGTCCTCACCGACGCCTCCGTCGACCTGTACAACCCCAAAGCCGTACGCGCCTCCGTCGGCTCGCTGTTCCATCTGCCCGTCGCGGTCGGCGTCCCCGTCGAGCAGGCCGTGACGGGACTGCGGGACGCGGGCGTGCGGCTGCTCGCCGCGGACGGCGCCGGGGACCGGGACCTCGACGACGAGCTAGACAAGGGCAGCATGGGTGGCCCGACCGCCTGGGTCTTCGGCAACGAGGCCTGGGGGCTGCCCGAGCAGACCCGCGCCCTCACCGACGCCGTCGTACGCGTCCCGATCCACGGAAAGGCCGAAAGCCTGAACCTGGCCACCGCCGCCGCCGTATGTCTCTACGCGTCGGCGCGTGCACAGCGCGCCGCCGGAGGGTGCCGCTCCGTCACCGGGAACTAGTAGGGTGACCAGCCTCGGGGACCCTCCCCCAAGCTCTCGGCCGGTCCCGAGCACGGGGCGCCCCGAGGAAGTTCCGAGAGGTGGGGTACGGGGATGAGCGTCGGCACGAGCAGCGCACCGGGAGCACGACGGGCCGCGCGTCCGCCCGCGCCCCGGCCCGGTGATCTCGCCGAACTCGGCATCGACCCCGACCAGCTCCCCGACGGACTCGTCGTCGCCGACGAGCACGGCCGGGTGATCTGCTTCAACGCGGCGGCCGTCCGTATCACGGCCGTACCCGCCGAACGGGCCCTCGGACAGAGCCTGGAGACGGCCCTGCCGTTAGAGGACCTGGAGGGCCGCCGCTGGTGGCAGCTCACCGATCCCTACCGCGGTCTCGCCATCCGCGTGAGCCAGCCCGAACGCAACCTCCTGCTCCCCGGCGGACGCGAGGTCCTCGTCTCCGCGCGCTACGTCCGCACCCGGCCCACCGGACCCGTCCGCCGGGTCGTCGTCACCCTGCGCGACACCGAGGCCCGCCGCCGCACCGAGCGCAGCCACGCCGAACTGATCGCGACCGTCGCCCACGAACTGCGCTCCCCGCTCACCTCCGTCAAGGGCTTCACCGCCACCCTGCTCGCCAAGTGGGAACGGTTCACCGACGACCAGAAACGGCTGATGCTGGAGACCGTCGACGCCGACGCCGACCGGGTCACCCGGCTCATCGCCGAGCTGCTCGACATATCCCGCATCGACTCCGGACGCCTGGAGGTGCGCCGCCAGCCCGTCGACATCGGGGCCGCCGTCGGACGCCACATCCAGGCCTACGTCGCCGCGGGGCAGCAGGCCGACCGGTTCCTGCTGCGGGTCCAGCACCCACTGCCCGAACTGTGGGCCGACCCCGACAAGGTCGACCAGGTGCTGAGCAACCTGCTGGAAAATGCGGTGCGGCACGGCGAGGGAACCGTCACGATCGACATCACGCCCTCGGCGTCCCCGCGTGAACGGGAGAACGCTGAAAACGCTGAAAACGCAGCCACGTCGGTCACGGTGAGCGACGAAGGGCCCGGCATTCCGGAGGAGTCCATGAACCGCGTCTTCACCCGCTTCTGGCGGGGCAGCAAGCGCGGCGGGACGGGTCTCGGGCTGTACATCGTCAAAGGCATCGTCGAGGCCCACGGCGGCACCATCACGGTCGGACGCGCCCCGGGCGGCGGCGCCGAGTTCCGATTTACGTTGCCCGTGGCGGCACCGTCGTATCTCACCTGAGATGTCCGACGGCCCCACGGGCGCATTCACGTTCCTTCACCCCGTTAGACTCGGCCTCTGGCACCTTTGCGTCCCGAGGACGAGAGACCGGACGACACCACGCACGGGTTTTCGTCCACGAGTCGATGACGGGGGCCATCAGCCTCGAGGCACCTCCCAGCGGTAGCTGGGGGACAATCGGAAGCACGGGAAGAGATGTCGGCACCGAACAAGTCGTACGACCCAGTCGAGGTCGAGGCGTTGAAACCGGAAGAGATCGAGCGCATGCGGGACGAGGCGCTCGCCGCCTTCGCCGCCGCGGACTCCCTCGACGCGCTCCAGGGGGCCAAGGTCGCCCACACCGGCGGCACGTCACCGCTCGCCCTGGCCAACCGCGAGATCGGCGCCCTGCCACCGCACGCGAAGGCCGACGCCGGCAAGCGCGTCGGGCAGGCGCGCGGTGCCGTGAACAAGGGCCTCGCCGCCCGCCAGGCCGAGCTCGAGGCCGAGCGCGACACCCGCGTCCTGGTCGAGGAGGCCGTGGACGTCACGCTTCCCCACGACCGGGTGCCGGCCGGCGCCCGGCACCCGCTGACCACGCTCTCCGAGCGCATCGAGGACATCTTCGTGGCCATGGGCTACGAGGTCGCCGAGGGGCCCGAGGTCGAGGCCGAGTGGTTCAACTTCGACGCCCTGAACATCGGCCCGGACCACCCCGCCCGCGGCGAGGCCGACACCTTCTTCGTGGCGGGCCCCGACGGCGGCACCGAGTCGGGCGTCGTGCTGCGCACCCACACCTCACCCGTGCAGATCCGCTCCGCGCTCGACCGTGAGCTGCCGGTCTACGTGATCTGCCCCGGCCGGGTGTACCGCACCGACGAGCTGGACGCCACGCACACCCCCGTCTTCCACCAGGTCGAGCTGCTCGCCATCGACGAGGGCCTGACCATGGCGGACCTCAAGGGCACCCTGGACCACATGGTCCAGTCGCTGTTCGGCGCGGAGATGAAGACCCGGCTGCGGCCGAACTTCTTCCCTTTCACCGAGCCGAGCGCCGAGATGGACATGCTCTGCTACGTCTGCAGGGGCGCGTCCGTCGGCAACCCCGACCGGCCCTGCCGCACCTGCTCGTCCGAGGGCTGGATCGAGCTCGGCGGCTGCGGCATGGTCAACCCGCGGGTGCTCACCGCGTGCGGCGTCGACCCCGGGAAGTACAGCGGCTTCGCCTTCGGGTTCGGCATCGAGCGGATGCTGATGTTCCGCCACAACGTCGAGGACATGCGAGACATGGTCGAGGGTGACGTCCGGTTCACCCGGCCGTTCGGGATGGAGATCTGATGCGGATCCCGCTTTCTTGGCTGCGGGAGTACGTCGACCTGCCGGCGACGGAGACCGGCCGTGACGTACAGGCCAAGCTCATTTCGGCGGGCCTCGAGGTCGAGACCGTCGAGCACCTCGGCGCCGACCTCAAGGGCCCGCTCGTCGTCGGCCGGGTGCTGACCATCGAGGAACTGGAGGGCTTCAGGAAGCCGATCCGCTTCTGCACCGTCGACGTCGGCCGGGCCAACGGCACCGGTGAGCCCCAGGAGATCGTCTGCGGTGCCCGCAACTTCGCCGTCGGCGACAAGGTCGTCGTGGTCCTGCCCGGCGCCACCCTGCCCGGCGGCTTCTCGATCAGCGCCCGCAAGACCTACGGCAAGACCTCCCACGGCATGATCTGCTCCAGCGACGAGCTGGGCATGGGCGACGACGGCACGCACGGCATCATCGTGCTGCCGCCGGAGACCGAGGTCGGCAAGGATGCCGTCGAGCTGCTCGAACTGGTCGACGAGGTCCTGGACATCGCCGTGACCGCCAACCGCGGTGACTGCCTCTCCATCCGCGGCGTCGCCCGCGAGACCGCCATCGCCTACGGTCTGCCGCTGCGCGACCCGGCCCTGCTCGACGTGCCGGGACCGAACGCCTTCGGCTACCCGGTCAAGGTCTCCGACCCGGCCGGCTGCGACCGCTTCACCGCCCGCACGGTGACCGGCCTCAGCCCCGAGGCGCGCTCCCCGATCTGGCTCAAGCGGCGCCTCCAGAAGGTCGGCATGCGCCCGATCTCCCTCGCCGTCGACGTCACCAACTACGTGATGATGGAGCTCGGCCAGCCACTGCACGCCTACGACCGGGGTCTCGTCCACGGCACCATCGGTGTGCGCCGCGCGGCCGAGGGCGAGAAGATCGTCACCCTCGACGGCGTCGAGCGCACGCTGCACGCCGAGGACCTGGTCATCACCGACGACCGCGGCCCGATCGGTCTCGCCGGTGTCATGGGCGGCGCCGACACGGAGATCGCGGACCACGCGGACACCGAGAACGCGACGAGTGACGTGGTCATCGAGGCCGCCCACTTCGACCAGGTGTCCGTCGCGCGCACCGCCCGCCGCCACAAGCTGTCCTCGGAGGCGTCCCGCCGCTTCGAGCGCGGAGTGGACCCGGGGGCCGCTGCCGCTGCCGCGCAGCGCACCGTCGACCTGCTGGTACTGCTCGCCGGCGGCACCGCCGAGGCCGGTGTCACCGAGGTCGTCGCCCCGGCCGCGCCGCACACCGTCACCGTCGCCGCCGACCACCCGGACAGGGTCGCGGGTGTGACGTACGGCCGCGAGGCCGTCGTACGCCGCCTCCAGGAGGTCGGCTGCGATGTGTACGGGCAGGACGAACTGATCGTCACCGTGCCGTCCTGGCGGCCCGACCTCACCGACCCGAACGACCTGGCCGAAGAGGTCATCCGGCTGGAGGGCTACGAGAACCTGCCCTCCACGCTGCCCAGGCCGCCCGCCGGCCGGGGCCTGACCGCCCGCCAGCGGCTGCACCGCCGGATCGGGCGGGCGCTGGCGGGAGCCGGTTACGTCGAGGCGCCGAACTACCCGTTCGTCAGCGAGCGGGTCTTCGACCAGCTCGGTCTCGAG
Organism: Streptomyces sp. NPDC031365; assembly: GCF_055569765.1. Taxonomy (NCBI): domain Bacteria; kingdom Bacillati; phylum Actinomycetota; class Actinomycetes; order Kitasatosporales; family Streptomycetaceae; genus Streptomyces; species Streptomyces sp. NPDC031365. Next base: position 76,608 of record NZ_JBVIIM010000033.1, on the reverse strand, counting down.
GCAGACGACCCGGCCCGCCGTGTCGTGAAACTGGTCAACCCGCTCAGCGACGAGGAGCCCGCGCTGCGCACGTCGCTGCTGCCGGGACTGCTCGGCGCGCTGCGCCGCAACGACGGCCGGGGCTCGCACGACCTCGCGCTGTTCGAGACCGGTCTGGTCTTCCAGCCGGGCGACGAGCGCAGGGCGGCCGCGAACCTGTCCGTCGACCGGCGTCCGAGTGAGGACGACATCGCCGCGCTGAACGCCGCGCTGCCCGACCAGCCCCGGCATGTCGCCGTGGTCCTGGCCGGCGCCCGCGAGCAGGCCGGCTGGTGGGGCAAGGGCCGCCCGGCCGACTGGGCCGACGCGGTGGAGGCCGCCCGGACCGTCGCCCGCGAGGCCGGTGCCGAACTGGGTATCCGCAAGGGCCAGTACGGGCCGTGGCATCCGGGCCGCTGCGCCGAGCTGACCGTCACCGCCGACGGCGTCGAGCGCGTCGTCGGCCACGCCGGTGAGCTGCACCCGCGCGTCCTGAAGGCCCTGGGCCTGCCCGCGCGTAGCTGCGCGATGGAGCTGGACCTGGACGTCCTGGAGAGGGTCGGCGACGACACCCCGCAGGCGCCGGGCATCTCCACGTTCCCGGTCGCCACCCAGGACGTCGCGCTGGTCGTCGACGCGTTCGTGCCGGCCTCGGACGTCGAGGCCGCGCTGCGCGAGGGCGCCGGAACGCTGCTGGAGTCCATCCGCCTGTTCGACGTGTACGAGAACGCCGAACAGCTGGGCGAGGGCCGCAAGTCCCTGGCGTACGCGCTGCGGTTCCGGGCGAACGACCGGACGCTGACCGTCGACGAGGCGTCGGCGGCCCGTGAGACGGCGGTTGCTCTCGCGGCCGACCGCACCGGAGCGGTCCTGAGGAGCTAGCGCACCCCTCCACCCCTGCCACCCCGTCCGGCGTTCGAGGGCGAGGCCCGCAGGGCCGAAGCAGGTCTGGGGCACAGCCCCCAGGGACGGGATGGGGGCGGCGGGGCGACATCAGCCGGGTCCTGGGAAGCGCGGGGGCGCGACATGCACCCCCGCGCTTTCCGCGCGCCCCTCATCCCGCCGGTCACCTCACTCGTTCGGGTGACTATGCCGGGTGGTACATCCGGATCAGGCCATGAGGTCGACAGAATCGGACCGGCCCTTCGCGGCCGGTCTGCGCTGTCCGGGCCTATAGGGGGGCCATCGGCATGATCCGCTTCAAGCCCGGGGCTTCCCGCTGGGTACCGCCCCGGCTCCTCTCACGGGCATTCACCCTGCTGGTGCCCGCTGCCTGGGCCGCCGCAGCGGTCGCCTACCGGCTGACCTGTCCGCTCGCCCAGGACGACGCCCTCGGCGCCCGTCTGGTCAGCAGCGCCGTCCTGTGCACGGTCGTCACCGGCCTTGTCATGCATGTCCGGCGCGGGATGCTGCGCGAACTGCGGCGGGCACGCAGGATCGCGGAGGCCGCGCAGAGCGTGCTGCTGCGTCCACCACCCCCACGGGTCGACGGGCTGGCCGTCGCCGCGGTCCATCTGTCCGCCGACCGGGGAGCCCGGATCGGCGGTGATCTGTACGAGGTGATCGCCACCGATCACGGCGTGCGGGCCGTCATCGGTGACGTCCGCGGACACGGGCTCGGTGCCGTACGGACCGTGTCCGCCGTTCTCGGCAGCTTCCGCGAGGCCGTTCACGACGAGGCCGAGCTGGCCGGTGTGCTGCGCCGGCTGGAGCGGGCGATGGCCCGGCATCTGCGGGAGCGCGCCCACGCCGGGCCCGACCCGGCGACCGGCGAGGAGTTCGTCACCGTCCTGCTGCTGGAGATCCTGCCCGGCGGGGAGCTGCGGGCGCTGAACTGCGGGCACCCCTGGCCGCATCTGCTGACCGGCGCCCGGGCCGAACCGCTCGCCCGCACCGATCCGCTCCCGCCCCTCGGCCCGTTCCCGCTGCCGTCCGAACTTCCCGCCGTGCCCTGCGGACGCCTGATGCCCGGCGACGCGCTCGTCCTGCACACGGACGGAGCGGAGGAGGCCCGGGACGCCGAGGGCCGGTTCTTCCCCCTCCGGGACGTCCTCACCGAGGCGGCGCGGTCCCGTCCTGTCACGCCCCAGGCGGTGCTCCGCACCGTCCTTGAGGCTCTGCTGCGGCACTCGGCCGGCCCGCCGAAGGATGACGTGGCGCTCCTGATCCTCAGGAACGAGCGGCACGTACGACACCGCGCCCCCGAGCTGCGCACCTGTGTCCGAGCCACGTCGGACCCACACCCCTCCGGCCCCTGGCGGTTCCCCGCGTGACCACCCCTCGGGCTCGTCCGGGGGCCGACGGCGCTCGCTCCTCCCGGGGTGCGTGCGGGAGGGACGCGGCGGGTCCGCGGGCGGTGTCTGCGGGCGGTGTTCCGAAGACCGTCTGTGGGGCTCGTGCGGGTCGGTGGTGCTCGTTCCGGCTGTGGGGTGCGTGCGGGGGGACCAAGGGGCGGTCTGCGGCCGTACTTCGTGGGGTGTCCCGGTGGGTGACCGTCCTTCGGGCCCGGCGGCTTCGCCCATCCACTCACGCTCCACGTGGGTGCTGCGCGCAGCACCCACGACAGGTGAGACATCCCGCTCCGGAGCAGAGGGCCGGCGTGTCGCGATGGATCCGCACCCGACCGCCCCGCTGTGGTTCCCCGTGTGACGGGCATGAGGACCCGGCAGGAGGCGACGGCGGTCCGATCTCGCGGAAGGTCTCGCCCGTGTCCGCATCCCCCACGGTGCCGCGCGGTCCGCCCCCGGAGCCGCGGCCGGCGGACCCGCTGCGGCTCGTCGGGTGATGCGCCGTCAGGTCGGGTGCGGGGCGCCGGCGGGGCCGTCCGCCCCGCCACGGAGTGTCGGGCAGGCAGCCGGGCGGACGGCGCGGAGACGGGCCGCCGCACTGTACGAGGGGGAGCCGGCGGCCCGGCCGGCCTCTTTCGAGGCAACTCAGTCAACCCGCCCGAAACTCTCCGCGACAGTGCGCGCACACTACGGATCCGGGCACTCCGTTCACACCCCGTGTGAAGGGGCAGCCACTACTCTGTCCGCACCGAGCCGCCGGGGGGCCCGAATGCAGCCCAATACTCTGCTCGACGCGATCATGGACGAGGCAGGAATCTCGCACGCGGGCCTGGCCGCACACGTCAACCGGGCCGGCCAGGCACGCGGTCTGTCCCTGAGGTACGAGCACACCGCCGTGGCGCGGTGGCTGAAGGGGCAGCGGCCCCGGGGGCAGGTGCCCGACCTGATCTGCGAGGTCCTGGCCGCCCGGCTGCGGCGCCCGGTCACCCTGGACGACATCGGACTGGGCGTACCCGGCGAACCGGGCGCCCCGCACACCGGTTCGCTCTCCGGGTTCGTCGAGCGGGCCACCGCGCTGTGGCGCTCCGACCAGCAGCACCGCACGCACGTCCTCGGCGCTCCCGCGGTCACCGGCACGCCCGCCGTGATGCCCGTATGGGAGTGGGAGAACCCGCCCGAGGACGTGGACGTCTCCCGCGGCGGCCGGCACCGGGTCACCCCGACCGATCTCGACATGCTCCGTTCCGCCCGCACCCACTACGAGCAGCTGTACCGCAAGGCGGGCGGCGTGGCGACCCGCGCCCGAATCGTCGGTTTCCTCAACTCCGAGGCCGCCCCGCTGCTGCGAGGCAGCTATACCGACGCCACCGGCCGCCGGCTGCACCGCGCCACCGGCGGCCTGGTCGCCGTCGCCGGTATCTGCGCCTACGACTCCGACGCGCACGGCCTCGCCCAGCGCTACTTCCACCAGGCGCTCCGTCTGGCGAAGGCCAGTGGGGACCGGGGACTCGGCGCCTATGTCATCGCGCTGCTCGTCAACCAGTCGCTGTTCATGCGGGAGTACCGGCAGGCCGTCGCCTTCGCCGAGGCCGCGCTGCGCGCCGCCGGCACCCGCATCACCCCGGCCCTCGCCTCCGACCTGTACGCGATGCAGGCCAAGGCGTACGCACACCTGGGCGATGGCACGAGCGCGCTGTCCTGTATCCGGCGGGCCGAGCAGTCAGCCGAGCGCATCCGGCGCGGATACGAGCCCGCCGAGACCGGCTATGTGCAGCCCGGCCTGGTCAATGTCCAGGTGGCGGAGGCCCTGCTGAGCCTCGGCGAGCTCGCGGCGGCCGGGGAGCATGCCGCGGCGGCCGTGGACAACCCCGCGCACGACCGGGGCAGGGTGCACCGGCTGGCCATGCTGAGCACCATCGAACTGCGCCAGGGCAACGCCGACAAGGCGGTGGTCATCGCGGTGCAGATGGCCGAACAGGCTCGCGGGATGGAGTCGCAGCGGCTGCGCGACAGACTCCGCGCGGTGCGCGAGCACCTCGTGCGCAGCGGCGGCGCCGGAACGGCCGAGGCGGCCGAACTCATCGACGGCGCACTGCGCGTACCGCTCTAGCACCACCGCAGTTCAGCGGCCTCGACGCCCGGTGTGCGCCGTCACCGCGCCTTCCGCTGCCCCGCGGGCGGCCTTCCGTGCGCCTGCTGCCGGGACGGCCGTTGCTGCGATATTGCCCCTTACTCGTCGGAAGGTGGCAGAACCATGCAGTGGACGAAACGAAACGAACAACCTGTGTACTCAAATCGCTGGTTCAGCGTCAATCTCGCGGATGTCGAACTCCCGGACGGCACGCATCTCGACCACTTCCTCATACGGCTGCGGCCCGTCGCCGTCGCCACGGTGGTGAACGACGCCAACGAGGTCCTCCTGCTGTGGCGGCACCGCTTCATCACCGACCGCTGGGGCTGGGAACTCGCGGCGGGCGTGGTCGAGGACGGCGAGGACGTCGTCCGGGCCGCGGCGCGGGAGCTGGAGGAGGAGACCGGCTGGCGGCCGGGGCCCCTGCACCACCTCATGAGTGTGGAGCCGTCCAACGGCCTCACCGACGCCCGGCACCACATCTACTGGGCCGACGAGGGCGAGTACGTCGGACACCCGGTGGACGACTTCGAGTCGGACCGCCGGGAGTGGGTGCCGTTGAAACTGGTCCCCGACATGGTGGCCCGCGGTGAGGTCCCGGCCGCCGGCATGGCGGCCGCCTTACTCCTGCTCCACCACCTGCTCGGCCAGGACGACAGGCCCTGACGCCGGAGGCCCGGCACCTGGGCCAGTTGGCCAGGTGGCGGGCCTCCGCAACGACGCTCAGCCGTACGTGTAGAACCCGGAGCCGCTCTTGCGGCCCAGCCGGCCCGCGTCGACCATGCGCTGGAGCAGCGGGGGAGCGGCGTACAGCGGCTCCTTGTACTCCTCGTACATCGAGTACGCGACCGAGGCCACCGTGTCCAGACCGATCAGATCGGAGAGCTTCAGCGGGCCCATCGGGTGGGCGCAGCCCATCTCCATGCCGTTGTCGATGTCCTCACGGCTGGCGATGCCCGACTCGAACATCCGGATCGCGGAGAGCAGATACGGGATCAGCAGCGCGTTCACCACGAACCCGGAGCGGTCCTGGGCGCGGATCGCGTGCTTGCCCAGCACCTTCTCGGTGAAGACCTGGGCCCGGCTCAGCGTGCCCTCGGAGGTGGTGAGCGCCGGGATCAGCTCGACCAGCTTCTGCACCGGGGCCGGATTGAAGAAGTGGATGCCGATGACGTGGTCGGGCCGCGAGGTGGCGACCGCCAGCTTCACCAGCGGGATGGAGGAGGTGTTGGAGGCCAGGATCGCGTCCGGCCGGGTCACGACCTGGTCCAGCACCTGGAAGATCTCGGTCTTGACCTGTTCGTTCTCGACCACGGCCTCGATCACGAGATCACGGTCGGCGAACTCGCCGAGGTCGGTGGTGAAGCTCAGCCGGGCCTGGGTGGCCTCGAGCTCCTCCGCGGAGATCTTGCCGCGCTCGGCCGCCTTCGACAGGGAGTTGAACAGCCGGGTACGGCCTATCTCCAGGGCTTCGCCGGTGGTCTCGGCGACCATCACGTCCAGTCCGGCCCGGGCGCACACCTCGGCGATCCCCGCGCCCATCTGACCGCAGCCCACCACTCCGACGCGTTCGATGTCGGTCACATCGTTCCCTTCGTTCCTGCTGACGGCTGGGGCAGGTTGCCGGGTCCCGGTGCCTGCTCCGATTGGTGCACGTTACTAAGAAGTATCGATGATCGATCGCGGGGGTGGGGCATTCTGGGCCGGGACGGCCCGTGACCGGGCGGTGGGACGGCGAGAGGAGAGCCGCGGTGAGACGCGTGTCACGCAGGGGATTCGCAGCGCTGGCACTGGGCGCGCTCGCGACCGTGCCCCGGGCGTCCGCCGCCCCGCGGCAGACCCAGGGAGCGCCCGGCGGCCCGGGAGGGGGCGGCGGCGCGGCGAGCGGCGAGATGCGCGGCATGTGGGTGGCCACCGTGGCCAACCGGGACTGGCCCTCCCGGCCGGGCCTGAGCGCCGCACGGCAGCGGGCCGAGCTGACCGCGCACCTCGACGCGGCCGTCCGTGCCCGGCTCAACACCGTGGTCTTCCAGGTGCGGCCCACGGCCGACGCGCTGTGGCCCTCGCCGTACGAACCGTGGTCGCAGTACCTCACCGGCACCCAGGGCACGGACCCCGGCTGGGACCCGCTCGGCACCGCCGTCGCCGAGGCCCACGCCCGCGGTCTGCAGCTGCACGCCTGGTTCAACCCGTACCGCGTGGCCATGCACGCCGACCCCACCCGCCTCGCCCCCTCCCACCCGGCCCGCCGCCATCCCGGCTGGGTCGTCCCGTACGGCGGCAAGCTCTACTACAACCCGGGGCTGCCCGAGGTCCGCGCCTTCGTGCGGGAGGCGATGCTGGACGCGGTGCGCCGCTACCCCGTCGACGCGGTCCACTTCGACGACTATTTCTATCCGTACCCGGTGGCCGGCCAGACCTTTGACGACGACCTCGCCCACCACACCCACGGCGGCGCCTTCCCGGACCGTGCGGCCTGGCGGCGGGACAACGTCGACCGGCTGGTGCGGGAGACGGCCGACGGGATCAGGGCGATCCGGCCCGGCACCCTCTTCGGCATCAGCCCGTTCGGGGTGTGGCGCAACGCCGAGGTGGACGAGCGGGGCTCGGACACCCTGGCAGGCGTACAGACGTACGACGACCTGCACGCGGACACCCGCCGGTGGGCGCGGGAGAACTGGATCGACTACATCTGCCCACAGCTGTACTGGAACATCGGCTTCGCCCCCGCCGACTACGCCAAGCTGCTTCCCTGGTGGGCCGAGGTCGTCCGGGGCACCGGGACCCGGCTGTACGCGGGGGAGGCGCTGTACAAGGCGGGCGAGCCGGCCCAGCCCGCGGCCTGGCGGGACCCGGCCGAACTCTCCCGCCACCTCACGCTGGCACGGAAGCATCCGCAGGTGGGCGGGCACGTCTTCTTCGCCGCCCGTGAGGTGACGGCCGATCCGACCGGGGCCATGGCGCGGGTGATCGCCGACCACTACCGGCAGCCGGCGGGACCCCCGCGCTGACCCCGTGTTGTGTGGGCCCGGTGCCGGCTCCCTAGTGCTGCGGGGCCCGGTGCCGGATCTCGGTGTCGGGGCCGGGCGAGCACACACCCTCGTGCCCGTCCTCGAAGCGGACGCGGTAGGGCGGGTTCCCTTCCTGGCCCATCACTTCGACGATCTCACCGACCTTGTCGTGCTGGCCGACCACCCTGCCGTGCTGGACAAGCTGGTCACCCTCCGCTGCGCGCATCGGGGCCTCCTCTCAACCACGTGCCCGCTGGGCGACGGCGATGCACACCAGCACCGCCGCGGCCGTCAGCGGGGCGGCCACCGTCAGGTGCTCGTTCAGCAGCAGCACCGACCACACCAGTGTGAGCAGCGGCTGGGCGAGCTGCAACTGGCTGGCCTTGGGGATGCCGATGGCCGCCATGCCCCGGTACCAGACGATCAGCCCGAGGAACTGGGAACCCGCCGCCACCCACAACAGCCCGGTCACGCTGTGCGCGGTCAGCCGCACCGGCTCGGTGCCCAGCGCGACCGCAGCGACGGGCAGGGCGAGCGGCAGGCACAGGATCAGCGCCCACCCGATCACCTGCCAGCCCGGCATCACGCGGGCCAGCCTTCCGCCCTCGGTGTATCCGGCCGCGCACACCAGGAGCGCCGCGAAGAGATACAGGTCGGCCGCGGTCAGCGCGCCGCCGCTCTGCCGCACGGTGAACGCCACCACCGCGGCCGCTCCGGCGAGGGCCGCCACCCAGAAGGTGCGTGACGGGCGGGAGCCGACCCGCAGGGCGGACAGCAGCGCCGTGGTCAGCGGGAGCAGGCCCACGACGACGGCGGCGTGTGCGGTGGTGGAGGTTTGCAGCGCCAGCGTGGTCAGCATCGGGAAGCCGAACACCACCCCGGCGCCGACCACCGCCAGCCCCGGCCAGTGCCGCCGGTCCGGCGGCGGAACGCGCAGGGCGAGCAGACAGCAGCCGGCGATCAGTGCCGCGAGCACACTGCGCACGGCCACCAGCGACCAGGGCCCGAAGCCTTCGAGGCCCCAGGCGGTGGCGGGAAAGGTGAGGGAGAAGGCGATGACGCCGAGGGCTGCCTGGACGGTACCGAAGCCGCGGCCCTCCCCGACGGCGGGCACTGCTATCGGAGACGCGGTGGTAGCGCTACTCTGTGCTCTCATGCACGAGCGTAGCAGCGTCGATGAACTGGCGGAACGCCTGCGAGGGGAGCTCGACCGCTACTCTCCTGGCGGAAAGCTCCCCTCGAGCCGGGCACTGGTGGAGCGGTTCCGGGTGAGTCCCGTGACGGTCTCCCGGGCGCTGGCGGTGCTCGCCGCCGAGGGTCTGGTGGTCACCCGGCCCGGTGCCGGCGTCTTCCGCGCGCAGTCCCGCGCCTCGGCCGCCCCCACGGGGGACACCTCCTGGCAGGAGGTCGCCCTCAGCGCCGACGGCGCCGCCGACCTCGTACCGCGCTCGGTGGACGCCTCCGGAGTGCTGGTGTCGCTGGCCGCGCCACCGCCCGGGGTGATCGAGTTCAACGGCGGCTATCTGCATCCCTCCCTCCAGCCGGAGCGGGCCATGGCGGCGGCGCTGTCCCGGGCCGGACGCCGGCCGGGCGCCTGGGGGCGCCCGCCCATGGAGGGACTGCCGGAGCTGCGCGAGTGGTTCGCTCGGAGCATCGGCGGCCCGGTCACGGCGGCCGGGGTGCTGATCACGTCGGGCGGGCAGTCCGGGCTGACCACCGCGCTGCGTGCCCTCGCCCCGCCGGGCGCGCCCGTGCTCGTCGAGTCGCCGACCTACCCCGGCATGCTCGCCATCGCCCGCGCGGCCGGGCTGCGCCCGGTACCCGTCCCCGTGGACGCGGACGGCGTACGGCCGACGTTGCTCGCCGACGCGTTCCGGGCGACCGGCGCCCGGGTCTTCGTCTGCCAGCCGCTGTTCCAGAACCCCACCGGCGCCGTGCTCGCGCCCGGGCGGCGCGGTGAGGTGCTGCGCATCGCACGCGAAGCGGGCGCCTTCGTCGTCGAGGACGACTTCGTCCGGCGGCTGGTGCACGAGGACGCGGGCCCGCTGCCCCGCCCGCTCGCCGCGGACGACCCCGACGGGGTGGTGGTGCACGTCTGCTCGCTGACCAAGGCGACCTCGCCCAGCTTCCGGGTGAGCGCCCTGGCCGCGCACGGCCCGGTGCTGGAGCGGCTGCGGGCCATCCAGGTCGTCGACACCTTCTTCGTGCCCCGCCCCCTGCAGGAGGCCACGCTGGAACTCGTCGGCTCGCCCGCCTGGCCCCGCCATCTGCGCGCGGTCTCCGCCGAACTGCGGGCCCGCCGCGACGCCATGACCGCCGCGCTCCGTCTGCGGCTGCCCGAGCTCGCCCTGCCGCACATCCCGTCCGGCGGCTACCACCTGTGGCTGCGGCTGCCCGAAGGCGCGGCGGAGTCCGCCCTGACCGCCGCAGCCCTGCGCGCGGGTGTCGCCGTCACCCCGGGCCGCCCCTACTTCAGCGCGGAACCCCCGGCCGGCCACCTCCGTCTGAGCTTCGCGGCGGTGGCGGGCACCGGGGAGATCGCGGAGGGTGTGGGGCGGCTGCGCACCGCCTGCGACGACGTCGTGGGAGCGCGCGGCTCGGTGTACTGACCTGAAGCGTTGTTCACACGGCACGGCACGGCACGGCACGGCACGGCGCGCCGAGCGCCTGGGCTCCCGAACCCGGCGCCGCACCATCGCCGTGCCTGCCCCCCGAGGTCACGCCCGCGGCCGTTCCCTTCAGACCGGACGACAGGCCGGATTCCCCTCAGCGGTGCCACAGGACGCTGGGGCGGGAACCCTGGACGGTTCGGCCCTACTCCGCGGCTGCTATCGGCGTGATGCTTGGGGAGGGGAGGGGAGGGGAGGACTACCGTGATGAGGTGAGCGGACATGACAGCGACGATCTCGGTATCCGGACTCGTCAAGCAGTTCGGTGCCACCCGGGCCATCGACGGTCTCGACCTCACCGTGGGAACCGGGGAGGTGCACGGCTTCCTGGGGCCGAACGGCGCCGGCAAGACCACCACGCTTCGGGTTCTGCTGGGACTGCTGCGCAGGGACGTCGGCGCGGTTTCCGTGCTGGGCGGGGATCCGTGGCGGGACGCGGTCTCGCTCCACCGCAGGCTGGCGTTCGTCCCGGGGGAGGTGAATCTGTGGCCGAACCTCACCGGGGGCGAAGTGATCGACCTGCTGGGCACGTTGCGCGGGGGCCTCGACCGCAGGCGCCGGGCCGACCTGCTGGAGCGGTTCCGGCTGGACCCAGGCAAGCGGTGTCGCGCCTACTCCAAGGGCAACCGGCAGAAGGTGGCCCTCGTGGCGGCCCTCGCCTCTGATGTCGAGCTGTATCTGCTGGACGAGCCGACCTCCGGCCTCGACCCGCTGATGGAGGCGGTCTTTCAGGAGGTGGTCCGGGAACTGCGCGGGGCCGGCCGGAGTGTGTTGCTGTCCAGCCACATCCTGTCCGAGGTGGAGGCGCTGTGCGACCGCGTCACCATCATCCGTGCGGGCCGGGCCGCCGAGTCGGGCACCTTCGACGAGCTGCGCCATCTGACCCGTACGACGGTGACCGTCGAGACCGCCAAGCCGATCGACGCGCTGGCCGCGGTGCCCGGGGTGCACGACCTGAGCGGGGACCACACCCGTGTGCGGTTCAGTGTGGACGCTGGTGAACTGGGTGAGGTGCTGCGGCACTTGGTGGCCTTCGACGTCCGGGCGCTGACCAGCTCGCCGCCGACCCTCGAGGAACTGTTCCTGCGTCACTACGGGGACGACATACGCGTACCGGACGCCTCGGGCGCCGACCACTCGGCCACCGCAACGGGCCTGGGGAGTCTGCGATGACCGGGCGGACGGTCGGCTTGACCGGTGTGGTCGCGCTCACCCGGCTCGCGCTGCGGCGCGACCGGTTCACCCTCTCTGCCTGGATTCTCGGGCTGAGTGCCTTCATGGCCGGTATCACGGCCATGAGTGTCAGCGGCCTTCCCACGCGTCAGGACGTGATCGAACAGACCGAGCTCATGGCGGGCAACGCGGCGATGCGCATGCTGGGCCTGGCCTCCGGCGCCAGTGTCGGCGGTTACACGCTGGTCCGCGGCTATCTCACGCTGGCGGTGCTCACGGCTCTGATGAGCACTTTCGCCGTGGTACGTCACACTCGCCAGAACGAGGAGACCGGGCGTGCCGATCTGGTCGGCGCGACGGTCGTGGGACGGGACGCAGGGCTCGCCGCCGGAGTCGGCGTCACGGTTGGCGCGAACATCGTGCTGTCGGCGCTGCTGAGCCTGGCGATGATCGTGAATGGTCAGCCGGTGGAGGGCTCGGTCACGGCCGGCGCGTCGGTCGGCGCGGTCGGCATCGTGTTCGCCGGGGTCGCCGCGATAGCCGTCCAGCTGTCGTCGACCACGCGCGGGGCGAACGGTATTGCCTCGGCGGTCCTCGGCCTCGCCTTCCTGCTCAGCGGTGTCGGGAACATGCTCGGCCGGGCCGACGGGAGCGGCCTGCGGGTGGTCAGTGCCTGGCCGTCCTGGGTGTCCCCGCTCGGCTGGGGCCAGCAGATGCGGCCGTTCGGCGGCGACCACTGGTGGCCGCTCGCGTTGTTCGTCGTCCTTTTCGCCGTCCTGCTCGGCGTGGCCGGCACGCTCGGGCGTCGACGGGATGTCGGCAGGGGCATGCTCCCCGAGCGGCGCGGTCACACCGAAGCCGCGCCCGGGCTGCTCAGCCCGTTCGGGCTGGTCTGGCGGCTGCAGCGCGGCTCTCTGCTCGCCTGGGCGGTTGGCATGCTCGGTTTCGGCCTGGTCCTCGGTGCCATCGGCGGCGAGGTTGCGGACATGGACGGCTCGGCCAGGGACTGGTACACGCGCGTGGGCGGCACGGACCGGATTATCGACGCCTACCGCACCTCGATCATCGGGATGGCCGGCATGGCCGCCGCGATATACGCGGTGCAGATCCTGCTGCGCATGCATGCTGAGGAGACCGAGGGCCGTCTGGAGCCCGTCCTGGCGACCGCGGTGAGCAGGGCACGCTGGGCGACGGCCCACATCATCAACGCCGTACTCGGCGCCGCCGGGCTCCTCCTCCTCTTCGCGGTCGGCATGGGACTAGCGGCCGGCCGGACGCTGGGCGGAGGCACGGTCGCCCAACTGGGCGACCTGACGACGGCCGGGCTCGCCCAACTGCCGGGGATCCTGGTGCTCGGCGGTGTCGTCGTCGCGGTCGTAGGGCTGCTCCCGCAGTGGGCCGGCCCGGTCTCCTGGACCGTGCTCATGGCGTCCGTCCTGCTGGGCCCGCTGTTCGGCCCGAGCCTCAGATGGCCCCAGTGGGCCCAGAACCTCTCGCCGTTCACCCATACCTCCAAGGCACCGGCCGCCGCCATCACCATGGCCCCCGTCCTCACTCTCCTCGTGGCCTTCACCGCCCTCGCGGTGGCCGGCGTCGTCACGTCCCGCCACCGCAACCTGGCCGCGGCCTGATCTGACCTCCCGGCCCGTCTCGAACGGCACCCTGGGCGGCGGCATCAGCAGTGGCCGTTCGCGTGCGTGGCACTCGGCGACGGTCCTGGACCGGTGCGTACGCCCCGCGAGGCGTGAACGCCCGCTCGGGAGTCATCATGAGGGCTGTGCCAAAGGTTGCCCCTATCGGTGCTCGGCCTGTCGGACGGCTCTCGTGTCCAGGCGGGTCACCACGCTGTTTCCGCGAGGTCGAGGCGTTGCCGTTCCCGTCGCGGCAGATTGCCCACCAACGGCCGGGACGCCGTACCACACGGATAACGGCTCGACGCCGCACCGCGCGGGCTGCGAACATCCCGCCATGACCCACACCCCGCGCCTGCCCGAGGGCTACGAGATCTCCACCGACCCCGCGAGGATCGACGCGGCCCGGGTGCACCGGTGGCTGTCGACCGACGCGTACTGGGCCCTGGGCCGCTCCCGGGAGAAACAGGACCGGGCGATCGAGGGCTCACTCAACTTCGGCGTCTACGACACGCTCTCGGGTGACCAGGCGGCGTACGCCAGGATCGTCACCGACCGGGCGACCTTCGCCTGGCTGTGCGATGTGTACGTCGACCCGTCGGTGCGGGGCAAGGGCGTCGGCACCGCGCTGGTCGCTCTCGTACTGGAGGAGCTGCGGCCCTACGGCGTGAAGCGCGTCATGCTGGCGACGCACGACGCGCACGGTGTCTACGCCAAGCTGGGGTTCCGCCCGCTGGACCGGCCCGACCACTGGATGGTGCTCGTCCTCGAGTGAGGGCGCCGGGCGGCGTTCGGGCGACTTGTCCGCCGCGTCCTTACCAGTCGGTAAGGATGTCGCCACCCGGAGTGACGCCGGGGCGGCACCCCTTGACCTGTTCACCTCGGCGACTGACGATCGCGGCATGGCACTTCGGGTCACGTTCGTCGCCGCCGCGGGGAGCTCCTCGGTGCTCGCCGAGCGTTTCGAGGACGACCGGCCGCTGGACCAGGCCGGATGGAGCGAGGTGCAACGGGTCGCGCACGAACTGCTGCCGCTCGCGGCGGCCGATCTGCGCTACTGCTCCCCGGCCCCACGCAGCCGGGCCACCGGGGACGGTCTCGGATACGCGCCGCTGGTGCAGCTCGCCCTGCGCGACTGCGACATGGGCCGCTGGCGCGGGCTGACCCTGGGCGAGGTGATGGCCCGGGAGCCGGGGGCCGTGGACGCCTGGCTGGCCGACCCGCGGGCCACACCGCACGGCGGGGAGTCACTGCTGGACTTCATCGGCCGTGTGGGCGGCTGGCTCGACACCCGGCCGGCCGACGGCGACTGCACGGTCGTCGCCGTGGCCGTGCCCTCGGTGATCCGGGCGGCCCTGGTCTATGTGCTCAAGGCGCCGCCCGCCACGTACTGGAGCATCGACGTCCGGTCGCTGTCGACGATCAGCGTGGCCGGCCGGGCCGGCCGCTGGAGTCTGCGCCTGGAAGGGGCTTCCGCTCAGCCCACCCGGGCGTAGTCGGTGGTCAGTACCAGGTTCTTGGCGGGGCCGCGCACCCGCCAGACCGCCTGCCAGTGGTCCGTGCCGCGCACGGTGAACTCACCCCGGTAGAGGTCGGCGGCGCAGGGGTGGACGGTGATGTGCCGGCCCGTGGTGAGGTCCAGGTCGTGGAACGAGCGGCCGTCCGCGAACCGTACGTCCGCCGTGCCGCCGGGACCCGGCAGGAAGCGCAGGGTCCGCTCGGCGGGCCGGGTGGTACCCCGCCAGGTGAAAGCGCCGGACTCCTCGTGCAGCAGACCGCCGCCCTCCAGCGGGCCGAAAACGACCGTCCCCTCGAAGTGTCCCTCGTCGCCGCCCGTCAGGTCCCGCACGGCTCGCTCCGCCCGCCAGCGGCCGCTCAGGTAGGCCAGTACCTCGGGTACTGGCCAGAACTCGCCCATCCTGCTCCTTCCCGTGTGGTCCCGTGTGCGCTCCGATGCGGCCGAGCCATTGATGGAACCTCGGCGGCTGGAACAACGCCCGCGAACTCGGTGACGTTCCTGCGGATCAGGCAGAGGTGGGCCACCCGGCCTGCTCCGTGCTCCGTCGTGTCCGTCCGGACGCCACCGTTGCATAAACGTGCAGAGAAACGTATAGTCATGCCCTCTAGGAGGAGGTTCCATGACGGTACGGGCGGCAGTGGCCGGAGCGAGTGGATATGCGGGTGGGGAGGTGCTGCGTCTGCTGCTGGCCCACCCCGGAGTCGAGATCGGCGCGCTGACCGGCAACTCCAACGCCGGGCAGCGCCTCGGTGGACTGCAGCCGCATCTGCTGCCGCTCGCCGACCGGGTGCTGGCCGAGACCACCGCCGAGGTGCTCGCCGGGCACGACGTCGTGTTCCTCGCGCTGCCGCACGGGCAGTCCGCCGCCGTCGCCGCGCAGCTCGGCGAGGACGTGCTCGTGATCGACATGGGTGCCGACTTCCGGCTGAAGGACGCCTCCGAATGGGAACGGTTCTACGGCTCCCCGCACGCCGGCACCTGGCCCTACGGCCTGCCCGAACTGCCGGGCTGCCGCGCCGCGCTGGAGGGGTCCAAGCGTGTCGCGGTGCCCGGTTGCTACCCGACCGCCGTCTCCCTCGCCCTGTTCCCGGCGTACGCCGCCGCCCTCGCCGAGTCCGAGGCGGTGATCGTCGCCGCCTCCGGAACCTCCGGCGCGGGCAAGGCGGCCAAGCCGCACCTGCTCGGCAGCGAGGTCATGGGCTCCATGTCGCCGTACGGCGTGGGCGGCGGACACCGGCACATCCCCGAGATGATCCAGAACCTCGGCGCGGCGGCCGGCGAACGGATCTCCGTCTCCTTCACCCCCACCCTCGCGCCGATGCCGCGCGGCATCCTCGCCACCTGCACCGCGAGGGCGAAGCCGGGCGTCACCGCCGAGTCGGTGCGCGCCGCCTACGAGAAGGCCTTCGCCGACGAGCCGTTCGTCCACCTCCTCCCCGAGGGACAGTGGCCGGCCACCGCCTCCGTGTACGGCTCCAACGCCGTGACGGTGCAGGTCGCGTACGACGAGGCCGCGGAGCGGATCGTCGCGATCAGCGCCATCGACAACCTGACCAAGGGCACCGCGGGCGGTGCCGTCCAGAGCATGAACATCGCCCTGGGTCTCGACGAGACCACCGGGCTGACGACGATCGGAGTCGCGCCGTGAGTGTGACGGCAGCACAGGGATTCACGGCGGCGGGCATCGCCGCCGGGATCAAGGAGAACGGCAACCCCGATCTGGCCCTGGTGGTCAACAACGGCCCCCGCCGCACCGCCGCCGGCGTCTTCACGTCCAACCGCGTCAAGGCCGCCCCCGTGCTCTGGTCCGAGCAGGTCCTCAAGAGCGGCCGATTGTCCGCCGTGGTCCTCAACTCCGGTGGCGCCAACGCCTGCACCGGGCCGAAGGGCTTCCAGGACACCCACGCCACCGCCGAGAAGACCGCCGAGGTGCTGGGCACCGGCGCCGGCGAGATCGCCGTGTGCTCCACCGGGCTCATCGGCGTCCTGCTCCCCATGGACAAGTTGCTCCCGGGCGTAGGGACGGCCGCGGCCCAGTTGTCCGAGCACGGTGGTGAGAAGGCCGCCATCGCCATCAAGACCACCGACTCCGTCCACAAGACGGCCGTGGTGACCAAGGACGGCTGGACCGTCGGCGGCATGGCCAAGGGCGCCGGCATGCTCGCGCCCGGCCTCGCCACCATGCTCGTCGTCCTCACCACCGACGCCGACCTCGACAGCGACACCTTGGACCGCGCCCTGCGTGCCGCGACCAGGGTGACCTTCGACCGCGTCGACTCCGACGGCTGCATGTCCACCAACGACACCGTGCTGCTGCTCGCCTCCGGTGCATCCGGGCTCACGCCCGGGTACGGGGAGTTCGCCGAGGCCGTCCGCGCCGTCTGCGACGACCTCGGTCAGCAGCTCGTCCGCGATGCCGAGGGCGCCAGCAAGGACATCAAGGTCGAGGTGGTGGGCGCCGCGTCCGAGGACGACGCCGTCGAGGTGGGCCGCTCCATCGCCCGCAACAACCTCCTCAAGTGCGCCCTGCACGGCGAGGACCCCAACTGGGGCCGCGTCCTCTCCGCCATCGGCACCACGAAGGCCGTCTTCGAACCCGACGAGCTCAATGTCGCCATCAACGGTGTCTGGGTGTGCAAGAACGGCGGGGTCGGCGAGGACCGCGACCTGGTCGACATGCGCTACCGCGAGGTGCACATCGTCGCCGACCTCGCCGCCGGTGACGCCACCGCCACCATCTGGACCAACGACCTCACCGCCGACTACGTCCACGAGAACAGCGCGTATTCCTCATGACCGCCACCCGTAAGCACACCGCGCTGCCCAAGGCGCAGATCCTCGTCGAGGCGCTGCCCTGGCTGACCCGGCACCACGGCAAGACCGTCGTCATCAAGTTCGGCGGGAACGCCATGGTCGACGAGGAGCTGAAGGCCGCCTTCGCCCAGGACGTCGTCTTTCTGCGTCACGCCGGCCTCAAACCGGTCGTCGTGCACGGCGGCGGCCCGCAGATCAGCCGGGCGCTCGACCGGCACGGCATCGTCAGCGAGTTCAAGGCCGGACTGCGCGTCACCACCGAGGACGCCATGGACGTCGTACGCATGGTGCTCGCCGGACAGGTGCAGCGGGAACTGGTCGGGCTGCTCAACCGGCACGGACCGCTCGCCGTCGGCCTCACCGGCGAGGACGCGCACACCCTGACCGCCACCAAGCACCAGCCCGAGATCGACGGCGAGCTGGTCGACATCGGGCGGGTCGGCCAGATCACCGACATCGACACCGGCGCGATCCAGGCACTGCTCGCCGACGGCCGTATCCCGGTCGTCTCGTCGATCGCCCGCAGCCAGGACGACCACCATGTCTACAACGTCAATGCTGATACGGCGGCTGCGGCACTCGCTGCTGCACTGGGCGCCGAAACCCTCATGGTCCTCACGGACGTCGAGGGACTCTACGAGGACTGGCCGAACAGCGACGAGGTGATCAGCCGCCTCACCGCCTCCCAGCTCGAGAAACTCCTGCCGGAGCTGTCCTCGGGCATGGTGCCGAAGATGGAGGGCTGTCTGCACGCCGTACGGGGCGGCGTGAACACCGCCCGCGTCATCGACGGCCGGGTCCAGCACTCGATCCTGCTGGAGATCTTCACGGACGAGGGCATCGGCACGATGGTCGTGCCCGACGAACAGGGGGAGTCGTGAGCAACGAAGAGCTGAGCCGGCGGTGGCAGGGCGCGCTCATGAACAACTACGGAACCCCGCGCCTGCCGCTGGTGCGCGGTGAGGGCGCGCGGGTGTGGGACGCCGACGGCAAGGAGTACGCCGACTTCGTGGGCGGCATCGCGGTCAACGCGCTCGGACACGCCCACCCGGCGGTCGTCCAGGCCGTGAGCCGGCAGATCGCCTCCCTCGGGCACGTCTCCAACCTGTTCGTCGCCGAACCGCCGGTCGCGCTCGCCGAACGGCTCGTCCAGCTCTTCGGCCGAGAGGGCAGGGTCTACTTCTGCAACTCGGGTGCGGAAGCCAACGAGGCCGCGTTCAAGATCGGCCGGCTGACCGGGCGGGCCCACATGGTGGCCACCGACGGAGGATTCCACGGCCGCACCATGGGCGCCCTCGCCCTCACCGGCCAGCCCGGCAAGCGCGAGCCGTTCCTGCCGCTGCCCGGGGACGTCACACACGTCCCGTACGGCGACGCGCAGGCGCTCGCTGCGGCGATCACCGAGAACACCGCACTCGTGATCATCGAACCGATCCAGGGCGAGAATGGCGTCGTGGTGCCCCCGCCCGGGTATCTGAAGGCCGCCCGCGCGATCACGGCGGCCACGGGCGCGCTGCTGGTGCTGGACGAGGTGCAGACCGGCGTCGGACGGACCGGGAACTGGTTCGAGTACCAGGCGCACGAGGGCGTTCTGCCGGACGTCGTCACGCTGGCGAAGGGGCTCGGCGGCGGGCTGCCCCTCGGCGCCACCGTCGCCTTCGGGCGCGCGGCCGACCTGCTGCGGCCCGGCCAGCACGGTACGACCTTCGGCGGCAACCCCGTCGCGTGCGCCGCCGGACTCGCCGTCCTCGACACCATCGAGGGGGAGGGGCTGCTGGAGAACGTCAAGCGGCAGGGCGAGAAACTGCGTGCCGGGATCGAGGCGTCCGGTCATGCCTTGACCGGCCATGTCCGGGGCGCGGGCCTCCTCCTGGGTATCGTGCTGACCGAGCCGCTCGCACCCCAGGTGCAACAGGCGGCTCAGGACGCCGGCTTCCTCGTGAACGCGCCGGCCCCCGATGTCGTACGGCTCATGCCGCCGCTGACCCTCGGGGACGACGTGGTGGACGCCTTCCTCGAGGCGCTGCCCGGCATCCTGGACCAGGCCGGCACGGCGGGCGGGGAAGGGCGATCCGGAGAATGAGACGACGATGAGCCAGGAGCAGGAGCAGGAGCAGGAGCAGGAGCAGGGTCAGCAGGCCGGACCTGCCGTGCCGCAGACGCGCACCGCACGCCACCGCCGGATCGTGGACATCCTCAACCGGCAGCCGGTGCGGTCGCAGAGCCAGCTGGCGAAGCTGCTCGCCGACGACGGGCTGAGCGTCACCCAGGCGACGCTCTCCCGCGATCTGGACGAGCTGAACGCGGTGAAGATCCGCAACACCGACGGCGACCTGATCTACGCGGTGCCGAGCGAGGGGGGGTTCCGCACGCCCCGGGCGCCCCTCGGGGGGTCCGCCAAGGAGGAGCGGATGCGGCGGCTCTCGCAGGAGCTGCTGATCTCCGCGGAGGCGTCCGCGAACCTCGTGGTCCTGCGCACTCCGCCGGGCGCGGCGCAGTTCCTGGCCTCGGCGATCGACCAGGCGGAACTGCAGGACATCCTCGGCACGATCGCCGGCGACGACACGCTGATGCTGATCAGCAGGGAGCCGACGGGAGGGCAGGCGCTGGCCGACCACTTGCTGAGGCTGGCCCAGAACGGTCACTGAGCGCTCCGCGGGGGCGGGGGAGTCCCGTACGTCGACCGCGGGCCGCCCGTGGCCGGTCGCGCGGTTCCCCGTGCCCCTGAGCGCGCTGCGGTCCCGCCCACCGGGAGGCCCTCGCGCCCCCGCCCACCGGGAGGCCCTCGCGCCCCCGCCCACCGGGAGGCCTCCGCGCCCCCCGCCCATCGGGAGGCCCTCGCGCCCCCACCGCGGTCAGGTGCCGGGGCGGCCCCCTTACCCTCGTGGCCGCGGGCGGTCGTGCCTCCCCCAGTGCCGTGAAGACCTGGGAGGTGCACCCGGGGCGGCACGGGTGGGTGATGGGGGTACCTCCCGCTCGAGCCGCCGAGAGTGGGGGAGGCACCCCACGAACGCAGTCACGTGAAACTCGGTACCTCGGCCACAGCACCGCTCACCCCAGCCAACCCGCCAGCCCTCCGGTGCACCGCACCTCGTCCCCCGCGGTGATCAGCAGGCCCTCGACGCCCGGCAAGGACTCCAGCCACCGCAAGCCCTCCCGTGACCCCATCGCGAACGCTGCCGTGGCCCAGCAGTCGGCCCACGTCAGCCGCGGCGCGACCACCGTCACCGCGACCAGGTCGGTCACCGCCGACCGCCCCGTACGCGGGTCGGCGATATGATTCCCCCGCTCGGCTGTACCGGACGTCGCCACGGCCAGTTCCTCCGCACCGGCCGCGGAGACGACGGCGGCGAGACCCCCCGGCCGCAGCGGATCCGAGACACCCACCTGCCAGGGCCGCCCCACCCCCGGCGCCCCCAGCAACTGCACGTCGCCGCCCCCGTTGACGCTGACCCCCGTCGCCCCCGCGGCGCGAAGCCGTCGTGCCGCCCGCTCGGTGGCCCAGCCCTTGACGATCCCGGTCGGGTCGAGCCGGCCCTGGTAGCGCGCGCTGAACCAGCCGTCGCTCACCCGCTCTGCCTCCGCCGCGAGCTCCAGCACTTCCGCCACCTCGGGATCGCACTGCCCGACGCTCAGCTCGCCCCGCGCCAGCCGGGATATCTGGCTGTCGTCGCGGTACGTGCTGAACACCTCGTCGACCCGGTGCAGCCCCGCGACCGCCTCTTCCACCGCCGCGCGCACCGCGGCGGATTCCCCGCCGCGGACGTCGAGGGAGAAGACGGTCCCCATCGTCTCCTCCGCATGACGCACCGCGGCGGGAGCCTCGGTCGGCTCGGCCACCGTGTCAGCCACCGGATTTGTCCAGCGCCGACTGGAGCGACTGCTTGTACCCCGCGCTCGTGTACGTTGCCCCCGACACCGCGTCGATCTCCGCGCTGCCGGCCGCCACGGCCGCCTGGTTGAGCTTCGGTACGGAGTTGGAGGTGACCTGGTCGCTCTGGCCGCCCTTGGGTGCCTGGACCGCCTCGGCCTTGGTGATCTTCCCGCCGCTCACGGTGATCCTGACCTGCACCGGCCCGTACTGCGTCTGCGCCGCGTCCCCGGTGACGGTTTGCGCCTGCGCCTCACCGGCGTTCCCGCCGCCCGCGCCATCCCCGTCGCTACCGGAGCCACCGGCGCCGGAGGAGGACTCGGAGGTCTTGGCCGCCCGCGCCTTGTCCAGCGCCGACTGGAGCGACTGCTTGTACCCCGCGCTGGTGTAGGTGGCCCCCGACACCGCGTCGATCTCCGCGCCCTGCGCGGCCACGGCCGCCTGGTTGAGCTTCGGTACGGAGTTGGAGGTGACCTGGTCGCTCTGGCCGCCCTTGGGTGCCTGGACCGCCTCGGCCTTGGTGATCTTCCCGCCGCTCACCGTCAGCCGGACCTGCACCGCCCCGTACTGGGTGCTCGACGCGTCCCCGGTGACCGTGCCGTCCCCGATGGGCTGGGAGCCGCCCTGCGGCGACTGGGCCGCCGCGGGCGGGGCCGCGCCGCCCGCGGCCTCGGCCGCGCCCGGATCGGACGCCGGCTTGAGCGACAGCAGCAGTACGATCCCGGACACGGTGGCGGCGGTCGCGAGCACGGCGCGCCGGACGGGGTGACTCTTCCTCATCGCTTCTCAAGCTCCTGATGGGTGTGGATGACCCGGGTGAATGGCCCGTCGCTCACATCTCGAACGACTCGTGATGGATACGGCGGGCGGGGACCCCGGCGCCGCGCAGTGCGTCGTACACCGACTGTGCGAACCCGGGCGGCCCGCACATGAACACGTCATGACGGTCGACGTCCGGGATCTTCCGCTGCAGGCTCTCCGCCGAGATGTCCGGGCGCTCCCCGTCGGGGCTGTTCACCGCGTACATCAGCCGCGCGCCCCGCTCGTCCGCGATCTTGGCCAGCTCGCCCCACAGCGCCAGGTCCTGGGTGCTGTTGGCCCGGTAGAGCAGGGTGATGTCACCGGCGGCGCCGGGCAGCGTCTCGAACAGCGCCCGCATCGGGGTGATCCCCACTCCGCCCGCGACCAGCAGCACCTTGCCGCGACTGCGGCGCTGCGCGGTGAGCGCCCCGTACGGGCCCTCCGCCCACACCCGCGTGCCGGGCTCCAGCTCGCGCAGCCGGGAGGTGTGGTCGCCAATGGCCTTCACCGTGATCCGCAGCATGTCGGGGCGGGGCGCCGCCGACAGCGAGTACGGGTGGGAGCTGAACCGCATCCCGGGCGCCAGGAACCGCCAGCGGAAGAACTGCCCGGCCTCCGCGCCCATCCGGTGCAGCTTGCGCCCGCCGATCAGCACGGACACGATGCCCGGCGTCTCCTCGATGACCGCCTCGACGCGCATCCGGTGCCGCATGTTCAGCCGGACCGGGGTGATCACCCGGTACCAGAGGACCAGCGCGGTCACGGTGCCGTAGAGCCCGTACCAGAAGGTCTTGGCGGTCGGCTCCACGGCGAACTCGTTGCCGGTGGTGATCTGGTGCCAGAACGTCAGGAACACCGCCGCGTACGTCAGCAGGTGCACGTGGTACCAGCCGTCGTAGGGCAGCCGGCGCCGGACGGGGCCGATGGAGAGGAACGCGATCACGAACAGCAGACCGGTGCCGATGGCGGCCTTGCCCATGTCCGGCAGCGTGTTGATGGAGGTGATCGTCTGCTGCGCGATGTCACCGAGGCTCCTGCCGGCCTGGCGGGCGTAACCCCACATGATGAGGAAGACATGGGCGATGACCAGGCTGACGGTGTAGCGGCCGCTCATCGCGTGCCAGCGGGCGACCCGGTCCGAACCCACCCGGCGTTCCAGCGCGGGCACCCGCGCCATCTGGAGCACCACCAGCGCCATCAGATAGCCGCCGAGCAGACCGGTGATCCGGCCGGCGGCGATGATCTTCCCGGTGGTGTCCGCGATGGACGGTGTGCTGGTCCACCACAACCACAGCACGGCCACCGCGCCCGCACCCACGGCGAGCAGCAGGGGCACGGCGGGGGAGCGGCGCGGACGGATGCGGCGCATCGTCTGGCGGCGGGCGGCACGGCCGCCGGCGAGCGTGGTGGTCACGGTTCCTCCGTGGGACTTGGCCCTTGGCCCACACATACGTGCCGTCGCGTCGGCGCGTTCAGAGGAATCCCGGTTCAGTAGCGGGTGATCGCCGTGCGCCCACTGGTCGTGCCGATCGCGAGGTGCGGTGCGCGCCCGGGATCGGCCCAGCGCAGGATCCTGCGCATCGCGTCCCCCGGCACGGACACGCATCCCGCCGTCGCGCCGCGCCCGTTGGCGTGCAGGAAGATTCCCGCGCCCCGGCCGCGCACCGGACGGCGGTAGTTGAAGTCCACGACGAGGGCATGTGCGTACGGTGCGCGGTAGGTGATCAGGTGCTCGGCCTCGGCGGCGCGGCAGTCGGCGGCCCGGGGTTCGGTGCAGCGGTTGTAGGAGCGCGAGTCGTTGTCCTGGCACCACCAGGAGTTCTGGCGTACGGGGCGGTACGTGTACGTCGTCCCGCGCGGAGCCGCCTCGATGCCGAAGGCGTACGGCAGGCCGTACAGCCCGGTCGGGGTGGTGTTCGTGCCCTGCCGTCGGGTGGTGCCCTCGGTCAGTCCCCCGGCCCCGAAGCGGGCCGGTGCGGAACCGGCCGCCACCCAGCGTCCGCCCTCGCGGTCCCACCAGGTGACCGTGCCGGACGTCGAGCCGGTCTCCGGCGCCACGGCGGTGATGAGCTGGGTGCCGCCACCGGTGTCCGCCATCCGGTCCGGCAGCGGCGACGACGGCCGGTCGCCGGCGCCGAGCGCGAGGAGGGACAGGGACACGAGGACGACGGTGGAGGCGGCACCCGGGGGCATGGCTCAGACGTTAGAGGGGGGCAGCGGCAACGGCAGCCCGGGTAGTCCGTCCAGGCTGGTCGCGACATGCTCCTTCTTGGTGAAGTAGGCGTCGAGCGAGGCGTCGTCCTCCCGCGCGAACCGCTTCCCGTGCAGGTCGCGGTCACTCTCGTACGCCATGAAGGGCACCGCGTATCCGCAGGTGTCGCGGATCAGTTCGGCCGTCACGACGACGACGGCACGCAGGCCGTGCGCGGTGTGGTCGATGTCGGGGAAGCGGGCGAGCAGCTCGGCGAAGCGCGGGTCGTCCCGGAAGACGGGCTCGCCGCGGCCGTGTACGCGCACGATGTTCGGCGGCCCCTGGAAGGCGCACCACATCAGCGTGATACGGCCGTTCTCCCGCAGGTGGGCGATGGTCTCGGCGTTGGACCCGGCGAAGTCGAGGTAGGCCACGGTGAGCTCGTCGAGGACCACGAAGGAGCCCGTGAGCCCCTTGGGGGAGAGATTGACCGTGCCGTCGGCGGACAGGGGGGCGGTGGCGGTGAAGAAGACCGGCTGTTCCTCGATGAACGTGCGGAGGCGGCCGTCTATGCGTTCATAGGTCTTTCCCATGTTCAACGATTATGGGAGCAAGTCTTTCGTTTGTCTAAGGAATTTCCCCGTGGGTTCCGGCCGCGGCCGGCGAGGGAACCGTGGCCGCCCCGGCCGGCGCACACACGGGGCGGCCACAGCGCCTGTCACCTCACTTCGTGAGCGTGCAGGCGGCCAGGGAGGGCGGTGCCGGCGATCACCGCGCCGGTCGGCGCCACCGCGGCGGCACCGATGAAGGCGGCACGGCGCTTGTGGTGCCGCGGAAGAGCCCTGGACATGCGGATGCCTCACTCGGAGTCTCGGGTGTCTCGGGTGTCTCGGGTGCGGAGTGACGCGGCGCCTGCGTTCGGTGGGGATACGGAAGAGCGGTTTCGCGCGTTCACGCACCGTCCGGATCCGGCCGCCCTCTGGCCTGAATCCCCTACCCCGAGGAGGCAGATTGACGAATCATGCAGAGTCCTGCATACTCATGCATATCAGCGAATGCACTGTGAGGAGAAACCCGTGACCGAGCGCGTCGTACTCGCCTACTCAGGCGGTCTGGACACCTCCGTCGCCATCGGCTGGATCGCCGAGGAGACGGGCGCCGAGGTCATCGCCGTTGCGGTCGACGTCGGCCAGGGCGGCGAGGACCTGGACGTCATCCGCAAGCGCGCCCTCGCCTGTGGGGCCGTCGAGGCCGAGGTCGCGGACGCCAAGGACGAGTTCGCCGACGAGTACTGCCTTCCGGCGATCAAGGCCAATGCCCTCTACATGGACCGCTACCCGCTGGTCTCCGCGCTGTCCCGGCCGACGATCGTCAAGCATCTGGTCGCCGCCGCGCAGAAGCACGGAGCCACCACCGTCGCCCACGGCTGCACCGGCAAGGGCAACGACCAGGTCCGTTTCGAGGCCGGTATCGTTGCCCTCGCCCCCGACCTCAAGTGCATCGCCCCGGTCCGCGACTACGCCATGACCCGTGACAAGGCCATCGCCTTCTGCGAGGCCAAGGGACTGCCGATCGCGACCACCAAGAAGTCCCCGTACTCGATCGACCAGAACGTCTTCGGGCGCGCCGTCGAGACCGGCTTCCTCGAGGACATCTGGAACGCGCCGATCGAGGACGTGTACGAGTACACGCAGAACCCGGCCGTGACGCGTGAGCCCGACGAGGTCGTCATCACCTTCAAGGAAGGTGTGCCGGTCGCCATCGACGGCAAGCCCGTCACCGTGCTCCAGGCGATCCAGCAGCTCAACGAGCGCGCGGGCGCCCAGGGCATCGGCCGGATCGACATGGTCGAGGACCGCCTCGTCGGCATCAAGTCCCGCGAGGTGTACGAGGCGCCCGGCGCCATCGCCCTGATCACGGCCCACCAGGAGCTGGAGAACGTCACGGTCGAGCGCGAACTCGCCCGCTACAAGCGGCAGGTCGAGCAGCGCTGGGGCGAACTGGTCTACGACGGCCAGTGGTTCTCCCCGCTCAAGCGCGCCCTGGACGGCTTCATCACCGAGGCCAGCCAGCACGTCAACGGCGATATCCGGATGACCCTGCACGGCGGCCGCGCCGTCGTCACCGGCCGGCGCTCGCAGTCCTCGCTGTACGACTTCAACCTGGCCACCTACGACACGGGCGACACCTTTGACCAGGCGGCGGCCAAGGGCTTCATCGACATCTACAGCCTGTCGTCGAAGATCGCGGCGAAGCGGGACCTCGCGTAGGTCCGCAGCGCCTGAGGACCCCTCACACGCACTAGCCTGGCAGCCGCCTCCTCACACGACCGTGGGGAGGCGGCGGCACATCCGGAACCCTCGAGGAGTACGCAAGTGAGCAGCAACAGCGGTGACGTACGGCTCTGGGGCGGCCGTTTCGCCGACGGCCCCGCCGAGGCCCTGGCGAAGCTGTCCGCGTCGGTCCACTTCGACTGGCGGCTCGCGCCCTACGACATCGCCGGCTCGCGTGCCCACGCGCGCGTGCTGCACCAGGCGGGGCTCCTCACCGAGGACGAGCTGGCCCGGATGATCGCCGGCCTCGACCAGCTGGAGGCGGACGTCGCCGACGGCTCCTTCACCGGCACGATCGCCGACGAGGACGTCCACACCGCCCTGGAGCGGGGCCTGCTGGAGCGCCTCGGCCCCGACCTCGGCGGCAAGCTGCGCGCCGGCCGGTCCCGCAACGACCAGGTGGCCACCCTCTTCCGGATGTACCTGCGGGACCACGCCCGCACCGTCGGCGGTCTGCTCGCCGACCTCCAGGACGCGCTGACCGGCCTCGCCGAGGCCCACCCGGACGTGGCCATGCCCGGCCGCACCCACCTCCAGCACGCCCAGCCGGTGCTCTTCGCCCACCACGTCCTCGCCCACGTCCAGGCGCTGTCCCGGGACGCCGAGCGGCTGCGCCAGTGGGACGAGCGCACGGCGGTGTCCCCGTACGGCTCGGGTGCGCTGGCCGGCTCCTCGCTCGGCCTGGACCCGGAGGCCGTCGCCAAGGACCTCGGTTTCGAGCACGGCAGCGCGGCCAACTCCATCGACGGCACGGCCTCCCGGGACTTCGTCGCCGAGTTCGCCTTCATCACCGCGATGATCGGCGTGAACCTCTCCCGGATCGCCGAGGAGGTCATCATCTGGAACACGAAGGAGTTCTCCTTCGTGACCCTGCACGACGCCTTCTCCACCGGGTCGTCGATCATGCCGCAGAAGAAGAACCCGGACATCGCCGAGCTGGCGCGCGGCAAGTCGGGACGCCTCATCGGCAACCTGACCGGCCTGATGGCCACCCTCAAGGCGCTCCCGCTCGCGTACAACCGCGACCTTCAGGAGGACAAGGAGCCGGTCTTCGACTCCATCGACCAGCTGGAGATCCTGCTTCCGGCCTTCACCGGGATGATGGCCACCCTCACGGTGCACCGCGAGCGCATGGAGGAGCTGGCCCCGGCCGGGTTCTCCCTGGCCACCGACATCGCCGAGTGGCTGGTCAAGCAGGGCGTGCCGTTCCGCGTGGCGCACGAGGTGGCCGGTGAGTGCGTCAAGGCCGCCGAGTCCGAGGGCAAGGAGCTGGACGAACTGACCGACGAACAGTTCGCGAAGATCTCCGCCCACCTCACCCCGGAGGTCCGCTCGGTCCTCAACGTCCACGGAGCCCTGGCCTCCCGCAACGGCAGGGGCGGCACGGCACCGGTCGCGGTCGCGGTCCAGCTGGCCGAGGTGAAGACGGACCTGGCGGTCCAGCGCGCCTGGGCCACTGCGAAGAAGCGGTAGGGAAACACCCCTCAGGGGCGCGGGGAACCGCGCGGGCGCCGGCGCACCCGAACGGCGCGACGCGCAGCATGACCCGAGTCCGGAGGCGCCCGCCTCCCCCGGCGGAGCGACGCCGCGGGTTACGTTGGTCGGACGCCGAACCGGAGCCGACCGACGGAGCCCGCGATGCCCTTCGCCCGACTGGCGACAGCGACCACCCCCACCTGCCACATCGGCCTCGGCCTCGCCGCGATCGGCCGCCCCGGCTACATCAACCTCGGCCGGGACGACGACCTCGGTGAGGACCGCGGCGTCGAGACGCTGCGCACCCGCACCCACGAACTCCTCGACGCCGCCTACGCCCAGGGCGTGCGCTACTTCGACGCCGCCCGGTCCTACGGCCGCTCCGAGGAGTTTCTCGCCGACTGGCTGAACCACCACCCCGAGGCCACCGACATCGTCATCGGCAGCAAATGGGGCTACACCTACACCGCGGACTGGTCCACGGAAGCCGAACGGCACGAGGTCAAGGACCACTCCCTCGCCGCGTACGAGCGTCAGCGCGCCGAGACCGACACGCTGCTCGGCGACCGGCTCGACCTCTACCAGATCCACTCGGTGACCCCGGACAGCCCAGCCCTCACCGACAAGGAACTGCACGCCCGGCTCGCGGAGGCGGCGGCCCAGGGACTCACCGTCGGCTTCTCCACCAGCGGCCCGGACCAGGCGGACACCATCCGCACCGCCCTCGCCGTCACCGTCGACGGCGCACCCCTCTTCCGTACCGTGCAGTCGACCTACAACGCCCTGGAGACCTCCGTCGGGCCCGCGCTCGCCGAGGCCCATGACGCGGGCCTCACGGTGATCGTCAAGGAGGGCATGGCCAACGGCCGGCTTGCCGCGCCGAACGCCCCCGAGGCGCTGCGCGCCGTCGCCGACGAGACCGGCCTGGGATGCGACGCCGTCGCCCTCGCGGTCGTGCTGCGGGAGCCCTGGGCCGGCGTCGTGCTGTCCGGCGCGGCGACCAGCACCCAGCTCGCCTCCAACCTGCATGCCGCCGCTGTCGACCTCACCGACGACCAGCTGTCCCGCCTCGCCGCCCTGGTCGAGGAGCCTGGGGCCTACTGGGAGCGGCGCGGGCAACTGCCCTGGCACTGAACGACGACGTCACCGACTCGTCGGCCGCGATGAGACGCGTATCCAGTGTGCCCGAGAGACAGGTGTGCGCCGTATCCGCGCGCGGCCCGCCGGTCCTTCGTCGACGGCCTCACCCCCGCAGCGGGCACAGGAGCGAGGATCCTGCCCGCGGCGGCGGCCTCATGGTTCGTGCTCCGAAACCAACACCTGGACGACGCTCCCCAGCTGCACGAAACAGCCGACCCCTGAGCCCCCGGTACGGGTGGGGGGCCGGACAGCCAACCCCCGGGGCGCCGGGTGCGGGTGGCCGACCCAGGGGCGCGGGGAACCGCGCGACCAGCCACAACGCACCCGCACCCGAAAGCCGAACCCGAGCTGCCCCCACCCCCGTGCACAGCACTGCGCAGCGCTAGGCGGCTTTCGCCTTGCTCGCGTACATGTCCACGTACTCCTGCCCGGACAGCCGCATGACCTCGGCCATCACCGAGTCGGTGACTGCACGCAGGACATAGCGGTCGCGGTCCATGCCCTCGTAGCGGGAGAACTCCATCGCCTCACCGAAGCGGACCGTGACCTTCCCCGGCCGGGGCAGGCCCGCGCCACCGGGCTGGAGCTTGTCCGTGCCGATCATGGCGAACGGCACCACGGGGGCGCCGGTCATCAGGGTCAGCCGGGCGATGCCGGTGCGGCCCCGGTACAGCCGGCCGTCGGGGGAGCGGGTGCCCTCGGGGTAGATGCCGAACATCCTGCCCTCTTCCAGCACCCGGCGCCCGGTCATCAGCGCCGCCACCCCGCCCCGGCCGCCGTCGCGGTCGACCGGGACCATGCCGACGCCGGTGAAGAACCACGCCATCAGCCGCCCCTTGAGGCCCTTGCCGGTGACGTACTCGTCCTTGCCGATGAAGACGACCTGACGGTCGCAGACGAGCGGCAGGATCATCGAGTCGATGAACGTCAGGTGGTTGCCGGCCAGGATCACGGGACCGTCGCCCGGGATGTTCTCCGCGCCCTCCACCTGTGGGCGGAACATCAGGCGCATGATCGGACCGAGCACTGCCTTGATGAGCGCGAAGCGGGACAACGGACCCTCCGGTGGGAAGCGGACGTGGATGAATGCCGTATGAGTCTGTGCAGGTGAGGACATTACTCGCGGCCCAGGGGGTTGCGCACATCGGGCTCCCGTGTGTTCACCGAGGTCTTACTCACTCTTGACCCGGGTTCATCTGCGGCGGCCCGCCCCTGGGCGGCGCGAAACACGGACGTCACGTTGTGACGGAAGTCGCCCCGGACCCGCACACGGCAGGGGTGCCCCCGTCCGTCGGGTCCAATCGGACGAGCCGTCACAACCCGCCGGAATACGACAGGTGTACGTCATCCGTATGACGATGCGCGACATCCAACCTCACCCGTCTGTTCGGCCCGGGGTCTCCCGCCCGTCATCCACGCCCACCTACGATCGGCCCGCACCGGACGAGCCGACACCAGGAGGACACTCATGGCCACGCGGGAGTCGAACGAACAGGCGGGCGGAACCGGACGGCGGGCCCTCCTCGGCGCGGCCGTGCTCGGCGCCTCCGGATCGGTCCTGACGCTGGGCGGCACGGCGAGAGCCGCCGATGCCCGGCACGGCGGCGGCCGGGGGCTGAGGAGCCTGCCCGTGCCGACGGTCATCGGGCACCGTGGGGCCAGTGGCTACCGGCCCGAGCACACCCTCGGCGCCTACCAGCTCGCCCTCGACATGGGCGCGGACATCGTCGAGGCCGGCGACCTCGTGCCCACCAGGGACGGTCACCTCGTCTGCCGGCACGAGCCGGAGATCGGCGGCACCACGGACGTCGCCGACCACCCCGAGTTCGCTTCCCGCCGCACCACCAAGACGCTGGACGGCGCCTCCGTCACCGGCTGGTTCACCGAGGACTTCACCCTCGCCGAGCTGAAGCGGCTGCGCGCCGTCGAGCGCATCCCCGCCAACCGGCCGCACAACACCCTCTACGACGGCCGCTGGGAGATCCCCACCTTCGACGAGGTACTGCGCTGGCAGGACGAGCAGACCCGCAAACGCGGCAAGCAGGTCTGGATCTACCCCGAGACCAAGCACCCCACGTACTTCCGGGGCCTCGGCCTCGGCCTGGAGGAGCGGGTCGCGAAGGTGCTGCGCAGGCACGGCAAGCACCGCCGGAACTCGCCCGTCATCCTCCAGTCGTTCGAGCCGACCGGCGTCCAGCGGCTCAGCAGACTCGTGGACAACCCGCTCGTTGTGCTCCTGTCCAGTGCGAACAGCCGCCCCTGGGACTTCGTCGAGTCGGGCGACCCGCGCACCGTGGCCGACCTCGTCACCCCCAGGGGTCTCAAGGAGATCGCCTCCTACGCGCAGGGCATCGGCCCCACCCTCGACCTGGTCATCCCGCGCGACGCGAACGGCCGGCTCACGCGGCCGACCGCCCTGGTCCGCGACGCCCACCGGGCCGGCCTGATCCTCCACCCCTACACCATGCGCAACGAAAACCCCTTCCTGCCCGCCGACTTCCGCCGGGGCACCGACCCCGACGCCTACGGTGACGTCTTCGGCGCCTACCGGACGTACTTCGCCACCGGTATCGACGGCGTCTTCACCGACAACCCGGACACCGGGCTGCTGGCCCGTGAGGACTTCGTCAACGGTTGACCCGACATGCCCCAGTACGGGTGAGTCCGTGCCGCTCCGGGCAACCTTGTCCGGAGCGGCAGAGTCGTTGCGCGTATGACACGCGAGCCGGGCATGGCGTACGAACTGGTCGTCTCCCTCCGTCCACTGCTCAGTGCGGAGGCCTCCGCCGAGGCGCCCGGCTGCGGGGCCGAACCGGACGACCTCGAACAGGCGGTCTGGCTGCGCCTGATGGAGCGACTGGACGCCGACGGCCCTCCAACCGACCCGCCGGGCTGGCTCCGCAGTGCCGTCCGCGCGGAGGCACGCCGCACGCGCCGTACCGCCCGCCGGGAAACGCCGCTGACCGGCGAACCCGCCGACGCCGGCCGCCACGACCCCGAGCGCCTCGTGCTCGTGGCCGCTCGCCGCCGCGCCCTGCGGGACACCGTCCGCCGGCTGCCGGGCCACTGCCCCCGGCTGATGGAGGCTCTGCTGTCGCCGCGCGATCCGACATACCGGGAAATCGCGGGGGAGTTGGGTATCTCACAGGGCGGTATCGGCCCGGAACGTTCCAGATGCCTGGGATGTCTGCGGCGATTGCTCACACCGGAGGTTGCGGCGCGCTGATGGCGGGGATAGGAGTGAGGGACGACAGGTGATCAGGTGAGCGGGAGGCATGCACACATGGGCATGAGCGTGACCATCTCTGCGGCGGCCGGGCAGGACGCGGAGCAGATCTTCAGGCTGCAGTACCTGTGCTTCCAGAGCGAAGCGGCACTCTACGCCAACTACCGCATCGACCCCCTGGTCCAGACCCTCGACTCGGTGCGCGAGGAGGTCGGCGCCGACTGTGTCTTCGTCGCCCGGCTCGGCGACGAGATCGTTGGCTCGGTGCACGGCAGGATCACCGAGGACGGCGCGGCGGCGATCGGCAAGCTCTGCGTCCACCCCCGTCTCCAGGGACACGGCATCGGCGCGCGTCTGCTCAGGGCGGCGGAATCGGCCCTCGCCGGCGAGCGCGGCGCCAGGACGTTCCGGCTGCACGCAGGGCACCGCAGCGAGAGCAACCTGCGGCTGTACAGCAAGGTCGGCTACCAGCGGGTGGGCACCTCCGAGGGCGCGGACGGCGTACCGATGATCGTCCTGGAGAAGACGGCGGAAACGTACGCGACGACGGCCTGATCAGACCCCGCTGCCCGGCGGCCGCGCGGTGCGCAGCCAGTACATGGCGGTCAGGGGCAGCAGCACGGGAATGAAGAGGTACCCCATCCCGTAGTCGGACCACACGGTCGCGTCGGGGAAGGCGGACGGCTCCACCAGCGTCCAGGTGCCGATGGTCAGTACGCCCACGAGCTCGGCGGCGCAGCACACCAGCGCCGCCCTGCGGGCCGTCTCCCCGCCGCGCACCAGGGTGTACGTGATGAAGCCGTAGACCAGCCCGGCCAGCGCGGACAGCGTGTACGCGAGCGGCGCGCGGCCGAACTCGGTGGCGATCTGGTAGGCGGAGCGCGACAGCGCGCCGACGACCATCACCCCGTACAGCCACACCAGCAGCAGCCCGGGCCCGCCGATCAGTCGCGTCCGGCCCGGCCTCCTGCGCGTCTTCTCCTGCGTCGCGGCCATCTCAGCCTGCCCAGATGTCATGGAGGCGTACCTCGAGCACGGCCAGCACGACACCGCTCGCGGCGACCGTGAGCGATCCCCAGCGGGAACGCTCGCCCAGCGAGAGGAAACCGGCCGCCGGGACGCACGCGAGCGAGCCGAGCAGATACGCCACGAAGATCGTCGTGCCCTGCTCCGGCTTCTCGCCCCGGGCCAGCTGCACGATCCCGACGACCAGCTGCACCAGTGCCAGCAGCGTGACCACGGCCATCCCGATGAAGTGCCAGTCCTTCGTCGGCTGATCACGGTAGGCGGCCCACCCGCACCAAGCGGCGAGCAGCAGCGCGGCGACAGCGGTCACCACCGTCAGGACGTCAAGCATGGCAGTGACCCTATTACGCCGGAAACCCCCCGGTGTCCTCGCCCCCGGGGGCGCCGGGCCCGGCGTCCTCCGCGACCAGCCCGGCGGCTGTCGCCCAGCTGCCCGCCGGGCCGGCCGCGCCGCCGGTGTGAAGGACCGTGGCCTTGGCCACAACCCACCAGGTCCGCGAGCTGACCGCCGGCCTCGTCGTCGAGGACCTCCCGGCCTTGTCCGCACTGGTCACTGACCGCGGAGTGGAGATCGCCGTACGCCCCTGACGTGCGCGCACCGCTGTCCACGGCCGTCCAGTATGCGGACAGCCGTGTCCGGTCGGGAGTCAACCTCTGCTTTACTGATCGCATGACCACGACGAGCGACCGCATCCTTGCGACCGAGGCGACCATGACGCCCGGTGCTCGTTGTATGTGTCAGTGCCGAATGTGCGCCTTCTAGAGGGCCCCTGCACCACCTGAGCCTCGCGCCCCGAAGCGAGAGCCCCCTTGTGCCCGCGCCCGTGTCCCGCACGCGCGACTGAGCACTGAGCTCTGCCCCCGCGCGCACGTTTCTCCACGGACCCCTTCGCCACGCCCGTGAGACGTGCCGCCCGGCTGCTTTCGACCCTGCATGCCTCGTGTCCGGCGTCCTCGACGCGCCGCGCACTCGACAGTGACGGAAACCCACGTGATCACCACCTCCGGCCTGACCAAGGTCTACCGCTCACGCGGCCGTGAGGTCACCGCCCTGGACGGCGTCGACCTGCACGTCCGCGAAGGCGAGGTCTACGGCGTCATCGGCCAGTCCGGCGCCGGCAAGTCCTCCCTCATCCGCTGCGTCAACCTCCTGGAACGCCCCACCTCCGGCAGTGTGACCGTGGCCGGCCAGGACCTCACCGCCCTCGCCGGACGCGGCCCCCGCGCCGGCCGGGAGCTGCGGCAGGCGCGCAGCCGTATCGGCATGGTCTTCCAGCACTTCAACCTGCTGTCCTCGCGCACGGTGCGGGACAACGTCGAACTGCCCCTGGAGATTCTCGGAACGTCGGGGAAGGAACGTTCCCGCAAGGCGCTGGAACTGCTCGACCTGGTCGGCCTCGCCGACCAGGCCAAGGCCTATCCCGCCCAGCTCTCCGGCGGTCAGAAGCAGCGCGTCGGCATCGCCCGCGCCCTCGCCGGCGACCCCCGGGTGCTGCTCTCCGACGAGGCCACCAGCGCCCTCGACCCGGAGACCACCCGCTCGATCCTGCAGCTCCTGCGCGACCTGAACCGACAGCTCGGGCTCACCGTCCTGCTCATCACCCACGAGATGGACGTCGTGAAGCAGATCTGCGACTCGGCCGCCCTCATGGACCGGGGCCGCATCGTCGAGTCCGGCACGGTCAGCGACCTCCTGGCCACCCCCGGCTCCGAACTGGCCTCCGCGCTGTTCCCGGTCGGCGGCGAAGCCTCCGGCGACGACCGCACCGTCCTCGACGTCACCTTCCACGGCGACAGCGCGACCCAGCCCGTCGTCTCCCAGCTGTCGCGCACCTACAACATCGACATATCGATCCTCGGTGCCGCCATCGACACCGTCGGCGGCCTGCAGGTCGGCCGGATGCGCATCGAACTGCCCGGGCGCTACGAGGACAACGTCGTACCGATCGGCTTCCTGCGTGAACAGGGCCTGCAGATCGAGGTCGTGGGCGATGAGCTGCCCGCGCTGGTGAAGGAGGGGGCCAAGTGACCTGGTCCGAGATGCAGCCGCTGCTGGAACTGGCGTGTACCGAGACGCTGGTCATGGTCGGCTGGTCAAGCCTGATCACCGTCGTCGGCGGCCTCCCCCTCGGCGTCCTGCTCGTCCTCACCGACAAGGGCGGACTGCTGCAGAACACCGTGGTGAACAAGGTCGCCGGCCAGGTCGTGAACATCGGCCGCTCGATGCCGTTCATCATCCTCATGGTCGCCCTGATGAGCTTCACCCGCTGGGTGACCGGGACCACCATCGGCAGCGAGGCCGCGATCGTGCCGCTCGCCATCGGCGGCATCCCGTTCTTCGCCCGCCTCGTCGAGACGGCCGTGCGCGAGGTCGACCAGGGGCTCGTCGAGGCCGCGCAGGCGATGGGCGCCCACACCTGGACGATCGTCCGCAAGGTCCTCGTCCCCGAGTCGCTGCCCTCCCTGATCGCCAGCACCACCACCACGGTCATCGCCCTCATCGGCTACTCGGCCATGGCCGGCACCGTCGGCGGCGGCGGACTGGGCGACCTCGCGCTCCGCTACGGCTACCAGCGCTTCGAGACCGGCCTGATGTGGGTCACCGTCGCGGTCCTCGCCGTGGTCATCTCCCTCATCCAGTTCGCCGGCGACTACGCCGCCCGCTCCCTGCACCGCCGCGGCGCCCGCTCCGGCCCCGGACCGAGGCTGCGGCTCCTGAAGGCCACGAAGCCTGCCCCGGCCGACGTCGGCAAGGTCGCCTGAAACCCCTCCGGACCCCCGAACTCCCCGTCTCGGGGTCGCACCACCCAAGGAAAGGCACTTTTCGTGCGTAACACCGCCAAGATCACCACCGCTGTCCTCGCCGCCGGAGCCCTCACCCTCGGTCTCACCGCCTGCGGCTCCGACAAGGACGCCGCAGCCGACACCTCCGGACCGCTGATCGTCGCCGCGAGCCCCGTGCCGCACGCCGAGATCCTGAACTTCGTGAAGGACAACCTCGCCGACAAGGCCGGCCTCGATCTCGAGGTGAAGGAGTTCACCGACTACGTCACCCCGAACACCGCGACGGAAGACGGTTCCGTCGGTGCCAACTTCTTCCAGACCCAGCCGTACCTCGACGACTTCAACAAGAAGAACGGCACGCACATCGTGTCCGTCGTCGACGTGCACCTGGAGCCGCTCGGCCTCTACTCGGACAAGGCCGCCGAGGCCGACGAGCTGAAGAGCGGCGCGACCATCGCGGTCCCCAACGACACCGTCAA
The DNA here is from genome assembly GCF_055569765.1 of Streptomyces sp. NPDC031365. NCBI lineage: Bacteria > Bacillati > Actinomycetota > Actinomycetes > Kitasatosporales > Streptomycetaceae > Streptomyces > Streptomyces sp. NPDC031365. The sequence continues at coordinate 40,027 of NZ_JBVIIM010000033.1, read as the reverse complement.
CGAGGGCCGCGCCCTGCAGTTGCTCGCCGCCAACGGGCTGATCACACTCAAGGACGGCGTCGGCACCGCGGCGACCCCCGCGGACATCACCAAGAACCCCAAGGACCTCACGTTCAAGGAGCTGGAGGCGGCCCAGACGCCCCGCTCCCTCGAGGACGTCGACGCGGCGGTCGTCAACGGCAACTACGCCATCGAGGCCGACCTCAAGCCCGCCGAGGACGCCCTCGTCCTGGAGTCCGCCAAGGGCAACCCGAACAGCAACCTCCTCGCCGTCAAGGAGGGCCAGGAGGACGACCCGCGCGTGAAGAAGCTCGCCGAGCTCCTCACCTCCCCCGAGGTGAAGAAGTTCATCGAGGACACGTACGCCGGCTCCGTGCTCCCCTCCTTCTGATCCCGCGCACCCGCCACTCACGGGGGCCCTCCACCACGAGGTGGGGAGGCCCCCGTGGTGCGGTTCGGGGCTTGCATGCTGCATGCTGGGCAGCTCAGCAGTACCCGACGGTCTCTCAGATTACGGAGCGGCGCATGACGAGCACCTTCCCCGACATCTCCATCAGCACGGAGCGGTTGGTGCTGCGTCCCCTCGACACGGACGACGTTCCCGCCCTCGCCGCGATGATGAACGACGAGCAGGTCGCCGCCTGGACCGATGTCCCCCGGCCCTTCACCGAGCAGGCCGCCCGCACCTGGATCACCGGGTACGCTCCGGCCGAGCGTGCGGCTGGCAACGGACTCGACCTCGCCGTGACCGAGTTCCTCACCCAGCGCCTGGTCGGCCTCATCCGGCTCACCGAGACCAACTGGCACGTACGGTCCACCGAGCTGTCGTACATCGTCGCCCCCTGGGCGCGAGGCGAGGGCTACGCCTCCGAGGCCGCCCTCGCCACCGCCCAGTGGCTCTTCCGCGACCAGAAGTTCGAACGGATCGAGCTGCGCACCGCCGCCGACAACACGGCCTCGCAGCAGGTCGCCCAGAAGATCGGTTGCATCAGCGAGGGCGTACTGCGAGGCGCCTGCATAGCCCACGTCCGTACCACGGACGGCGGCTGGAGCGACGTACGCACCGACTTCATCGTATGGAGCCTGCTGCCCGAGGACATCGAGGGTGCGGACGGACAACTGGCCGACAGCAGCGGGTTCACCACCTACACGGACTGGAACTGACCTGAGAGGAACCTGCTGGTGGACACCACCGCCCAAGCGGTTCATGGCCGCACCAGGTAACCTCTGGGGACCCGCCCCCGTGCGGAACAGCCGACGACGACCTGCGCAAACCCCAGGAGACTGACGACGATGGCCGACCGGGTCACGGTGATCGGCTGGGACGGCTCGCCGCTGACCGCCGCGGCACGCGCGGCGCTGGGCGCCGCCACGCTGGTGGCCGGCACCGCCCACCATCTGGCGCTCCCCGAGGTGCCCGCCGGGGCCGAACGCATCCGGCTCGGATCCGTCGCCCTCGCCGCCCGCCGCATCGCCGCCCACCGCGGCACGGCAGTCGTCCTCGCCGACGGCGACCCCGGCTTCTTCGGCGTCGTACGGATCCTGCGCGCACCGGAGTTCGGCCTGGAGGTCGAGGTCGTCCCCGGTGTCTCCGCGGTCGCCACCGCCTTCGCCCGTGCCGGCATGCCCTGGGACGACGCCTACGTGGTGGTCGCACACCCGCGCACCCTGCGCCGCGCGGTGAATGTATGCCGAGCCCACACTAAAGTGGCGGTCCTCACCTCTCCCGGCGCCGGCCCCGCCGAACTCGGACTGCTCATGGACGGGATCCACCGCACCTTCGTCATCTGCGAGGAACTGGGCACCCCGCGTGAACAGGTCAGCGTGGTCACCTCCGACAACGCCGCCGACCACACCTGGCGCGACCCCAACGTTGTCATCGTCATCGGCGGGCGGGCCGGCGCCGGTGAGTCCGGCGGCTGGATCGCCGGACGCGACCCCTCGAGCGGCCCGCGTGGATGGTCGCTGCCCGCCGAGGAGTACGGCGGCGGACTCGGCGAGGGGGAGGGCGAACCCCTGCGCACCTCCCAACTCGCCCGGCTGGGACCGCGTCCAGGCGACCTCCTCTGGGACATCGGCTGCGGCAGCGGCGCCTTCGCCACCGACGCCGCCCGGGCCGGCGCCGCCGTCATCGCCGTCGACAGCGACCCGGCCGCCTGTGCCCGCACCGACTCCGCCGCCCGCCGCCACGGGGTCCAGCTCCAGATCGTCCACGGCACGGCTCCCCATGTACTGGAGAACCTCCCCGAGCCGGACGTCGTCCGGGTCGGCGGCGGGGGAGCGGCCGTGGTCTCCGCGGTCGCCGACCGCCGCCCGCAGCGCATCGTCGCGCACGCCGCTACCCGGGACGCGGCCGAACTCATCGGCCGGAACCTGACGGAACACGAGTATCAGGTCGAGTGCGCGCTGCTGCAGTCCGTCGAACTCGACACCAGGGCCTGGACGGAGAAGGAACGGAGCGTCGTGTTCCTGCTCAGTGGCGTGCTGCCCGCGCGTGGCAATTGATCCCATTGTCGTCCCCGTGATCGGGTTGTCGTACCGCACGGGGTAGGCTGGCCGATCGTTGTACCGCGCCGGACGCCCGACGCTTCGTCGGTCAATGTCCGGAAAGCGCGCCCGTTTTGAGGTGGGTCGTGGTATGGCGGGAACCGGAGGGCGCGCAACGTGGCGCAGTCCACAGCGGAACCGTCGCCGATCAAGCTGACGCGACGGCGGTGCGGCCGCGACAATGCCAGTGAATGGCTTTGTCGCCTTTTTCGGGCGGGCCGTTCGTGCCGCTGGGGACGCACGCTCGTTCTTCAGTGTGGGGCGGTCGGTGCGCCGTTCCGGGTGAGCTGGTCGTAGGAGCACTAACCGATGGGCGAGGGGTACGCATGACCGACACCGGCCAGGTCCCGGGCGAGGGACTGCCGGAGAACGCAGGCATGGTGGAGCAGCAGGGCGTCCCCGCGCCCGACGCGTACACCTACCTCTCCGACGGTCCCGCCGAGGACGAAGACCTGCTGCTGCCCGGCGCCCAGGGCGCCTGGGGCAACGAGATCGCTCCGCCCGCCCCCGAGCCGGTCGTCGAGACCGTGCACGCGCCGGGCCCGCACGAGATGGCCGGCCGCGACAGCGGCTCGGTCGACCTCGGCGGCGTGCGGCTCCCCGACCCGGCCCAGTCGCAGACGGCGCCGGCCGCGCCGCGCCGTCCACTGCACCTCGGCCCGCCCATTCCCGACGTCTCCGCGAGCCCGGTCCGGTCCCTCGCCGACCGCGGACCCGCCGACCTGCCGGCCCGTCAGGCGGGCCCGCCGACCCTCGGCCCCGAGTACCTCGACATCCCGCGCGCGCGGGAAGCGGGCGCGCCGCAGGCCGCGGCGCCCTGGGGCACGCAGGCCATGGTGAGCGCGGGGGTGTCGGCAGCCGAAACGGTTGGCCCGCCGGCGGAGCCGAGGGGCGTGGCCCAAGAGGCCGTCACCCGCGTCGCCACGGAGGCCGTCGCGGCCGCGGCACAGGACACGGAGGGGGCGGGCGTCGCCGTCGGCGGCGGGTCCGCGCCGGAGCACGCACCGACGGCCGAGGCACTGGTGGCGTCCGGAGCACCGGGGGCGGGGGCCCAGCCCGCCCAGGCGCCCGGTCCCATGAGTGTGCCGCCTGCGGAGGCCGCCGCTCCCGAACTCGCGCAGGATTCCGGCGTACCGGTGGCCGGGGCGGCCATGAGCGCACCGTCCCCGGAGGCCACCGCGCCGGAGTACGCGCAGGAGGGGGACGAGGCACCGGGTGAGGAGGCCGCGGCACCGGGCGAGGAGGCCGGTCACGTGACGGAACCCGTGGCGGCCGTGGCGACAGATGCCCCGGAGCCCCGGACACCGGACGCGGCGCCGGGCACCGAGGCCGTCCCGGGGACAGCTCAGGTGGCTGAGGAGTCGCAGGCTGCTGCGGTGCCGGGTGTTGAGGGTGTCGTGCCGGAGGGTGCCCGGGGGGGTGAGGTGCCCGGGGCTCAGGTGCTCGGGGAGTCGCACGCCGTGCACGTGCCGGGTGTGGGGGTCGCCGAGCCGGAGCGTGCTCAGGGCCTTGAGGCTCCCGGGGCTGCTCAGGCACCGGGCGCCGGGACCGTCACGCCGGAGCACGCCGAGATTCCGCCAGTACCGGTCTTCGAGGACGTACCGGCTGCGGACGCCACCGCGCCGCAGACCGCCCAGGTGCCCGGCGCCGAAGCCGCAGTGCTCCCCGAGGAGCACGGCGTCGTGCCGGACACCGAACCGTCGGGTGCCGTCGTGCCGGACACCGAACCGCGGGGTGCCGTCGTGCCGGACACCGAACCGCCGGGTGCCGTCGTGCCGGATGCGCAGACCGGTCCGGAGCCGACGGTCGGGCCGACCGCGGCTCAGGCCACCCCGGAGCCTGCCGGAACCACCCCCGGCGCGGCGGGCGCCGAAGCCCTCGTGCGGATCCCCGACGAGGCACCCCTGCCGCTTCGGACCCCGACCGCCGACGGTCCGCAGACGCCGCACGCTCCTGACGGAACGGTCGACGCCGACACCACACCGACCCCGGCCCCTCCGGTCCAGGGCCCCCAGCAGACCCCTGCCACCCCCCTCCCCGAGCCGGAGGGGACCCTCGGCCGGTTCGTCCCCGTGGACGGCACCGTGCCCACCGCCCCGCAGCTCGGACCGACCCCGCCGCAGGGCGTGACCGTCCCCGCGCGGGAGCCTCACGAGGCGGGCGCCGACGCCGTACCGTCCACGCACGGCCCCGACCTCGCACAGGACCCGGAGGACCTGGACACCCAGGGCGCCGGCGTGGAGCCGGAAACGGCGCCGCCCGCCGGTTCGGCCGCCCCCGGCTACGACGACGCCGAGCGCGAGGCCGTGCTGAAGGTGATGCGCGAGCGCCGGGACATCCGCAACGGTTTCCGAGGCGACCCCATCCCGCACGAGGTGCTGCTGCGCGTCCTGGAGGCCGCCCACACCGCGCCCTCCGTCGGCCACTCGCAGCCCTGGGACTTCGTCGTCATCCGCTCCGCCGAGACCCGGCGCGGCATGCACGAACTGGCCATGCGCCAGCGCGACGCCTACGCCAAGTCCCTTCCCAAGGGCCGGGCGAAGCAGTTCAAGGAACTGAAGATCGAGGCCATCCTCGACACCCCGGTGAACATCGTCGTCACCGCCGACCCCACGCGCGGTGGCCGGCACACCCTGGGCCGGCACACCCAGCCGCAGATGGCGCCGTACTCCTCCGCGCTCGCCGTGGAGAACCTCTGGCTCGCCGCCCGCGCCGAGGGTCTCGGCGTCGGCTGGGTCAGCTTCTTCGACGAGCGCGAGATGGTCCGCGCTCTGGGACTGCCCGACCATCTCGAGGTCGTCGCCTACCTGTGCGTCGGGTACGTCGACGAGTTCCCGGACGAGCCCGAGCTGATGCAGGCCGGCTGGTCCAAGCGCCGGCCCCTGTCCTGGGTCGTGCACGAGGAGACGTACGGCCGTCGCGCCCTGCCCGGAGAGGACCCCCACGACCTGCTCGCCGAGACCGTCGCGCAGATCCGCCCGCTGGACGCCAAGGCGCTCGGTGAGGCGTGGGAACGCCAGAAGCGCATGACCAAGCCCGCGGGCGCACTCGGCATGCTGGAGATCATCTCCGCCCAGCTGTCCGGCCTGTCCCGCCAGTGTCCGCCGCCCATCCCGGAGCCCGCGGCCGTCGCGATCTTCGCCGGCGACCACGGGGTGCACGCCCAGGGCGTCACCCCCTGGCCGCAGGAGGTCACCGCCCAGATGGTGGCCAACTTCCTCGGCGGGGGAGCGGTGTGCAACGCCTTCGCCACCCAGGTGGGCGCCGAGGTCTGCGTCGTCGACGTGGGTGTCTCCTCCGACCTCCCGGCCACCCCCGGTCTGCTGCCACGCAAGATCCGCGCCGGTACGTCCGACATGACCACGGGGCCCGCGATGACCCGCGAGGAGGCCAAGCAGGCCATCGAGGTCGGCATCGAGACCGCTCGCGACCTGGTGGCGGCCGGCAACAAGGCCTTGCTCACCGGTGAGATGGGCATCGCGAACACCACCGCGTCCGCCGCCCTCATTGCGGTCTTCACCGGCGCCGACCCGGCCGAGGTCACCGGCCGGGGCACGGGGATCAACGACGAGACCCTCGCCCGCAAGACCGACGTCGTGCGCCGCACCCTCGACCTCCACCAGCCGGACCCGGCCGACCCCCTCGGGGTCCTGGCCGCCGTCGGAGGTTTCGAGCACGCGGCCATCGTCGGCCTGCTCCTCGGCGGGGCGTCACTGCGTACGCCGGTGATCCTGGACGGCGTCAGCGCCGGTGCCGCCGCCCTGGTGGCCCGGGCCATCGCCCCCGAGGTCCTGGCCGCCTGCATCGCGGGCCACCGCAGTGCCGAGCCCGGCCATGTGGCCGCCCTGAACAAACTGGGCCTGCGTCCCCTGGTCGACCTCGACCTGCGCCTGGGCGAAGGCACGGGCGCACTGCTCGCCCTGCCCCTGGTCCAGAGCACCGCACGGGCGATGCACGAGGTGGCGACGTTCGATTCGGCCGGGGTGACCGAAAAGTAACCTGGACGGCTGTGGGCAGTCGTTCCGCAGGGCGGAACGGGTGGGCACAGCCGTCCACCCGCACGTGCCGGGGCCGGGGGCAGCGCCCGGTCTCGGGAAGGGGCGGGCCGGGGGAGAACACCCCGCCCACCCCGGCCCTCACCGGACGCGCGCTTAAAATCCCCACGCCAGGCCGCTCCGAAGCCGCAGCGCGCCCGCTGACCCACCGCTTGCCCGAGGAGCCCACCTGATGGCCGAACACCCCGCCTACCCCGTAGGCCTCCGCCTCACCGGTCGCCGCGTGGTCGTCCTCGGCGCCGGCCAGGTCGCCCAGCGCCGCCTCCCCGCCCTCATCGCGGCGGGCGCCGACATCCACCTCGTCTCCCCCGAAGCCACCCCTTCGGTGGAGGCCATGGCGGACACCGGCGAGATCACCTGGCACCGGCGCCCCTACACCGACGGCGATCTCGCCGACGCCTGGTACGCCCTCATCGCCACCAGCGACCCCGGCGCCAACACCGCGGCGTCCGCCGAAGCGGAGCGCCACCGCGTCTGGTGCGTCCGCTCCGACGACGCCGACGCGGCGACGGCGTGGACCCCGGCCACCGGCTCCAGCGAAGGCGTCACCGTCGCCGTGCTCACGACGAAGGCGCGCGGACGCGACCCCCGCCACACCGCCGCCATCCGCGACGCCGTGGTCGAAGGCCTGCGCGACGGCACCCTGGTGGCCCCGCACCATCGCACCCGCACCCCGGGCGTCGCCCTCGTCGGCGGCGGCCCGGGCGACCCGGACCTGATCACCGTGCGCGGCCGCCGCCTGCTCGCCGAGGCGGACGTCGTCATCGCCGACCGGCTCGGCCCGCGCGACCTGCTCGCCGAACTTCCGCCGCACGTCGAGGTGATCGACGCGGCGAAGATCCCCTACGGCCGCTTCATGGCCCAGGAGGCCATCAACAACGCGCTCATCGAGCACGCCCGCCAGGGCAAGTCGGTGGTCCGGCTCAAGGGCGGCGACCCCTACGTCTTCGGCCGCGGAATGGAGGAGCTCCAGGCGCTCGCCGAGGCGGGCATCCCGTGCACCGTCGTCCCCGGTATCTCCAGTTCCATCTCCGTCCCGGGTGCGGCCGGCATCCCCGTCACCCACCGTGGTGTGGCGCACGAGTTCACCGTGGTCAGCGGCCATGTCGCCCCCGACGACGAACGCTCCCTCGTCGACTGGCCGTCCCTGGCCAAACTGACCGGCACCCTCGTCGTCCTCATGGGTGTCGACAAGATCGGCCGCATCGCCGAGACCCTCGTGGCGAACGGCAGGTCCCCGGACACGCCCGTCGCCCTGGTCCAGGAGGGCACCACGGCCGCCCAGCGCCGTGTCGACGCCACACTCGCCACCGTCGCCGGGACCGTCGTCGCGCAGCAGGTCAAGCCGCCGGCCGTCATCGTCATCGGCGAGGTCGTCGGCGTCGGCCCGCGCGGGGCGGTCTGACATGGCCGAACTCATCACCGTCGACGACCCCGGCGACCCGCGGCTGCACGACTACACCGGCCTGACCGACGTCGAACTGCGCCGTCGGCGCGAACCTGCCGAGGGCCTGTTCATCGCCGAGGGCGAGAAGGTCATCAGGCGCGCCGGGGAGGCCGGTTACGCGATGCGGTCGATGCTGCTCTCCGCGAAGTGGGCCGACGTCATGCGGGACGTCATCGACCGCTCCGACGCACCGGTGTACCTCGTGGACCCCGCGCTCGCCGAAGAGGTCACCGGCTACCACGTGCACCGCGGCGCGCTCGCCTCCATGCAGCGCCGGCCCCTGCCCACGGCGGCCGACGTGCTCCGCACCGCCCGCCGGGTCGTCGTCATGGAGTCGGTCAACGACCACACCAACATCGGCGCCATCTTCCGCTCGGCCGCCGCCCTGGGCATGGACGCCGTGCTGCTCTCCCCGGACTGCGCCGACCCCTTGTACCGGCGCAGCGTGAAGGTGTCGATGGGCGCGGTCTTCTCCGTGCCGTACGCGCGGGTGGACACCTGGCCCAAAGGACTGGAGACGGTGCGCGACGCCGGGTTCCGGCTGCTCGCCCTCACCCCCGGTGAGAAGGCCGTGCCGCTGGACGAGGCGGCCCCGCACCGGATGGAACGGGTGGCCCTGATGCTCGGGGCGGAAGGCAGTGGTCTGTCCGCCCGCGCCCTGGCCGCCGCCGATGAGTGGGTCCGTATCCCGATGTCCCACGGCGTCGACTCCCTCAACGTGGGAGCGGCGGCCGCGGTCGCCTTCTACGCGGTGGCCACGGGCCGTCCGCGGGAGTAGCGGCGCGGACGCTCCCGTCGCTGTCGCGCCCTCACCCCGGTCCCTGGCAGCCCTGCACCAGCGCGATGCCCAGCGCGACCACCAGCGTCACCACGACGAACACGAACAGCCGCTGCCTGAGCAGCCGCGGATTGGCCGGACGCAGACCCGTCCCGGTCGTCCGGGGACCCGGGCGGCGGGCACCGGTGCCGGACCGGGTGGTGCGGGACGACGGTCCGGGCCGCGAACCGGACCGGGATGGTGTGCCCGCGCGCGAGGAACTGTCGCGTGCGGAATCGCCCCGTGAGGCGGGCACGCTCCGCCTGTTGCGACCGGAGGACGGCCCGCCGCCCCGGGGCGCGGCGCCGCGCCCGCGCGGTGGCGGGGTTCCCTGACCGCCCTGCCGGCGCTGCGCGCGGTCGGGGTAGGTGTCCGCGAGGTGTCCGGTGGGCCGGTCGGGCTCGGGGGCACGCGGCGCCGGCGGACGGACGTCGGCGAGGCCCTGGGCCTCCCGTGCGGCGATCTCCTTGAGCCGCAGTGACAGTTGGAGCGTGCTGGGCCGCTCCTCGGGGTCCTTCGCCAGGCACGCGCGCACCAGCGGGGCCAGCGCGTCCGGTACACCCTGCAGTTGGGCCTCCTCGTGCACCACGCGGTACAGCATCACCTCGGAACTGCCGTGCCCGAAGGGGGAGTCGCCCATCGACGCGTACGCGAGCGTGGCGCCCAGGGAGAAGACGTCCGTGGCCGGAGTGACGGCCGCCCCGCGCACCTGCTCCGGGGCGAGGAAGCCGGGCGAGCCGACCGCCGTGCCGACGTGCGTGAGCGTCGAGGCGCCCGTGGCCCAGGCGATGCCGAAGTCGATGATCCGCGGCCCTTTCGGGGACAGCAGGATGTTGGACGGCTTGAGGTCCCGGTGCACCACACCGGCCTCGTGCACGGCGACCAGCCCTTCGGACAGTGCCGCACCGACGGCTGCGACCTCGGCCGCGACGAGCGGCCCCTCGCCGGCGACCTTGTCGTGCAGTGACGGGCCGGGCACGTACTGCGTGGCGAACCACGGCCGCTCCGCGTCGAGGTCGGCGGCCACCAGCCGGGCCGTGCAGCCGCCACGGATGCGCCGTGCCGCCGAGACCTCGCGTGCGAACCGTGAGCGGAACTCCTGGTCCTCCGCCAGATCGGGGCGGATCACCTTCAGCGCGACCCGCTGCCCCTTCTTGTCGGAGCCCAGGTAGACCACGCCCATCCCGCCCGCGCCGAGCCGCCGGTGGAGCCTGAAAGAGCCGACGACGCGCGGGTCCTCGCGCCTCAGGCGCATCATCGCCATGTTCATCCCCGCTGCCCGGTCCTGTGACGTGCCACAGCTTACGTTTCCCCAGCGGCCCGTGCGCAGAGGCCGCGCCCTCTCGAACCGACGGATTGTCAGTGGTGGGTGGGAGACTTGAAAGGTGGTCAGGGAGCGTGCGGACAGGCCGGGTTCGCGCGAGCGAAGATCCCAACCACCCGACACCGAAGGGGGATTGATCGCGTGAAGGGTGACCGTGTGGAGATCGTCGTGGATGCGGGGGACATGACGCGTACGTACGAGGTGGTGGCGAGCAGGGCGGGGCGCAGGGTGGAGACCGCGGTGCGCCGGGGGGTGGTCGAAGTGAGCGAAGTCACCCGCACCGGTGCCGTCGTGCGGACGGCCCGGTTCATGGCGAACCGGGTGCTCGCGTTGGTGGAGCAGCCGGTACCGCGTGAGGACGGGTCGGAGAAGACGGGGCAGAGCGGGCGTCCCTTCGGGGTTGTCCCTGAGACGTAGGGCCCCGTCTCCACCCAGGGGAGTACAGCGCAGGGCATGGCTCATCCTCCGGGAGGCCCGGCAATCGGTACGAGGGCATGACGTCCCTCGGGCGCCGGACCCCTAGATTTGAGGTCAAGCGGCGGGTGGAGCACTCGTCCCCCGAGGTCAGACGCCCGCCGCTGCAAAAGACAACAGAAACGGCCAGGAGAGGGACCATGGCGTACACGGCACCGCGGACAGTGGTTCGCACGCGGGATCGCGGCGAGGGCCGCCGGCACCCGCTGGTGGCAACGCTGATGGCCCTTCCTCTGGCGGTCCTGCTCCTCCTCGTCTTCGACGGGTGGGAGACAGTGGCCATACAGGCGTCGTCCGTGGGAGAGATGCTGGGGCGCTGAGCGGCGCCCCAGGCCCGGAAGAGCGGTCCGGGCGGGGACATCCACCCATGAAACCCCGTGGGGACGGGGGTGCGGCGGACGGCAGAATGCCGGCGCAGCTGGGGAGCTGCGCCGGCATTGCCCTGCGCGCACACCTGTCGACGGGGCCCGCGCCCCGTACCCTCAGCCCCGTGACCACGGATCTCCTCCCCGCCCTGACAGCCCATGTCACGGCGACAGCCCACGCCCGCCCCGGTACCGGTACCGGCCCCTGCGCCTGCCCCGCAGAACCCCTCGTCACCGGCGAACACGACACCACCGTCGTCCGCCACGACACCACCGTCGCCAAGGCCCACGCCCCCGGCACCGACCTCGCCCACCTCGCCCTCCGTGTCACCACCGCCGCCGCACTCCCCGGCGTCCTCCTCCCCCCGCTCTCCCCGGCCCCCGTCGCACTGTGCGGACGGCTCGTCACCCACTGGCCGTACGGGATCCCCGTGGACCCGGACGACCCCGACGCCGCCCCCTGGGAGGCCGCGGCCACCCTCCTCGCCCGCCTCCACCGCACCCCGCCCCCCGTCCCCGTACCCCCCATGCGCGGCCCCTCGAAGGCCGCCCGCGCCATCGCCCGTCTCCGGGCCACCACCCCGGTCACTGCCACCGCCCTCCACCACCCCGCCACCGCGCCCGTACTGGACGCCTGGTCCGCACTCCCCGACTGGGCCCGCGGAGAGGCATCCATGCCGGACACGGCGACCCTCTGTCACGGCGACTTCCACCTCGGCCAGCTCATACGCCACCCGGCGAGCGCAGCCCCCTGGCTGCTGATCGACGTCGACGACCTCGGCACCGGCGTGCCGGCATGGGACCTGGCCCGCCCTGCGGCCTGGTACGCCTGCGGACTGCTCGGGCCCGACGAGTGGCACCGCTTCCTGACCGCCTACCGTGCGGCGGGCGGCCCGGCCGTGCCGTCCGACGGCGACCCCTGGCCCGCGCTGGACGTCCCGGCCCGTGCCCTCACGGTCCAGAGCGCCGCCCGGGCCGTCACCAAGGCGGTCGCGGCGGACCGGCCGCTGGACGAGGCGGAGCAGTCACTGGTCGACGCCTGCGCGCGTATGGGCGCCGTACGCCCCGCCTCCCCACGGGGGTGAGCCGGGATTCCGCGAAGTAGGGTGCAACCGACCCGCGGCCGGACGCAGTCTGTCCTGGCGATACGCGAAGCGGGAACGACCGGCGAGGAGTTGACCGATCATGCAGTGTCCGAAGTGCCGTGCCCCCATGCACACCTACAACCGCAACGGTGTTCAGATCGAGCAGTGCAGCGGGTGCCGAGGCATATTCCTCGACTACGGCGAGCTGGAGTCGCTGACCCGGCTCGAGTCCCAGTGGTCTCAGCCCGCACCGCCCGCGGCACCGCCCGTCGCCCCGCCCGCCGCTCCGCAGGCGTACCCGGCGGCCCCCCAGGCTCCCGCGTGGGGCGCCCCGCACGGCGGTCACTACGGTAACCGCCGCCACAAGAGCTTCGGGCACATGCTCTTCTCCAGCTGACGCACACGCCGAAGCCCCCGGCCGCAGGGCCGGGGGCTTCGCGAGGTGTGGACGATACTGGGATTGAACCAGTGACCTCTTCCGTGTCAGGGAAGCGCTCTCCCGCTGAGCTAATCGTCCTCGGGAACCGGGACCGCTCCGAGGAGCGGATCACGGGCACTGCGTGCGCGATACTGGGATTGAACCAGTGACCTCTTCCGTGTCAGGGAAGCGCTCTCCCGCTGAGCTAATCGCGCTGGGGATCCAGGGATCCAGTGGACGATACTGGGATTGAACCAGTGACCTCTTCCGTGTCAGGGAAGCGCTCTCCCGCTGAGCTAATCGTCCTTGGAGGTGGAGACGGGATTTGAACCCGTGTAGACGGCTTTGCAGGCCGTTGCCTCGCCTCTCGGCCACTCCACCAGGAGTGCGGGGGCCGGGATGCCCCTCTTCCTTCGAGCGGACGACGAGGTTCGAACTCGCGACCTCAACCTTGGCAAGGTTGCGCTCTACCAACTGAGCTACGTCCGCCTGTCGGTTCGGTCCGCTCACGCTTCCCGGCGACGAACTGAACTCTAGCGGATTCCGGGGCCAGTACAAAAACCCGTTTGCGCAGCGTGCTGCGCTGCACCCGCTCACGGAGGGGCCCGGCGGGCCGCGACAGGTGCGCCCAGGTCGCCCGGGAGCGCGTCCGCCATAGACTCGACACGTGCTCGACCTCCCACCTCTCGCCCGCTTCGGCGACCGTCTCGCCACCGGGCTCCTCGACGTCACCGACGACCCGGCCGCGCTGGACTCCACCGGTTTCTGGGCCGTCGCCGCCGACTTCGGGGGCCGTGTGACCTGCGCCCGCTTCCGGGACGTCAGGGAGCGGGCGGTTCCGGCGCCGGTGCCCGGACGCTGGCGGGGACCCTCGACCGGTGACTGGTCGTCCTCACTCGACCACCGTACGTACACGGCTGCCGTCCGGCGCATTCGCGAGCACATAGCCGCCGGCGAGGTCTACCAGGCGAACCTCTGCCGCGTCCTGTCCGCGCCCGTGCCGGCCGACGCCGACGTGGACGCCCTCACCGCCCTGCTGGCCAGGGGCAACCCCGCGCCCTATGCCGGAACGATTCGGCTGCCGGGGCACGGGGTGGAGATCGCCACCGCGTCGCCCGAGCTGTTCCTGCGCCGGGAGGGCCGGGTCGTCGAGTCCGGGCCGATCAAGGGGACCGGGCGGACCGAGGCCGACCTGCTCGAGAAGGACCATGCCGAGAACGTCATGATCGTCGACCTGGTCCGCAACGACATGGGACGGGTATGCGCCACCGGCTCGGTGACGGTGCCCGACCTGTGTGCCGTCGAGAAGCACCCCGGTCTGGTCCACCTCGTGTCGACGGTGCGCGGGGAGCTGCGGACCGGTGCCGGCTGGGCGGACCTCCTCGCGGCCGCCTTCCCGCCCGGCTCCGTCACCGGGGCGCCCAAGTCGAGCGCCCTGCGGATCATCGACGCCCTGGAGACGGCGCCCCGCGGCCCGTACTGCGGCGGCATCGGCTGGGTCGACGCCGACCGAGGCACCGGTGTGCTGGCGGTGGGCATCCGCACCTTCTGGATCGACCGAGGCGCGGACGGCGGCGCCGTGCTGCGCTTCGGCACCGGCGCCGGGATCACCTGGGGCTCCGACCCCGAGGGGGAGTGGCGGGAGACCGAACTGAAGGCCTCCCGGCTGCTCGCGGTAGCGTCGGGAACGTACGAGGTGAGTGAAGGGACCTAGAGGTGAAGATCTGGCTCGACGGCGGGCTGCAGGACATCGAGTCCGCCCGCGTCTCCGTCTTGGACCACGGGCTGACCGTGGGCGACGGCATCTTCGAGACCGTGAAGGCCGTGGACGGCCGTCCGTTCGCGCTCACCCGGCATCTCGACCGGCTGACCCGCTCGGCCCGGGGCCTCGGGCTGCCCGACCCCGACCTCGACGAGGTCCGCCGCGCCTGCGCCGCCGTGCTCGAGGCCAACCCCATGCCGCTCGGCCGGCTGCGCCTCACCTACACCGGCGGACGCGGCCCGCTCGGCTCCGACCGCGGCGAGCACGGCACGACCCTCGTCGTCGCCCTCGGCGAGACCATCCGCCGCCCCGACTCCACCGCCGTCATCACCGTCCCCTGGACCCGCAACGAGCGCGGCGCGCTCACCGGGCTGAAGACCACCTCGTACGCCGAGAACGTCGTCGCCCTCGCCCGCGCCCGGGAACACGGTGCCTCCGAGGCGGTGTTCGGCAACACCGTCGGCCGGCTCTGCGAGGGCACCGGCTCGAACGTCTTCGTCGTGCTCGACGGCGAGCTCCACACCCCGCCGCTCGCCTCCGGCTGCCTCGCGGGCATCACCCGTGCCCTCGCCGTCGAGTGGACCGGCGCCAGGGAGACCGACCTGCCGCTGGACGCGCTGCGGCGGGCCGAGGAGATCTTCCTCACCTCCACCCTGCGCGACGTGCAGGCCGTGCACCGTGCCGACGACCGTGAACTGCCCGGCGCGCCCGGTCCGGTGACCGCCAAGGCCATGCGGATCTTCGACGAGCGCTCCGCGGCCGACCTCGATCCGTGACGGTCCGGAAATTCGGCTGATCCTCGGCGCTGCAGCGGGTAGAACCCCTGTGATGACCACCACCCTGCGGCCGGTCGAGCCGCTTCAGCAGCATCCGGACGGTACGCGTTCGCGCCGCTACCAGGTGTGCGTGAACAGCCGTCCGGTCGGGGCCGTCCACCTCGGCACGCACCCCGTCTTCGGTGATGCCGTGGCCCGGATCATGAGCCTGAGCATCGAGGAAGCGGACCGCCGGCGCGGCCGGGGCACGGTGGCCGCCCTCGCGGCGGAGGAGGTGGTGCGCGGCTGGGGCTGCCGCCGTATCGAGGCAGCGGTCCCCGCCGGGCCCGGCTCCGCGTTCGGGCTCGCCACGGCGCTCGGCTACGCCGTACGCAACCGGAACATGGAGAAGCCGCTCGGCGACACCCCGCCGGACCTGCCGGAGGGCAGCGTGGCCCGGCCCATGACCGAGGCGGAGTTCGGGCCCTGGACGGCCAGGAGCCAGGCGGAGTACGCGCGGAGCTGGATCGAGCGCGGGGTGCCGGAGGCCGAGGCACGGGCCAAGGCGGTCAACGACAACGCCTCGCTCCTGCCCGACGGCCGGGCCACCGAGGGCATGCTCTTCAGCGTCCTCGAACACCGGGGCACCCCGGTGGGCACCCTGTGGTTGGCGGTGACCGGGGAACAGGCCTTCGTCTTCGACGTCGAGGCCGACGCCACCCACCGCGGCCGGGGGCACGGACGCGCCCTCATGCTGCTCGCAGAGGCCCAGGCGGTCGCCGCGGGCAAGCGGGCCGTCGGCCTCAACGTCTTCGCCGGCAACACACCGGCCGAGCGGCTTTACGACACACTCGGCTACGGCACGACGCGGTACTTCATGTACAAGGCGCTCGTGTAGCCCCGGCTTCGGCGGGGCTGCTCCGGTGTCAGCCCCGCTGCCCGGCCAGCAGCCCGTCCGCGATCTCCTCGATGCGCTCGAGCAGGCCCTCCTGGCTCTTTCCGCCGTCGAGGCGCTCACCGCCGATCACATACGTCGGGGTGCCGGTCACCCCGATCGCCTTGCCCTCGGCCTGGTCCGCGTCCACGATCAGGATGTGCCGTCCGTCGATGAGCGCGGTGTCGAACTCCTCGGCGTCCAGACCGAGTTCCCGGGCGATCTCGACGAGGAAAGCATCTCCCCGGCGGTCCAGCTCCTCGACCCTCCCCAGCACGGCCTCGACGTACGCCCAGCCCCGTCCCTGCTCCAGCGCCTCCTCGACGGCCTGGGCGGCGGCGAAGGCGTGCTTGTGCTTCTCCAGCGGGAAGTGCCGCAGCCGCAGCTCCAGGCGGTCGCCGTAGCGGGCCCGCAGGGCACGGAGATCGTCGAGGGCGCTTCGGCAGTCGGGGCACTGCAACTCGCACCAGACGTCGAGGACGGGGATGGCGGCGGGACGGACGGGGGAGGAGTCGCTCATGGGACACAGTCTTCCAGTCCGGCTCCGGACCACCCGAGCCAGCCCGCCCGCACGTGGACCTGGGGAGGACCCGACCCGGAGATGTCCCTGATGTCCGGCCGGAACATGGCCCCGCGGGGCCCGGCAGGTGCAGGATGGGAGGAGAAGGAAAGACCGCTGCGACCGCACGCTGCCTGGAGGAACGGATGATTGCCGAGACCGTCTGCTCCGCCGTCTCCGCGGCGGGCCTGGGCATCGCGGTGGTCACGGCCTACCGCAAACGCTTTCTCGCCGCGGCCCGCATCGTGGCCTATGCACTGGTGCCCGTCGCCCTGGTGATGACCGGCGTCGTCGACTGGCTGGCCGACACGGCGTTCAGCCCGACGGCCTGGGCGGGCTTCGGGCTGCTGGGCCTGTCCTGGGTGCTGTTCGCGACCACACGCACCGTGGAGCGCCGCCGTCGCGGCACCCGCAAGGAGCGCAAGGCCGCCCGGGCGGCGGAAGGCTCCGGCGCGGTGGCGCCGGGTGCTTCGGCACCCGCCCTGGGCCAGGGGACCCGCCCCGCGGCCAAGCAGGCGAAGCAGGCGCCTGCCTCCCGGGGCGACGACGACTTCAGCGACATCGAGGCCATCCTCAAGAAGCACGGCATCTGACGTCGGGAGCCGTACGGAAACGTCACAGGACGTCCCGGAGCGCCCGGATGTGATCACAACCCGAACCGTAGATCGCGGATTCGGCGAACTCACACGCCTTCCGTGAGTGTTGATCGCGTTGTGTGCTTCCGATGCGTCATCATCGCGGCGAGATGCTGGACACAACACAGAGCGATGCCACGCAGCAGCAGGACGAGCCGCGTGGATGCCTCTTCGCCCTATCCCAGCCACCGCTGATGATCTTCCTTGCGGTGATCGGGTGTCTGCTGCTCACGGCTGCCCTGCACGACCTGCTGTGGCTGTGAGCCGTACCCGCGGTACCCGACGTCACCCGTCGGGACCGCGTCGGCACGGCATCGACAGTCCTCGCCGCACGACACCTCGGCCGTTCCTGGTCCGGCGCCGGACCGGTTCCGCCCGCGCGGGGTCCCCGAGCCCGCCCCGCGCGCGGGGCGCCGACGGGGACGGCGGATCAGCCCGCCGCCTCCTTGCGTCGCGCCCGGTAGGCGGCGACGTGCAGGCGGTTGCCGCAGGTGCGGCTGTCGCAATAGCGGCGTGAGCGGTTGCGGGAGAGGTCGACGAAGGCGTGCCGGCAGTCCGGGGCCTCACAGCGCCGCAGCCGCTCCTGCTCCCCGGCCACCACGAAGAACGCCAGCGCCATTCCGCAGTCGGCGGCGAGATGATCCGCCACGGAGGCGCCGGGCGCGAAGTAGTGCACGTGCCAGTCGTAGCCGTCGTGGTCGGTGAGCCGGGGGGTGGTGCCCGCGGCGGCGATCAGGTCGTTGATCAGCCCGGCCGCAGCGCGGGCGTCGGGCGCGGCAAAGACCGCCGCGAACCGGCCGCGGATCCTGCGCACCGCGGCCAGGTCGGCCTCGGTGAGCATCCCGACCTCACTGACCTGGTGCTCCCGGACGAAAACCTCGAGGGCCGCGACGCCCGGCAGTCCGTCCGGCGTCGTGTGGTCCTCCGGCGCGGTGTTCACCAGATCCACCACGGTGTCGAGTGCGCACCGGGTGTCGTGGGTGATCAGCACGTTTCGCTCCCTGGCCTGGGGTCGGGCGGGCGCCCGCCGATGCTGGCCGATGGTAGTGGCTCCGGCGTGCACCGTACCTCTCCGCTCCGCACATGGTTCCGACACCGACGCCGGAACACCCCTCCCGGTCGTTCGGGCCCGCACCCGTCCCTCGCCCAGCCTCACCGCACGTGCACATCACGCGGCGTACAGCACAGCGGCGCCGTCCGCGGAAACCCGCGGCGTCGGCGCCGTTGTGTGTGAGCCGTACGCGGCTGCCCGCATGCGGCTGTCCGGGCCCGAGCCGTCACCCCGAGTCGACGGCGCCGGGCTGCGTGGTGAGCCTCGCCTAGCTTTCCGCCAGGATGTGCGAGAGCTCCTGATCGAGGTCGAAGTGCCGGTGTTCCGTGCCGGGCGGCACGGCGGCGTCTGTGCGCTTCAGGAAGGACTCCAGGGCCCGTGCGGGGGCCTCGAGCAGGGCTTCCCCCTCCGGTGAGCTCAGGGCGATGCACACGACGCCCTGACCGTGACTGCGCGACGGCCAGACGCGGACGTCGCCGGTGCCCGTGGGGCGGTGAAGTCCCTCGGCGAGGAGGTCGCGGGCGAACACCCACTCGACGGTCTCCTCGGCTCCGGTGTGGAAGGTGGCGTGCACGGCGTAGGGGTCGGCCGTGTCGTACCGCAGGCCTGCGGGGACAGGCAGGGAGGACTCGCTCGACACAACGAGGCGCAGGTGCAGCTCGCAGCTGACCGTGGTGTTCATAAGCGCCAGGGCCTTTCGCTCAGTGTGCGCTCGGGGATTCGCACGTCGGCGAAATCGACATGCCACCTACGGTGCCGTTGTAAACCCCTCTGAGTGTTTTGCGTGGGTTTACGTAACCCTTCCGGCGGAGAGATCGTTCGCCACGTGCTTCCATTCCGGTGATGTGTTTGGCTCCGGTAGTGTCTGGCCGTATGAACACGGGGAGTAGCAAGACTGGCGAGGCCACGGTGGCGGCTCACGGGGTGACGGTGGACGAGGGCGAGGGCCGGGACGAGCGGGCGCTCGGGTCGAGGGCACCGGAGTTCGTCAAAGCGCGGCGTGCGCTGCACCTCAGCTGGCAGGTCGGCGTCTTCGTCGTCGGCCTCGCGGTCGTGGCGGCCGGTGCCGCGATGCTGGTACTGCCGGGACCGGGCTGGGTCGTGATCTTCGGCGGTATGGCGATCTGGGCCACCGAGTTCGTCTGGGCCCAGCTGGTGCTGCGCTGGACCAAGCGCAAGGTCACCGAGGCGGCTCAGCGGGCCCTGGACCCCAAGGTGCGGCGCCGGAACATCATCCTGACCTCGGTCGGACTGGTGATCGTGGCCGCGCTGGCCGGCGTCTATCTGTGGCAGTTCGGCCTCGAGCTGCCCTGGAAGATCAAGGACCAGTGATCCGCGCCGGGGCCGGCCCGCCCGGCCCCCGCTGGTCACAGGCACCCCCTGACATGGGGTAATGTTCTTCATGCGTCCGGGCGATTAGCTCAGTGGGAGAGCGCTTCGTTCACACCGAAGAGGTCACTGGTTCGAACCCAGTATCGCCCACCGGATCATCAGGCGGCCCGGCTCACGAAGCGTGAGCCGGGCCGCCTTGTCATGAGTGGCCGGGAGAGCCGTCCCGGCCGTTCCGCTTCCGGTCGCCTTCATCCGGACGTGACCTTCCCATGCGCCCGCTCCGGCCCGCTCTGCGGCGTTCGGCCCGTCGGTCATGGTGCGCCCACCTCGGGGTTTCGCTCCCTGTGCGAGTCCACGGCCGAGGCCGCCACCGTCATCGTGGACCCGTGGCGGCCATGAATTCCTGTCCGCATCATTGACGTGCCCGTAGGCCCTCCGTACCTTATGCCAGCAAGCGCTTACTTGAAACGATTCATGAGGCGGACGCGAACGTCGCGGGGAGGCTCACATGCAGCAGGGCAGGGATGCGGAGAGGCGGACCGGGAGGCGGACGATCCTCAAAGCGGCGGGGGCCTCGCCGGCCGTCGGGGGACTCGGTGCGACGGTCACCGCCTGCGGTGGCGGCAGCGGCTCGGGCGATGGGACGGTGACAATCCGTTACGCGTGGTGGGGTGGTGAGCCGCGCACCATCGCCATCAAGAAGACGATCGCGCTCTTCGAGAAGAAGCATCCGAAGATCAGGGTCAAGCCGGAATTCACCGACTACGAGGCGTTCTGGGAGAGTTCCAGGCCCAGGCCTCCGGCCGGAATCCGCCGGACGTTTTCCAGAACGCGGTCGGTTTTCTGCGTAAGTACGACAAGCGCGGTGTTCTGCTGGATCTGAAGAAGCAGGCGGACGCCGGGAATCTGAGCCTGGACAACTTCCGCAACGGCGTCCTGGCGAACGGTCAGGTCGACGGCAAGCAGATCGCCGTCCCCGTCGGCGCCAACACCATGGCGCTCGTCATCGACCTCAAGGCCTTCGAGAAGGCCGGCGTGGAGGCGACGTTCGGCTGGACCTGGGACGAGTACTTCGACGCGCTGCGGACGAACCAGGACAAGCTGAAGATCGCCGGTGACACCGGCTACTTCAACGCGAGCAAGGCGGAACAGGCGGAGCGGTACGGCTCCCACTTCGGCAACCTGATCCTCTTCCAGGGCCACTCCCGCCTCGACGCCTACGCCGCGGTACGGACCGGCGACGGGAAACTGGCGAAGAGGGCCTGGGAGAAGTTCTACGACTCCGACGGCTACAAGGAGTCGGCACCCTGGAAGACCGAGAAGGTGAGTGGCCCGACCGCCCTGGTCGCGGGAGTCGAGGCCACCTGGATCTCCACCAACGACACCGCGCTCTACGGCCTCGCCGCCATCGAGAACCTGGCGCTCTAGGGGGACCGGATGCCGTAACCGCACATCCGGGGCGCGGGCGGGCACACTCCGTACATGGACTGGAACCATTACCGCTTCCGCAGTCTGTGGACCCTGTCCGCGCCCGCCTCGACGGTGTACAACGCACTGGAACGGATCGAGGACTACCCCCTGTGGTGGCCCCAGGTGCGCGAGGTCACCCGCCTCGACGACACCAGCGGAATCGTCACGATCCGCTCCCTCCTGCCGTACGCCCTGACCTCGACCGTGCGGGAGGGGCGGCGCGACCGGGAGACCGGGGTCCTGGAGGCGGGCCTGTCCGGCGACATCGACGGCTGGGCCCGCTGGACCGTCACCGGCCTGGGAGTCCACGGCTGTCTCGCCCACTACGAGCAGGAGGTCGACGTCCGCAGACCACTGCTGCGCCTGCTCGCCGTGCCGGCCCGGCCCGTCTTCCGCGTCAACCACGCCCTGATGATGCGGGCCGGCCGGCGGGGACTGGCCGCACACCTCCGAGCGGTTTGAAGGAAGCCTCCCGGGACCTGTATTGTTCAGTGCGTTCCCGGGCGATTAGCTCAGTGGGAGAGCGCTTCGTTCACACCGAAGAGGTCACTGGTTCGAACCCAGTATCGCCCACCAGGGAAGGCTCACCGGGACAAGGGAAGTACCGCATGTCCCTTGCCACTGCCTCCCACCCGCCGAACCGGCGCCCTCACCCCTCGGGGTCGGGGCGCCGTCGGCATTCCGGGGCGCACCCTTCCACCACACGCGTTGACCCGGACGGTTCACGCCCCGTTCGGTGCCGCGCGAGCCGTGCCGTCCCGCGCTTCCCGCGACGGGGCTGAGCAGTGCATGGCCGACCAGCGGAAGCAAGAAGCCAAGACCTTCGCCCGCTGCCTGAGTGACGCGGTCACCCGCGTACCGTCCCGCACGCGCCGTCGGCTCCGCGTTCACGCAGCCGCCGGCAGATCCGGACGCAGCGGCCACGCCGGGTCCACCACCTCTTCCGTGCCGCCGTGCGCGGACCACGCCTGGAGCCCGCGCGCCTGCGCCGCGTGCCACACCGCCTGCAGGGTGTGCAGCTCACCGGGGGACAACCGCTCCAGCCGGGACGCGAAGCGCCGCCCGACCGCCCGGGCGACCTCCAGTGCGGCCGCCGCGTCCGCCGCCGCGTCGTGCGCCGCCTCCAACGGCACCTCGTACTGCGCGCACAGGTCGGTCAGCGTGCGGCTCCCCTTGCGGCAGCGGTCCAGATGCCTGTCCAGCACCCACGGGTCCAGCACCAGCAGCGGCGTCCGCTCGAACCAGCGGGCCAGCGACGACGCCCGGTGCCGGCGCAACTCCCGGTCCAGCAGCGTGAGATCGAACGGCGCGTTCATCACCACCAGGGGCCGGCCCACCCGGGCCTGCTCCGCGAGCGCCTGTGCCACCTCGTACATCACCGGCGCCGGCCAGCGGCCGTCGAGCCGCAGATGCTCCTCCGTCAGCCCGTGCGGCAGCGTCGCCCCGGCCGGCACCGGCACCCCCGGATTCACCAGCCAGCGGGTCACCCGGGGCCGGCCCCCCGGTCCGTCCTGGACGACGAGAGCGGCCGACACGATCCGGTCGGTCTCGACGTCCGCGCCCGTCGTCTCCGCGTCGAAAGCGGCCAACGGCCCTTCGTACCAGCACGCCATACCCAACAACCCCTCGCTCACCACCGGCAGTTGACGCGTCATCCACTGCCCGATCGGGTGATACCCGGGCTGAAACACTGTTCTGGAGAGCTGCCGGCCATGGCCATCGCGCAGCCCGAACGGGGGAGGCTGCCGCCCGGCCGCGCGCCGGCCTCGCGCGGCACCCTCGCCACCCGCGCCCGCACCGGATTCCACGGTGACCGGCACCGGCGCACGGCCGCGGTCGTGCTGGAGACCGTCCTGGTCGGGTCGGCACCGGGTGGACGCCGGCTCACCGCGTCCGCCCTTCTCACCCGGCGGTCCGCCCGTCCCTGCGCGAGGCCGGTCCGCGCCACCGGCGCGCGGAGCCGTCCGTCACGGTGCGGGTCACCGGCGCCGTCGTACGGATGCACCGGACCGGACCCGTGGCGAGGGCGTGATCCGGCTGCGGGCACGCGCCGGGCCGAGATCGGCCACGTCCGGATCACACCCGGAGGCTGGAGAGCCGGAGCGGCTTCCGCCGGCTCGCCGAGGCCCGCGGGCTGGTCCCGGTGCAGGTCGACGAGGCCGAGCGGGACCGCCTGCTCAAGGCGCTCCAGGCGAACGCCGGGACCGCGGCCTTCTCCGGCGAGGCCCGCGGCCCGACGTCGGGGATGGACGGCGCCCGCTGCCCGGCGAAGGGGAATGGTTTCGCGGAGTGCCTGCCCGGGTCGGTACGATCGCACCCATGCGTGCGCTCCGGTATGGCGCCGCGACCACAGCCTGCAGTCAGGAGAGACCGGTGTCAGACGTCCGTGTGATCATCCATCGCGATTCCGAGCGGGAAGAACGCGTGGTGACGACGGGCACTACGGCCGCCGAGCTCTTCGCCGGCGAACGCTCGGTCATCGCCGCGCGCGTGGCCGGCGAGCTCAGGGACCTCTCCTACGAGGTCAAGGACGGCGAGACCGTCGAGGGTGTGGAGATCTCCTCCGAGGACGGTCTGAACATCCTGCGCCACTCCACCGCGCACGTCATGGCCCAGGCCGTGCAGGAGCTGTTCCCCGAGGCCAAGCTGGGCATCGGCCCGCCGGTACGGGACGGCTTCTACTACGACTTCGACGTGGAGAAGCCGTTCACGCCCGAGGATCTCAAGGCCGTCGAGAAGAAGATGCAGGAGATCCAGAAGCGCGGCCAGCGCTTCTCCCGCCGTGTCGTCACCGACGACGAGGCCCGCGAGGAGCTGGCGGACGAGCCGTACAAGCTGGAGCTGATCGGCCTCAAGGGCTCCGCCTCCCACGATGACGGCGCGGACGTCGAAGTCGGCGCCGGCGAGCTGACGATCTACGACAACCTGGATGCCAAGACCGGCGAGCTGTGCTGGAAGGACCTCTGCCGCGGCCCCCACCTGCCCACCACCCGCAACATCCCGGCGTTCAAGCTGATGCGCAACGCGGCCGCCTACTGGCGCGGCAGCGAGAAGAACCCGATGCTCCAGCGCATCTACGGCACCGCCTGGCCCTCCAAGGACGAGCTGAAGGCGCACCTGGAGTTCCTTGCCGAGGCCGAGAAGCGCGACCACCGCAAGCTCGGCAGCGAGCTCGACCTGTTCTCCATTCCGGAGCAGATCGGCTCCGGCCTCGCCGTCTTCCACCCCAAGGGCGGCATCATCCGCCGGGTCATGGAGGACTACTCGCGCCGGCGGCACGAGGAGGAGGGCTACGAGTTCGTCTACACCCCGCACGCGACGAAGGGGAAGCTCTTCGAGACCTCGGGCCACCTGGACTGGTATGCCGACGGCATGTACCCGCCCATGCAGCTCGACGAGGGCGTGGACTACTACCTCAAGCCCATGAACTGCCCGATGCACAACCTGATCTTCGACGCGCGCGGACGCTCCTACCGCGAACTGCCGCTGCGCCTGTTCGAGTTCGGGACGGTATACCGCTACGAGAAGTCGGGCGTGGTGCACGGCCTGACCCGCGCCCGCGGCTTCACGCAGGACGACGCGCACATCTACTGCACCCGCGAGCAGATGTCCGAGGAGCTCGACAAGACCCTTACGTTCGTCCTGAACCTGCTGCGCGACTACGGTCTGACCGACTTCTACCTGGAACTGTCCACCAAGGATCCGGAGAAGTTCGTCGGCTCCGACGAGGCGTGGGAAGAGGCCACGGAGACGCTGCGGCAGGTCGCCGAGAAGCAGGGCCTGCCCCTGGTCCCGGACCCGGGTGGCGCCGCCTTCTACGGCCCGAAGATCTCCGTCCAGACCAAGGACGCCATCGGCCGCACCTGGCAGATGTCGACCATCCAGCTCGACTTCAACCTGCCGGAGCGCTTCGACCTGGAGTACACCGCGGCGGACGGCTCCAAGACCCGCCCGGTCATGATCCACCGTGCGCTGTTCGGCTCCATCGAGCGGTTCTTCGCGGTGCTGCTCGAGCACTACGCGGGCGCGTTCCCGGCGTGGCTCGCCCCGGTACAGGCGGTGGGGATCCCGGTCGGTGACGCTCACGTGCGGTACCTGGAGGAGTTCGCGGGCGAGGCACGGCGGAAGGGGCTGCGCGTCGAGGTGGACGCCTCCTCGGACCGGATGCAGAAGAAGATCCGCACGCAGCAGAAGCAGAAGGTCCCGTTCATGATCATCGTCGGTGACGAGGACATGCACGCGGGCACGGTGTCGTTCCGCTATCGCGACGGTTCGCAGGAGAACGGCATTCCGCGTGACCAGGCGCTGGCGAAGCTCGTCGATGTGGTGGAGCGTCGCGCCCAGGTGTGACGTGGTCCCCGCCGACGCGGGCCCCCGGGCCCCCGGGACCTGTCCCGGGGGCCTTTTCCACGGCCCCCGGGTGACGCCATATGCTGCACGCATGACGAGCGAGCAGGAACAGCAGCTGGGAGTGGGAACGCCGGACGCGTTCCAGCGCTTGTGGACTCCGCACCGGATGGCCTACATCCAGGGCGAGAACAAGCCGAGCGGCCCGGGTGCCGACGACGGCTGCCCCTTCTGCTCCATTCCGGCCAAGTCCGACGAGGACGGGCTGATCCTGCGGCGTGGCGATCGGGTCTACGCGGTGCTCAACCTCTACCCGTACACGGGCGGCCATCTGATGACCGTGCCGTACCGGCACATCGCCGACTACACGGACCTCACCGTGGAGGAGACGACGGAACTCGCCGAACTCACCAAGCAGGCGATGACGGCACTGCGGACAGCGTCGGGCGCGCACGGCTTCAACATCGGCATGAACCAGGGCACGGTCGCGGGTGCGGGCATCGCCGCGCACCTGCACCAGCACGTCGTACCCCGCTGGGGCGGCGACACCAACTTCATGCCGGTGGTCGGCCACACGAAGGTGCTGCCCCAACTGCTGGCGGACACGCGGAAAATGCTCGCGGAGGCGTGGCCAGACTGAGCGTGCCGGCGCGGCCGGCGCCAACCAGCCCGTCCGGCGTCCGAGGGCGAGGCCGTGCAGGCCGAGGGAGGTCTGGGGCGCAGCCCTCAGGGACCGTGAGGTACCCCACCGCGCCCACCCCGCCCCACCGCCGGAGGCCTACGCGTCGTACAGGTCGGCCTTCTTCGGCGAAGCGTCCTGCACCGCCGTGCTGAGGAACGACGAGCGCGACCCGAACTTCTCCGTATCCACCCCGTTCTCCTTCAGTACCTTGATCGCCGCCGAGTGCACCACCCGCAGCACCGGCGCCGCCGCACGCAACGCGTCGTCCGCCATGAACCGGTGCCGCCACGGTTTGTCCGCCCACGCGTGCCGCAGGCCGAACGGCTCCGGCAGGGTCAGCTTGCCGCCCAGCCAGTACAGCAGCGGCGGGTACCAGGTCAGCGGTGCCCGGGCAGTCAGTCGTACCACCTCGTCCGAATCGACCAGGGGGAGCTTCACCTTCCGGGTCTCCCAGAACTTGATCGACTTCTGGACCTCCTTCTCCTTGGCCGCGGGCCCGCTGGTGAACAGCGAGTGCACCGGCCCCAGCGCGTGTCCCGTCACCTCGATGCGCAGCGTCTCGTGCAGCACGGTCACGGTGATCAGCATGGTGATCACCAGCTGGCCGTCCCACAGCGTCCACTGCACGCCCAGGTAGTGCCGGTCGCCGGCGCCGAACTGCTGCTTGTTGCAGATGTCCTGTATGGCGTGCGACTTGATCTGGTACGCCTCGACGTCCGTGCCCTCCGGCCGGGACACCGACGTGGCGTTCTCCCCGATCGGTGTGACGATCCAGTGCCGTACCGACGGCTTGGGGAAGCCGCCGGTGTGCAGCGGCCCGCGCTCCAGCATCCGCAGCCGGTCGTGAATGGCCCTGACGACGTCCCAGCTGCGGAACGGGTTGATCTCCCGGTCCTTGTCGGCCGGCACCAGCTCCTCGGCGAGCTGCCAGCTGCCCCAGCGGGTACCCATGCCGAGTATGCCCTTGGGCCCTGCGTAGAACACGGAGTTGGACTGCTGCTCGGCGCTGAGCCGGGCCAGGGACTGACGCAGCTGCTCGGCAGCCGTCTCGCCGGGGCTGGAGGGGACCGCCTCGGGCACCTTGGCGCCGACGCTGCTGCCGGAGAGCAGGCTGCTCCACCGCGCGCGCAGATCCGTCGCCGTGCGCTCGCAGATCCGCTTGGCCCAGAACCAGCCCACCACCGGGGCGATCACCGCCGCGCGCGCGTACCAGCCCCAGAACCCCTCGAACGGCATGCGGAGCAGGAACAGCACGGCGAGGGCGCCCACCGCGACCAGCAGGGTGGTGGCGAGCGCGCCGGCCCGTTTGTCCTCGCGCCGGGACATCGTCGTACGGATCTGGAAGACCAACAGCCATACGAGCAGACCGGGCAGGAAGAGCAGACCGCACAGGACCATGACGGCGCTCAGCCAGTTGTCCCGCTCGCGGCGGATGCGGTGTGCCGCCAGCGCGTGCTCCACCACCACCTGCGGCTGGGTGCCGAAGGACTGGATGAGCGGCGCTCGGCCGGAGCCCAGCATCCGGTCGATGACCGCCCTGGAGAACGCCTCACCCAGGTTGGGCCGGAACAGCTTGATCCGGGGCTTGCCGACCGCCGACTTGTGCCACTCGTTGTTGGCCTTGAGTATCTCGTCGGCCTCGTTGTCCCGGTAGGCCGCCGAGGCCAGCGCGAACGTCGGCGTCTGCCCCTCGTCGCCCGTGCGCGGTACCTGCGGACCGAAGAAATCCGCGTAACCGCTCTCAACGGTCATTCCCGCCCCCGATCGCCGCGACTGTCGTCTTGCGGCCTTCCCGACTTCCGTGCTGCGCACACCTGTTGATCAGGTCTTCAGCGTATCCGTAGCCGCGGGCATCCGGAGGTGGACCGCCCAAGCGGTCCACCGGTACGAAGTGAGGCGTTCCGAAGCAATCGGCGACGCGACACGTACGCGGGCGCCCGCGTGGCCTTCCCGCGAGCGCCCGGCGCCTGCTACGAGGCTTTGCGCGCCTCCTCCTTGACCCGTTCCGCGACCTGCGGCGGCATGGGTTCGTGCCGTGCGTACCGGCGGCTGAAGCGGGCGGTCCCGTGCGAGAGGGAGCGCAGGTCGACGGCGTAGTGGCCGATCTCGATCTCCGGGATCTCCGCCTTGATGAGGGTGCGCCCGCCGGTCGACTGCTCGGTGCCGAGCACCCTGCCGCGCCGGCCGGACAGGTCGCTCATCACGGGGCCGACGTAGTCGTCCCCGACGAGGACGCTCACTTCGGCGACCGGCTCCAGCAGATGGATCCGCGCGTCCGAGGCGGCCTCGCGCAGCGCCAGTGCCCCCGCCGTCTGGAACGCGGCGTCGGAGGAGTCCACCGAGTGCGCCTTGCCGTCCAGCAGGGTCACCCGCACGTCGATGAGCGGATGCCCGGCGGCGACCCCCTTGACGGCCTGTGCCCTGACGCCCTTCTCGACGGACGGGATGAACTGTCGCGGCACCGCGCCGCCGACCACCTTGTCCACGAACTCGATGCCCGAGCCGTTCGGCAGCGGCTCCACCTCGATCTCGCAGATGGCGAACTGCCCGTGCCCGCCGGACTGTTTGACGTGCCGGCCGCGCCCGGCCGCCTTGCCGCCGAAGGTCTCCCTGAGCGACACCTGGTGCGGTACGACGTCCACCTGGACGCCGTAACGGCTGCGCAGCCGCTCCAGGGCCACATCCGCGTGTGCCTCGCCGAGGCACCACAGCACCACCTGGTGGGTGTCCTGGTTCTGCTCCAGACGCATCGTCGGGTCCTCGGCCACCAATCGCGCCAGGCCCTGCGAGAGCTTGTCCTCGTCCGGCTTGCTGTGTGCCTCGATGGCGAGCGGCAGCAGTGGGTCGGGCATCTCCCAGGGTTCCATGAGCAGCGGGTCGTCCTTGGCGGACAGGGTGTCGCCGGTCTCCGCACGGCTCAGTTTCGCCACACACGCGAGATCGCCCGCGATGACGTGCGACACCGGCCGCTGCTGCTTGCCGAACGGCGTCGACAGGGCGCCGATCCGCTCGTCGACGTCGTGGTCCTCGTGTCCCCGGTCCGCCAGCCCGTGCCCGGAGACGTGGACGGTCTGGTCGGCGCGCAGGGTGCCGGAGAAGACCCGGATCAGGGAGATCCGGCCGACGTAGGGGTCGGAGGAGGTCTTGACCACCTCCGCCACCAGGGGGGCGTCGGGGTCGCACGGCCTGAGCTCGCGCGGCCTGCCGTCGACCGTGGTCACGTTCGGGGTGCCGTG
Organism: Streptomyces sp. NPDC031365; assembly: GCF_055569765.1. NCBI lineage: Bacteria > Bacillati > Actinomycetota > Actinomycetes > Kitasatosporales > Streptomycetaceae > Streptomyces > Streptomyces sp. NPDC031365. The sequence continues at coordinate 10,732 of NZ_JBVIIM010000033.1, read as the reverse complement.
CTCCAGCGGAGTCGGGAACCCGCCTGTGATCAACTCCAGCAGTTCGACCGTGCCGAGTCCCTGGCGGGCGCCCTCGGCGGCGGGTGCGGCGGGCAGAACGGGGAAGAACACCCCGCGCGCGACCGCCCGCTCCAGATCCTCGATGAGCGTCCCGACGTCCACCTGCTCACCGCCGAGATAGCGGTCCATGAGGGTCTCGTCCTCGCTCTCGGCGATGATCCCCTCGATCAGCCGGCCGCGGGCCTCCTCGATGAGGGGCAGCTGCTCCTCCCCGGGTTCGGACTCCTTGCGCTCGCCGCCGGAGTAGTCGAACAGTTTCTGCGAGAGCAGTCCGATCAGACCGTGCACGGGTGCGTGCCCGTCGGGCCCCTCGGGGCCGTGCAGCGGCAGGTACAGCGGCAGCACGGCGTCGGGGTCGTCCCCGCCGAATGCCTCCGCACAGACGCGGGTCATCTCCTCGAAGTCCGCGCGGGCCGCCTCCAGGTGCGTGACGACGATGGCGCGCGGCATGCCGACCGCCGCGCATTCGTCCCAGACCACGCGGGTCGAGCCGTCCACGCCGTCCGAGGCCGAGACGACGAAGAGGGCCGCGTCCGCCGCTCGCAGACCGGCCCTGAGTTCCCCGACGAAGTCGGCGTATCCGGGGGTGTCCAGTACGTTGATCTTGATGCCGTCCCATGCGAGCGGCACCAGGGAGAGCTGTACCGAGCGTTGCTGCCGGTGCTCGATGTCGTCGTAGTCGGAGACGGTGCCGCCGTCCTCCACGCGGCCCGCCCTGTTCACGGCCCCCGCGGTCAGCGCGAGAGCCTCCACCAGGGTCGTCTTGCCCGATCCGGAGTGGCCGACCAGCACCACATTCCGTACGGACGTGGGGTGGTCGGCCGCCTGCGCCCTGCCGGCGGCCCCGGGGTGTGTGTGCGCCTTGTCGCCCATGATCCTGCCTCCCGTGCACGGTGAGGTCACTGTGGGCGCGGACCCGCGGAATCCGCGTGCGGTGCGGCTCCGGCGACGCCCGCGGTCATTCGAGCTTTCCACTCCCGTCACGGTGCGTCCATACGAACGACGCGATCCCGGCACTCCTCCCTGCTCACGGCGTGTGGACGGAACGTCGGAGCGGTACCCCGCGCGTGCGCCCGTCGGGGGGGGGGGGGGGGGGGGGGGGAGAGAACCCCCCCCCCCCCCCCCCCCCCCCCCCCCCCCCCCCCCCCCCCCCCCCTCCCCCCCCCCGACCCCCGTACCACCCCGAGGTCCTCGCCCGCGTGCGCGTCCTCGCCACACGGTGCACTGCCATGGCTGTGGGGGTACGGCAGTCGCCGGGGCGTACGCGTGACTACGATTGGGCCCGCCGGTGGCCAGCAGGGCCGCGCGGCCACACCGACCGTCGGGAAGGCCATGCTGAACAAGTACGCGCGTGCATTCTTCACGCGTGTCCTCACACCGTTCGCCGCGTTTCTCATCCGGCGGGGGGTCAGCCCGGACACGGTCACGCTCATCGGCACCGCCGGTGTGGTCGCGGGCGCGCTGGTCTTCTACCCCAGGGGGGAGTTCTTCTGGGGCACGGTCGTCATCACACTGTTCGTGTTCTCCGACCTGGTCGACGGCAACATGGCCCGCCAACTCGGCCGGTCCAGCCGCTGGGGGGCCTTCCTGGACTCCACCCTGGACCGGGTCGCCGACGGGGCGGTCTTCGGCGGCTTCGCCCTGTGGTACGCGGGCGGCGGCGACAACAACACCCTCTGCGCGGTGTCGATCTTCTGCCTGGCCAGTGGCCAGGTGGTGTCGTACACCAAGGCGCGCGGGGAGTCGATCGGTCTGCCGGTCGCCGTCAACGGCCTGGTCGAGCGGGCCGAGCGGCTGGTCGTCTCTCTGGTCGCGGCAGGTCTCGCGGGCCTGCACGCCTTCGGTGTGCCCGGCATCCACCACCTGCTGCCGGTGGCCCTGTGGATCGTCGCCGTGGGCAGCCTGGTCACGCTGATCCAGCGGGTCGTCACCGTGCGCCGGGAGTCCGCCGAGGCCGAGGCCGCCGAGACGCAGGAGGCCCGGGGGAGCGAGGCCGCGACGTGAGCGCCCAGGAACGGCTCACCGACGCCCTCTACGGCGCCGGCTGGGGCACCGTCAAGTCACTCCCCGAGCCGGTCGCCGTGCGCCTCGGCAGGACCATCGCCGACCTCGCCTGGAAGCGGCGCGGCAAGGGCGTACTCCGGCTGGAGGGCAACTACGCGCGCGTCGTGCCGGACGCGGGGCCCGAACGGCTCGCCGAACTCTCCCGTGCGGGCATGCGGTCGTATCTGCGCTACTGGATGGAGTCCTTCCGGCTGCCCGCCTGGAGTGCCGAGCGCATCGCGGACGGCGTCGACATCAAGGACCTCCACCGGCTGACCGACGGCATGACGGCCGGCAAGGGCGTCGTCCTCGCGCTGCCGCACCTCGCCAATTGGGACCTCGCCGGCGCCTGGGCCACCACGAAGCTGGGCATACCGTTCACCACCGTCGCCGAGCGCCTGAAGCCGGAGACGCTGTACGACCGGTTCGTCGCCTACCGCGAGGGCCTCGGCATGGAGGTGCTCCCGCACAGCGGCGGCTCCGCCTTCGGCACCCTGGCCCGGCGGCTGCGCGGCGGCGGGCTGGTCTGTCTGGTCGCCGACCGCGACCTGTCCTCCTCCGGCGTCGAGGTCGACTTCTTCGGCGAGACCGCCCGAATGCCGGCCGGCCCCGCCCTGCTGGCCCAGCAGACCGGAGCCCGGCTGATGCCGGTGACCCTGTGGTACGACGACTCGCCGGTGATGAAGGGCCGGGTCCATCCGCCGGTCGAGGTCCCGGGGGCAGGTACACGGCTTGAGAAGACGTCTGTCATGACACAGGCGCTGGCCGACGCCTTCGCCACGGGCATCGCCGAGCATCCGGAGGACTGGCACATGCTGCAGCGTCTGTGGCTGAAGGACCTCGACCCCGCGCGGGATACCGCGACGGCCCCCGAGAAGGACCGGAAGGGGACCCCGTGAGGATCGGCATCGTCTGCCCGTACTCCTGGGACGTACCGGGCGGCGTCCAGTTCCACATCCGTGACCTGGCCGAGTACTTCATCCGCCTCGGTCATCACGTGTCCGTCCTCGCCCCGGCCGACGACGACACCCCGCTGCCGCCCTACGTCGTCTCGGCCGGCCGTGCGGTGCCCGTGCCGTACAACGGCTCGGTGGCCCGGCTCAACTTCGGCTTCCTGTCCGCCGCGCGGGTACGGCGCTGGCTGCACGAGGGCGCCTTCGACGTCGTCCACATCCATGAGCCGACCTCGCCCTCGCTCGGCCTGCTGACGTGCTGGGCGGCCGAAGGACCGATCGTCGCGACCTTCCACACCTCCAACCCGCGCTCCCGCGCGATGATCGCCGCGTACGCGATCCTCCAGGCCGCCCTGGAGAAGATCAGCGCGCGGATCGCGGTGAGCGAGTACGCCCGGCGCACCCTGGTGGAGCATCTGGGCGGTGATGCGGTGGTCATCCCCAACGGGGTCGACGTCGACTTCTTCGCCAAGGCCGAGCCCCGGCCCGAATGGCAGGGCGACACCATCGGCTTCGTCGGCCGTATCGACGAGCCCCGGAAAGGGCTGCCGGTGCTGATGAGGGCGCTGCCGAAGATACTCGCCGCCCGCCCGCAGACGCGGCTGCTGGTCGCCGGCCGGGGCGACGAGAAGGAGGCGGTCGAGTCGCTGCCCAGGGAGCTGCGGCCGCGTGTGGAGTTCCTCGGCATGGTCAGCGACGAGGACAAGGCCCGCTTCCTGCGCAGTGTCGACGTGTACGTGGCGCCCAACACCGGCGGTGAGAGTTTCGGCATCATCCTGGTCGAGGCGATGTCCGCGGGCGCGCCGGTGCTCGCCTCCGACCTCGACGCGTTCGCCCAGGTCCTCGACCGGGGTGCGGCGGGCGAGCTGTTCGCCAACGAGGACGCGGACGCGCTCGCCGAGGCCGCGCTGCGGCTCCTTCGTGATCCGGAGCGCCGCGCGGAACTGCGTGAGCGCGGCAGCGCCCACGTCCGCCGCTTCGACTGGTCGACGGTCGGCGCGGACATCCTGTCGGTGTACGAGACGGTGACGGCGGGCGCGGCGGCGGTCGCGGCGGACGACCGGGCGACGGGACTCAGGGCCCGGCTGGGCCTGGCCAGGGACTGAGGCAGGGCGACCCGCCCGCCATGGGGTTCCCCGCCCGGCTGAAGCCGGGAGCGGGGTGCCTGAGGGGCCCGTCCCGGGCCGACGGGGAGTGCCCGTGCTGTCCGGAGCGTGGGGCGTCCGGAGGGGGTCGTTGGACCGCGGGGGTCCGCGTGGCGGTGCCGTCCGGTCGTGTGGGAGTCCGGAGGGTGGCGTCCGGGCCGGAGGGCGGTGCCGTCCGGGCCCAGTGGGGTCCTGGGACGTGGCCCCACGGACGGCACCGACCGCCGGCGGTACTAGCCTTGCCGCCCGTGACCGCAACCCTCATCTGGATCCTCGTCGCCCTCGTCGCCATCGGCCTCTATCTGAGCTGGACGGCGGGGCGGCTGGACCGGCTGCACGCCCGTATCGACGCCGCCCGCGCAGCGCTCGACGCGCAGCTGCTGCGCCGTGCCTCCGTGGCCCAGGAACTGGCCACCGCGGGGGTGCTCGACCCCGCCGCCTCGATCGTGCTCTACGAGGCCGCGCACGCCGCGCGGCAGGCCGTCGAGGAACAGCGCGAGGTCGCCGAGAGCGAGTTGACCCAGGCGCTGCGCGCGGTCTTCGCGGACGCGCCGCAGGTGGACGCGGTCAAGGAGGCGCCCGGGGGAGAGGACGCGGCCCTGGAGCTCGCCGAGGCGGTCCGCAGGGTGCCGATGGCCCGCCGCTTCCACAACGACACCGTCCGGGCCGCACGGGCCCTGCGACGCCACCGCAAGGTGCGCTGGTTCCGGCTGGCCGGGCACGCGCCCTTCCCGATGGCCTTCGAGATGGACGACGAGCCCCCGGCCGCCCTGGTCGAACGGGCGGCATAGAGGGCGGGATCCGGGCACGCGGCAGACCGCCGTCGCCCGAAAAGGATCCACCGGCTTCCCATTGGCCCTTGCTGTGGCCTGGTCCCTTCACGTTTCCTCAGTGCTGCAGAAACCCCCCTTTCCCCCTCAGCGAGGTCATTCGTGTCCAGCACGCTCTCCGAAAACCAGGGTCCCGAGACCGGCACCGCGCGCGTGAAGCGCGGCATGGCCGAGCAGCTCAAGGGCGGCGTGATCATGGACGTCGTCACTCCGGAGCAGGCGAAGATCGCCGAGGACGCCGGAGCCGTCGCCGTCATGGCCCTGGAGCGGGTCCCGGCCGACATCCGCAAGGACGGCGGTGTGGCCCGCATGTCCGACCCGGACATGATCGAGGGCATCATCGGCGCGGTGTCCATCCCCGTGATGGCCAAGTCCCGCATCGGCCACTTCGTCGAGGCCCAGGTCCTGCAGTCGCTCGGCGTCGACTACATCGACGAGTCCGAGGTCCTCACCCCGGCCGACGAGGTCAACCACTCCGACAAGTGGGCCTTCACCACCCCCTTCGTCTGCGGTGCCACCAACCTGGGCGAGGCCCTGCGCCGCATCGCCGAGGGCGCCGCCATGATCCGCTCCAAGGGCGAGGCCGGCACCGGCAACGTCGTCGAGGCCGTCCGCCACCTGCGCCAGATCAAGAACGAGATCGCCAGGCTGCGCGGCTACGACAACAACGAGCTGTACGCCGCCGCCAAGGAGCTGCGCGCCCCGTACGAGCTGGTCAAGGAGGTCGCCGAGCTGGGCAAGCTCCCCGTCGTCCTGTTCTCCGCCGGTGGTGTGGCCACCCCGGCCGACGCCGCGCTGATGCGCCAGCTCGGCGCCGAGGGCGTCTTCGTCGGCTCCGGCATCTTCAAGTCCGGCGACCCCGCCAAGCGTGCCGCCGCCATCGTCAAGGCGACCACCTTCTACGACGACCCGAAGATCATCGCGGAGGCCTCCCGCAACCTCGGCGAGGCCATGGTCGGCATCAACTGCGACACCCTGCCCGAGACCGAGCGCTACGCCAACCGCGGCTGGTGACCGTGGTCATCGGTGTCCTGGCCCTCCAGGGCGACGTACGGGAGCACCTCGTCGCCCTGGCCGCGGCCGGCGCCGTGGCCAGGCCGGTCAGGCGTCCCGAGGAACTCGCCGAGGTCGACGGTCTGGTCATCCCCGGCGGCGAGTCCACCACGATCTCCAAGCTGGCCGTCCTGTTCGGGCTGATGGAGCCCCTCCGCGCGCGCGTGCGGGGCGGCATGCCCGTGTACGGCACCTGCGCCGGCATGATCATGCTGGCCGACAAGATCCTCGACCCCCGTTCCGGCCAGGAGACCGTCGGCGGCATCGACATGATCGTGCGCCGCAACGCCTTCGGACGGCAGAACGAGTCCTTCGAGGCCGCGGTCGACGTCAAGGGCGTCCCGGGGGAGCCGGTCGAGGGCGTCTTCATCCGCGCACCCTGGGTGGAGTCCGTCGGTGCCGGGGCCGAGGTGCTCGCCGAGCACGGCGGTCACATCGTCGCGGTCCGCCAGGGCAACGCCCTGGCCACGTCGTTCCATCCGGAACTGACCGGCGACCACCGTGTGCACGCCCTGTTCGTCGACATGGCACACGCGAAACGGACGGCCGAGTCCTTGTAGGATTCCTGCGTTCGTTGCAGAGATGGGTTACGCGAAGGAGACAGGCAGATGTCCGGCCACTCTAAATGGGCCACGACGAAGCACAAGAAGGCCGTGATCGATGCCAAGCGCGGCAAGCTCTTCGCGAAGCTGATCAAGAACATCGAGGTCGCCGCGCGTATGGGCGGCGTCGACCTGGACGGCAACCCCACGCTCTACGACGCCGTCCAGAAGGCCAAGAAGCAGTCGGTGCCGAACAAGAACATCGACTCTGCCATCAAGCGCGGTGGCGGTCTCGAGGCCGGTGGTGCCGAATACGAGACGATCATGTACGAGGGCTACGGTCCGAACGGTGTCGCGGTGCTCATCGAGTGCCTCACCGACAACCGCAACCGCGCGGCCTCGGACGTGCGCGTCGCGATGACCCGCAACGGCGGCTCCATGGCCGACCCGGGCTCGGTGTCGTACCTGTTCAACCGCAAGGGCGTGGTGATCGTCCCCAAGGGCGAGCTGAGCGAGGACGACGTCCTCACCGCCGTCCTGGACGCGGGTGCCGAGGAGGTCAATGACCTCGGCGAGTCCTTCGAGGTGCTCAGCGAGGCCACCGACCTGGTCGCCGTGCGCACCGCCCTGCAGGGCGCCGGGATCGACTACGACTCCGCCGAGGCCAACTTCGTCCCGACCATGCAGGTCGAGCTGGACGAGGAGGGCGCCAAGAAGATCTTCAAGCTCATCGACGCCCTGGAGGACAGCGACGACGTGCAGAACGTCTTCGCCAACTTCGACGTGAGTGACGAGATCATGGAGAAGGTCGACGCGTAGCGCCGGCTGCCCGCAGACGCTTCCGGTGGGCCCGTGGGGGCGTGTCCCCACGGGCCCACCGCGTCTGTCAGTGGCAGCCGTTAGCCTGGCGTACGTCAAAGATCACCGTCCCCGGGCCGCAGCCATCGCTTGAGGAACCCCGACGGCGATCGACCAGGTCCGCGAGAGCGGCGGCGGTTCAGCCGCAGAGGGGAGCCGGCGGGTGCGGGTACTGGGAGTGGACCCGGGGCTGACCCGGTGCGGTGTGGGCGTCGTGGAAGGCGTGGCCGGTCGGCCGCTCACCATGCTCGGTGTGGGAGTGGTCCGCACGCCGGCGGACGCCGGCCTCGGTCAGCGCCTCGTCGCCGTGGAGCAGGGCCTCGAACAGTGGCTGGACGAGCACCGGCCCGATTGCGTCGCCGTGGAGCGCGTCTTCAGCCAGCACAACGTCCGTACGGTGATGGGCACCGCCCAGGCGAGCGCGGTGGCGATCCTGTGCGCCTCCCGCCGCGGCATCCCCGTCGCCCTGCACACGCCCAGCGAGGTCAAGGCCGCCGTCACCGGCTCGGGCCGCGCCGACAAGGCGCAGGTCGGCGCCATGGTCACCCGGCTGCTGCGGCTCGACGCACCGCCGAAGCCCGCCGACGCCGCCGACGCGCTCGCGCTCGCCATCTGCCACATCTGGCGGGCCCCCGCCCAGAACCGGCTCCAGCAGGCCGTCGCCCTGCACGCCTCGAAAGCCTCCCGCGTACCGCAAGCCCCGCATGCATCGAAAGGCCGTACGGCATGATCGCCTTCGTCAGCGGCACGGTCGCCGCCCTCGCCCCCGACACCGCGGTCGTCGAGGTCGGCGGTGTCGGCATGGCCGTCCGGTGCACGCCGGGCACCCTGTCCGCACTCCGTGTCGGCAAGCCCGCGAGACTCGCCACCTCCCTCGTCGTCCGCGAGGACTCCCTGACCCTGTACGGCTTCGCCGACGACGACGAGCGCCAGGTCTTCGAGCTGCTCCAGACCGCCACCGGCGTCGGCCCCCGGCTGGCCCAGGCGATGCTCGCCGTGCACGCCCCCGACGCCCTGCGCCGAGCCGTCGCCACCGGGGACGAGAAGGCGTTGACGGCCGTCCCCGGCATCGGGAAGAAGGGTGCCCAGAAGCTGCTCCTGGAGCTGAAGGACCGCCTCGGCGAACCGGTCGGCGCCCCCGCCGTCGGCGCACCGGTCACCACCGGCTGGCGCGACCAGTTGCACGCCGCTCTGATCGGCCTCGGGTACGCGACCCGCGAAGCCGACGAGGCGGTGTCCGCGGTCGCGCCCCAGGCGGAGGCCGCCAAGGGCACCCCGCAGGTGGGGCAGCTGCTGAAGGCCGCCCTGCAGACGCTGAACCGCGCCCGATAGCCCGCGCCCGATAGCCCGTACGGAGAGCTGAGGCACACGCACATGAACTGGGACGACACGACCGACACCTCCGACGGGGAGCGGCTCGTCGGTCCGTCCGCCGACCGGGAGGACCAGGCCGTCGAGGCCGCCCTGCGCCCCAAGGACCTGGGCGAGTTCATCGGCCAGGAGAAGGTCCGTGAGCAGCTGGACCTCGTCCTGCGCGCCGCCCGCGCGCGTGGTGCCACCGCCGACCACGTGCTGCTCTCCGGCGCCCCCGGCCTCGGCAAGACCACCCTGTCGATGATCATCGCGGCCGAGATGGAAGCCCCCATCCGGATCACCTCGGGCCCCGCCATCCAGCACGCCGGCGACCTCGCGGCGATCCTCTCCTCCCTCCAGGAGGGCGAGGTCCTCTTCCTCGACGAGATCCACCGCATGTCGCGGCCCGCCGAGGAGATGCTCTACATGGCGATGGAGGACTTCCGCGTCGACGTCATCGTCGGCAAGGGCCCCGGAGCCACCGCCATCCCCCTCGAACTTCCCCCCTTCACCCTGGTCGGCGCCACCACCCGGGCCGGTCTGCTGCCGCCCCCGCTGCGTGACCGCTTCGGTTTCACGGCGCACATGGAGTTCTACGAGCCGGCCGAGCTGGAGCGGGTCGTCCACCGCTCGGCGAGCCTGCTCGACGTGGAGATCGAGCCGGACGGCGCCGCGGAGATCGCCGGCCGCTCCCGTGGCACGCCCCGCATCGCCAACCGTCTGCTGCGCCGCGTCCGGGACTACGCGCAGGTCAAGGCCGACGGACTGATCACCAAGGACATCGCCGCGGCGGCCCTCGCCGTCTACGAGGTCGACGCCCGGGGACTGGACAGGCTGGACCGGGGGGTGCTCGAGGCCCTGCTCAAGCTGTTCGGGGGCGGACCGGTCGGCCTGTCCACGCTCGCTGTCGCGGTGGGGGAGGAGCGTGAGACCGTGGAGGAGGTGGCAGAGCCTTTCCTGGTACGGGAGGGACTGCTCGCCCGCACCCCCCGCGGACGGGTCGCCACCCCGGCGGCGTGGGCGCATCTCGGCCTCACACCGCCCCGCTCGCAGGCCGCCGGAAACGGACAAGGGAACCTGTTCGGGGCGTGAGAGCGAGGGCACTGGCCCAGGCAGGAACCCGGGTGCCATGCTGAGCGTTGTTCCCTTGGTGCGGACTCGCTTAGACTCCGCCGATGCCACCGTTGTCGGCGGCATCACATACCCCCAACCATCAGGCCGTTCACCATCGCGGTCGTGTGAAGGAAGTTCCGACCCGTGAGTCTCCTGACCCTCCTCCCGTTCATTGTGCTCATCGGGGCCATGTTCCTGATGACCCGGTCGGCCAAGAAGAAGCAGCAGCAGGCCATCGACATGCGGAACCAGATGCAGCCCGGTTCCGGCGTCCGCACCATCGGGGGCATGTACGCCACGGTCAAGGAGGTCAGCGAGGACACGGTCCTCCTCGACGCCGGCCCGGGTGTGGAGCTGCTGTTCGCCAAGAACTCGATCGGTGCCGTCCTGACCGACGAGGAGTACAACCGCATCGTGCACGGCATCGAACACGACCTGAAGTCCGATGCCGACGTCGTCCCCGACGACGCTTCCTCTCTCACCGAGACCGACGACTCCTCCGACGCTGCCGCCGTCTCCGACGACACGCCTGTCGACCTCGGCAAGAAGGACGCGGCCGACGAGCCGGCCGACGCCGACACCGCTGACACCGCCGGCGAGGCGAAGGCGGACGCGCAGTCGAAGAAGTCCGAGGGCGACTCCGACGCGAAGTAGTCATGTCCCGGGGGGGGGGGGGGGGGGGGGGGGGGGGGGGGGGGGGGGGGGGGGGGGGGGGGGGGGGGGGGGGAGGGCGGGGGGGGGGGGGGGGCGACCGGCAACTGCCCGAGAAAGGGGGGACGAGG
>NZ_JBVIIM010000032.1:84401-90888 GCF_055569765.1 Streptomyces sp. NPDC031365 | reverse complement strand
CCCCCCCCCCCCCCCCCCCCCCCCCCCCCCCCCCCCCCCCCCCCCCCCCCCCCCCCCCCCCCCCCCCCCCCCCCCCCCCCCCCCCCCCCCCCGGGACATGCCCAGCTCGCACGGAATCCCCACACCACGTCATGGCCGCCCGCACCCTGACCGGGCGCGAGGCGGCCCGAGAGGGAGTACGCGAAGGTGGCAGCACTCAAAAAGGGACGGAACGCGAGCGCCACAAGCAAGCCGTGGCGCTCGCTCGCTCTGATCCTGATCGCCATGGTGGCGCTCACCGGGGGGATGTTCGCCTCAGGGCACAGCACTCCGCGTCTCGGCATCGACCTGGCCGGTGGCACGAGCATCACGCTGGCAGCGGTCCCCGAGGCCGGCCAGGAGTCCGCGATCAACAAGACCAACATGGACACCGCGGTCTCCATCATGGAGCGGCGCGTCAACGGTCTGGGCGTCTCCGAGGCCGAGGTCCAGACGCAGGGCACCCGCAACATCATCGTCAACATTCCCAAGGGCACGAACTCCAAGCAGGCCCGGGAACAGGTCGGCACCACCGCCAAGCTCTACTTCCGTCCGGTCGTCGCCACCGAAGTCGCCGGCGGCGCAGCCGCTCCGACGCCCAGCGCGACCGGCGACGGCTCGGAGCAGGACTCCGGCAAGGACAAGGCGACCGACAAGGCCACGGAGAAGGCGACCGACGGCTCGTCCCCGTCCGCCTCCGGCAGCCCGTCGGCGAGCGCCACCACCCAGGGCCGCGCGGTCACCGACGCCCTGAAGGCCGACGAGACCCCCTCCGGCTCCCCGAGCGGCAAGGCCGACGACCAGGCCGGCGCCTCCCCGCCCGCCACCGGCGGCGCTTCCGGCGACGCCGACGCCAAGCTCCAGGCCCAGTACGCGGCGCTCGACTGCACCAAGGAGAGCGTCCGCGCCAAGGCCGGTGACGGCTCCAAGGCCACCGACTCGATCGTCGCGTGCGGCCAGAACTCCCAGGGCCAGTGGCAGAAGTACGTCCTCGGCCCCGCCGCGGTCGACGGTACGGACGTCGACGAGGCCGACGCCGTCCTGAACACCCAGACCGGTGCCGGCTGGATCGTCACCATGAAGTTCACGGACAAGGGCGCCAAGAAGTTCGCCGACGTCACCGGCCAGCTCGCCCAGAAGCAGTCCCCCCAGAACCAGTTCGCCATCGTCCTGGACAACGAGGTCGTCTCCGACCCGTACGTCAGCCAGGCCCTGACCGGCGGAAATGCCGAGATCTCCGGCAACTTCAACCAGCAGTCGTCGCAGGAACTGGCCAACATGCTGTCCTACGGCGCGCTTCCCCTGACCTTCCGCGAGGACAGCGTCACCACCGTCACCGCCGCCCTCGGCGGTGAGCAGCTCAAGGCCGGTCTGATCGCGGGTGCCATCGGACTCGCCCTGGTCGTCCTCTACCTGCTGGTCTACTACCGAGGCCTGTCCTTCATCGCCATCGCCTCCCTGCTGGTCTCCGCGGCCCTCACCTACGTGATCATGTCGTTGCTCGGCCCGACCATCGGCTTCGCGCTGAACCTGCCGGCCGTGTGCGGTGCCATCGTCGCGATCGGCATCACGGCGGACTCGTTCATCGTGTTCTTCGAACGGGTCCGGGACGAGATCCGCGAGGGCCGTACGCTGCGCCCCGCCGTGGAGCGGGCCTGGCCGCGCGCCCGGCGCACCATCCTGGTCTCCGACTTCGTGTCGTTCCTCGCCGCCGCCGTGCTCTTCATCGTCACCGTCGGCAAGGTCCAGGGCTTCGCGTTCACGCTCGGCCTGACCACCGTGCTCGACGTCGTGGTGGTATTCCTCTTCACCAAGCCCCTGCTCACGCTGATGGCCCGCCGGAAGTTCTTCGCGAGCGGCCACAAGTGGTCCGGGCTCGACCCGAAGGCGCTGGGTGCCAAGCCGCCCCTGCGCCGCACCCGTCGTCACTCCGCCCCCGCCCAGACGAAGGAGGCGTGAGAGATGTCGAGACTCGGCACCCTCGGGGCCCGGCTGCACCACGGCGAAGTCGGCTACGACTTCATCAAGAACCGCAAGATCTGGTACGGCGTCTCCATCCTCATCACCATCCTGGCCATCGCGGGCCTGGCGGTGCGCGGCCTGCACATGGGCATCGAGTTCCAGGGCGGAGCGGTCTTCACCACCCCGAAGAACATGAGCGTCTCGGTCGCCACGGCCGAGGGGTACGCGGAGGAAGCCTCCGGCCACGACGCCATCGTCCAGCAGCTCGGCGACGGCAGCATGCGCATCCAGGTCGCCGGTATCGACACGGGTACCTCGGACAGGATCAAGGACACCCTCGCCGACGACCTCGAGGTCGACGCCGAGCAGATCAACGCCGAGCTGGTCGGCCCCAGCTGGGGTGAACAGATCGCCAACAAGGCCTGGCAGGGCCTGGGCATCTTCATGGTCCTCGTCGTGATCTATCTGGCGATCGCCTTCGAGTGGCGTATGGCGGTCGCCGCGTTCGTCGCGCTGATCCACGACATCACCATCACCGTCGGCATCTACGCCCTCGTCGGCTTCGAGGTCACCCCGGGCACGGTGATCGGTCTGCTCACCATCCTCGGCTACTCGCTGTACGACACGGTCGTCGTCTTCGACAGCCTCAAGGAACAGACGAGAGACATCACCAAACAGACCCGCTGGACCTACAGCGAGATCGCCAACCGGTCCATCAACAGCACCCTGGTCCGCTCCGTCAACACCACGGTGGTCGCGCTGCTGCCGGTGGCGGGCCTGCTGTTCATCGGCGGTGGTGTCCTCGGCGCCGGCATGCTCAACGACATCTCGCTGTCGCTGTTCGTCGGCCTCGCCGCCGGTGCGTACTCCTCGATCTTCATCGCCACCCCGCTCGTCGCCGACCTCAAGGAGCTCGAGCCCGGGATGAAGTCCCTGAAGAAGCGGGTCATGGCCAAGCGCGCCCAGGGCGCGGACGCGGACGACCCGCAGATGACCCCGGTCACCGGAGGGGATCACGGCGACGCGTCCGGGGACGCCGCGCCTGCCGTCGTGGGGCCCCGGGTCAGGACCACCTCCCGCGCCCGCCGGGGCGGTTCGTCGGGGAAGCGCCGATGACCGGGCTCACCGACATCTCGACTCTGCTGCTCAGCCGGATCCGGGACGTGGCGGACTACCCGGAGCCGGGCGTGATGTTCAAGGACATCACCCCGCTCCTGGCGGATCCGGCGGCGTTCTCCGCGCTCAGCGACGCCCTCGCCGACATCGCCCGGAGCACCGGCGCCACGAAGATCGTCGGTCTGGAGGCCCGGGGCTTCATCCTCGGAGCCCCGGCCGCGGTCCGCGCGGGCCTCGGCTTCATCCCCGTACGCAAGGCGGGCAAGCTCCCCGGAGCCACCCTCTGCCAGGCGTACGAGCTGGAGTACGGCTCCGCGGAGATCGAGGTGCACGCGGAGGATCTGAGCGCAGACGACCGGATCCTGGTGGTCGACGACGTCCTCGCCACCGGCGGCACCGCCGAGGCATCGGTCCAGCTCATCCGCAGGGCGGGCGCGGAGGTCGCGGGCCTCGCCGTGCTGATGGAGCTGGGCTTCCTCGGCGGCCGTGCCCGGCTGGAATCCGTCCTGGCGGGAGCCCCGCTGGAGGCGCTGCTCACGGTCTGACCGGACGGGGAACGGGGCGGCCAGGCCCCTGCACCACCACGCAGGCGGACCCGGAGGAATCCGGTGTCCGCCTCGTGCGTTTGCCGGGTAGACGGTCCTCACACCGCTCCGAGGGGCAGCCGTGGGCAGGGGATCGCTACCATGGGGTCTCCGGAGCCTGACCGGGGGACCCGGGATCGCGCACGAGGAGCCCTCTTGCCAGACGAGGCCCAGCACCTGACCGCAGCCAAGCCCGAGTCCGCCTCGGCGGCCGCGGCGAAGCCCGCGCCGAGCGCGCCCCACGCGAAGAACGACACGCGTGGGCCGGTCCAGCACGCCCAGTCCTCGCCCGTCGACAAGCCCGAGCAGTCGCGTCCCAAGCCCGCCCCGCCCGAGCGCTCGGCCGCCGTGGCCCGTCCCAACACCGGCCAGCCCGCCCGCTCCGGCTCCTCCAACCGCGTCCGTGCCCGCCTCGCCCGGCTGGGTGTCCAGCGCGCCAACCCGTACAACCCGGTGCTGGAGCCGCTGCTGCGCATCGTCCGCGGCAACGACCCCAAGATCGAGAACGCCACGCTGCGCCAGATCGAGCGCGCCTACCAGGTCGCCGAGCGCTGGCACCGCGGCCAGAAGCGCAAGAGCGGCGACCCGTACATCACGCACCCGCTCGCCGTCACCACCATCCTCGCCGAGCTGGGCATGGACCCGGCCACGCTCATGGCCGGCCTGCTGCACGACACCGTCGAGGACACCGAGTACGGCCTGGAGGACCTGCGCCGCGACTTCGGTGACGTCGTCACCCTGCTCGTCGACGGCGTCACCAAGCTGGACAAGGTCAAGTTCGGCGAGGCCGCCCAGGCCGAGACCGTGCGCAAGATGGTCGTCGCCATGGCCAAGGACCCGCGCGTCCTGGTCATCAAGCTCGCCGACCGCCTGCACAACATGCGCACCATGCGCTACCTCAAGCGCGAGAAGCAGGAGAAGAAGGCGCGCGAGACCCTGGAGATCTACGCGCCGCTCGCCCATCGCCTGGGCATGAACACCATCAAGTGGGAGCTGGAGGACCTCGCCTTCGCGATCCTCTACCCCAAGATGTACGACGAGATCGTGCGCCTGGTCGCCGAGCGCGCCCCCAAGCGCGACGAGTACCTCGCCATCGTCACCGACGAGGTGCAGCAGGACCTCAGGGCGGCCCGTATCAAGGCCACCGTCACCGGCCGCCCCAAGCACTACTACAGCGTCTACCAGAAGATGATCGTCCGCGGCCGCGACTTCGCCGAGATCTATGATCTGGTGGGCATCCGCGTCCTCGTGGACACCGTCCGCGACTGCTATGCGGCCCTCGGCACGGTGCACGCGCGATGGAACCCGGTCCCCGGCCGGTTCAAGGACTACATCGCGATGCCCAAGTTCAACATGTACCAGTCGCTGCACACGACGGTCATCGGCCCCGGCGGCAAGCCCGTCGAACTGCAGATCCGCACCTTCGACATGCACCGCCGCGCGGAGTACGGCATCGCCGCGCACTGGAAGTACAAGCAGGAGGCCGTCGCCGGCGCCTCCAAGGTCCGTACCGACGTGCCCAAGGCGGCCGGCAAGGCCGGCAGGGATTCGGCCGCCATCAACGACATGGCGTGGCTGCGGCAGCTCCTGGACTGGCAGAAGGAGACCGAGGACCCGGGCGAGTTCCTGGAGTCCCTGCGCTTCGACCTGTCCCGCAACGAGGTCTTCGTCTTCACGCCCAAGGGCGACGTCATAGCGCTCCCCGCGGGTGCCACCCCCGTGGACTTCGCGTACGCGGTCCACACCGAGGTCGGCCACCGCACCATAGGGGCGCGGGTCAACGGCCGCCTCGTGCCGCTGGAATCCACCCTTGACAACGGCGACCTGGTGGAGGTCTTCACCTCCAAGGCGGCCGGCGCGGGCCCCTCCCGCGACTGGCTCGGCTTCGTGAAGTCGCCCCGCGCCCGCAACAAGATCCGCGCATGGTTCTCCAAGGAGCGCCGCGACGAGGCCATCGAGCACGGCAAGGACTCCATCGTCCGCGCCATGCGCAAGCAGAACCTGCCGATCCAGCGCATCCTCACCGGTGACTCACTGGTCACCCTGGCGCACGAGATGCGCTACTCGGACATCTCCGCGCTGTACGCGGCGATCGGCGAGGGTCATGTCTCCGCACAGAACATCGTGCAGAAGCTGGTCCAGGCCCTCGGTGGCGAGGAGGCGGCCACCGAGGAGATCGACGAGTCGGTTCCGCCGGCCCGTAGCCGCAAGCGCCGCTCCAGCGCCGACCCCGGCGTCGTCGTCAAGGGCGTGGCTGACGTCTGGGTCAAGCTGGCCCGCTGCTGCACACCGGTGCCCGGCGACCCGATCATCGGCTTCGTGACCCGCGGCAGCGGTGTCTCGGTGCACCGCAGCGACTGCGTCAACGTCGACTCGCTGTCCCGCGAGCCCGAGCGGATCCTCGAGGTCGAGTGGGCGCCCACCCAGTCCTCGGTCTTCCTGGTCGCCATCCAGGTCGAGGCCCTCGACCGGTCCCGGCTGCTGTCGGACGTCACCCGCGTACTGTCCGACCAGCACGTCAACATCCTCTCCGCGGCCGTCCAGACGTCCCGCGACCGGGTCGCCACCTCCCGCTTCACCTTCGAGATGGGCGATCCCAAGCACCTGGGCCACGTCCTGAAGGCCGTACGCGGCGTGGAGGGCGTCTACGACGTCTACCGCGTGACATCGGCCCGCAACCGCACGTAGGCACGCGGAAGGGGGGGGGGGGGGGGGGGGGGGGGGGGGTGTTCGTTGGGGGGGGTGGCGCTGGGCGATGCGGCACTCCCCGACGCCTCCCTCCTTCTTCCTCCCGGGGTCTTGTGGCT
>NZ_JBVIIM010000032.1:62545-84391 GCF_055569765.1 Streptomyces sp. NPDC031365 | reverse complement strand
CTCTGGTGGGTGGGGGGGCCCCTCCCCCCCACCCCCCCCCCCCCCCCCCCCCACCCCCCCCCCCACCCCCCCCGACCCCCTCCCCCCCCCCCCCCCCCCCCCCCCCCCCCCTTCCGCGTGGGCGAACTCAGCCGCCGAACTCCTGCAGCCCCTTCAGCGCCTGGTCCAGCAGGGCCTGGCGGCCCTCCAGCTCACGCTCGAGCTTCTCCGCCTTGGCCGTGTTGCCCTGCGCGCGCGCCTGCTCGATCTGGCCCTTCAGCTTGTCCACGGCGGCCTGGAGCTGACCGGTCAGACCCGCGGCACGCGCACGTGCCTCCGGGTTGGTGCGGCGCCACTCGGCCTCCTCGGCCTCCTGCAGGGCCCGCTCCACGGTGTGCATCCGGCCCTCGACCTTCGGGCGGGCGTCCCGCGGCACGTGACCGATGGCCTCCCAGCGCTCGTTGATCCCGCGGAACGTGGCCCGCGAGGCCTTCAGATCCGTGATCGGCAGAAGCTTCTCGGCCTCCCCGGCCAGCTCTTCCTTGAGCTTCAGGTTCTCCGCCTGCTCGGCGTCCCGCTCGGCGAAGACCGAGCTGCGGGCGGCGAAGAAGACGTCCTG
Source organism: Streptomyces sp. NPDC031365 (assembly GCF_055569765.1). Lineage (NCBI taxonomy): Bacteria > Bacillati > Actinomycetota > Actinomycetes > Kitasatosporales > Streptomycetaceae > Streptomyces > Streptomyces sp. NPDC031365. The sequence goes on along the minus strand of NZ_JBVIIM010000032.1, from coordinate 83,793 downwards.
GGCGCCGCGGAAGCGGTTCCACAGGTCTTCCTCGTGCTCGCGCTGGGCGCGGCCCGCGGCCTTCCACTCCGTCATCAGATCGCGGTAGCGGGCGGCCGTCGGTCCCCAGTCCGTCGAGTTCGACAGCGACTCGGCCTCGGCGACCAGCCGTTCCTTGATCCTGCGGGCGTCTTCGCGCTGCGCGTCCAGCTGGGCGAAGTGCTGCTTGCGCCGCTTGGAGAACGCCGACCGGGCGTGGGAGAACCGGTGCCACAGCTCGTCGTCGGACTTGCGGTCCAGCCGCGGCAGGCCCTTCCAGGTGTCCACCAGGGACCGCAGCCGCTCACCGGCGGCCCGCCACTGATCGGACTGTGCCAGCTCCTCCGCCTCGACGACCAGCGCCTCCTTGGCATGACGTGCCTCGTCGGACTGCCGGGCCCGCTGCGCCTTGCGCTCCTCGCGACGCGCCTCCACCAGCTCCACGAGCTTGTCCAGCCGGGCCCTGAGGGCGTCCAGGTCCCCCACCGCGTGGTGGGCGTCGATCTGCTCGCGCAGGTGCCCGATCGCGGTCTGGGCGTCCTTGGACGACAGGTCGGTGGTCTTCACTCGCTTCTCGAGGAGGCCGATTTCGACAACCAGGCCCTCGTACTTGCGTTCGAAGTAAGCCAGCGCCTCCTCGGGGGAGCCGGCCTGCCAGGAACCGACGACCTGCTCGCCGTCGGCCGTACGCACGTACACGGTCCCCGTCTCGTCGACGCGGCCCCACGGGTCGCTGCTCACAGCGCCTCCTCCACATGATGCCGTCGAGGGGGCCTGCGAGCTCCCCCGGGCATCGTCCACAGTTTCGTCACGGCCAACATAGGCGACCGACGGGATGCCTGTCCGCATCCCGCGCGACCGAAATTCCGCAGTTGGGGGTCAGGATTTGGTGACTGTCGCCTTGTTGATGACGACCGTCGCGTTGGGCGCGGTGTTGCCGGTCGCGGGGTCCATGGCCTGGGCGCCGGCGTCCGCGATCTTCTTCAGCACCTTCATCCCCGCTTCGGACACCGTGCCGAACGGTGTGTAGTGGGGCGGCAGCTGACTGTCCTGGTAGACCAGGAAGAACTGGCTGCCTCCACTGTCGCGCCCCTGCTGCGTCTGCGCGTTGTACTGGTTGGCCATCGCGACCGTGCCGGCCGGGTACACATTGCCCTTGAGACTCTCGTCCTTCAGGTTCTCGTCGGGAATCGTGTAGCCGGGCCCGCCCGCTCCGGTGCCCTGCGGGTCGCCGCACTGGAGCACGTAGATGCCGGTGTCGGTCAGCCGGTGGCACTTGGTGTGGTCGAAGTAGCCCTTGTCCGCGAGGAAGTCGAAGGAGTTGACGGTGTGCGGCGCCGCCGACGCCTTCAGCGCCACGTCGATCGTCCCGCAGGTCGTGTCGAGCTTCATGGTGTACTTCGCCGACTTGTCGATGGACATCGCCGGCTCCTTCTTCCAGGTCTCCGACGCGACCTTGCCCTCGGCGGGCTTGTCGCACGGGTCCGGCGCCTTGCTGCTCGGCGCGGCGCTCGGCGTGACCTCCGTGTTCGCCTTGGTCTTGTCGTCGTCCTGCTCCAGCGCCCCGGTCGCGTACAGCGCGCCGCTGCCCACGAGGACCACACCGAGCGCGGACGCGATCACCGAGTTGCGGATCCGCGACGTGCGGCGTGCGTCGGTGCGCCGCTGCTGCTGCCGCAAGAACTTCTCCCGGGCGAGCTGACGCCGCCGCTGTTCCTGGCTGACCACCGGGTTCTCTCCTCATGCGTCTCGTGTGCCGGCCGGTACGCGTGCGTGCGTGCGGTGAGCCGACCGCCTGCGTGTGCCCCGTACCGTATATGGGTTCGCTGTGGAATCGGCAGCGCCGGTAGGCTCTGACCACGGGCGCAGCCCCGTCACAAGCCTCCCGTATCGACACAACGAAGGACGATCGTGCTCATTGCCGGGTTCCCCGCCGGGGCCTGGGGGACGAACTGTTATCTCGTCGCCCCCGCCGCCGGTGAGGAGTGCGTGATCATCGACCCCGGCCACCAGGCCGCCGACGGCGTCGCGGAGGCGGTCCGCAAGCACCGGCTCAAGCCCGTGGCCGTCGTCCTCACCCACGGCCACATCGACCATGTCGCCTCGGTCGTCCCGGTGTGCGGAGCGCACGACGTACCGGCCTGGATCCACCCCGCGGACCGCTACATGATGAGCGACCCGGAGAAGGGGATCGGCCGCGCCATCGGCATGCCGCTGATGGGCGAGCTGACCGTGGGGGAGCCGGACGACGTCAAGGTGCTCACCGACGGCACGCCGCTGGACCTCGCGGGCCTCACGTTCTCCGTCGCGCACGCGCCGGGCCATACCAAGGGGTCGGTGACCTTCGGCCTGCCCGAGGCGGCGGACATTCCGCCGGTCATGTTCTCGGGCGACCTGCTGTTCGCCGGCTCCATCGGACGCACCGACCTGCCCGGCGGTGACATGGCCGAGATGCTCGACTCGCTGGCCCGCGTGTGCCTGCCGCTCGACGACTCGACCGTGGTGCTGTCCGGCCACGGCCCCCAGACGACCATCGGCCAGGAGCGCGCCACCAACCCGTATCTGCGGCAGGTGGCCGCCGGCCAGGGAGCCACGACCGAGGCCCCCCGACGAGGAATGTGACGAGACTTCCGTGAGCACCTTCAAGGCCCCCAAGGGCACATACGACCTGATCCCGCCCGACAGCGCCACGTACCTCGCCGTCCGCGAGGCCATCGCCGCGCCACTGCGGGGATCCGGCTACGGCTACATCGAGACGCCCGGCTTCGAGAGCGTCGAGCTGTTCGCGCGCGGTGTCGGTGAGTCCACCGACATCGTCACCAAGGAGATGTACGCCTTCGAGACCAAGGGCGGCGACCGGCTCGCCCTGCGCCCCGAGGGCACCGCCTCCGTACTGCGTGCGGCCCTGGAGGCCAACCTGCACAAGGCCGGCAACCTCCCGGTGAAGCTCTGGTACTCCGGCTCGTACTACCGCTACGAGCGCCCCCAGAAGGGCCGTTACCGCCACTTCTCCCAGGTCGGTGCCGAGGCGATCGGCGCGGAGGATCCGGCACTGGACGCCGAACTGATCATCCTGGCCGACCAGGCGTACCGCTCGCTGGGCCTGCGCGGCTTCCGCATCCTGCTGAACTCGCTGGGCGACAACGAGTGCCGCCCGGTGTACCGGGCCGCGCTGCAGGACTTCCTGCGCGGTCTGGACCTGGACGAGGACACCCTGCGCCGTGCGGAGATCAACCCGCTGCGCGTCCTGGACGACAAGCGCGAGTCGGTGCAGAAGCAGCTCACCGGCGCACCGCTCCTGCGGGACTACCTCTGTGACGCCTGCAAGGCGTACCACGAGGAGGTCCGGGAGCTGATCACTGCGGCGGGCGTGGCCTTCGAGGACGACCCCAAGCTGGTGCGCGGCCTGGACTACTACACCCGCACCACCTTCGAGTTCGTCCACGACGGTCTGGGCTCCCAGTCCGCGGTGGGCGGCGGCGGCCGCTACGACGGACTGTCCGAGATGATCGGCGGCCCCGCGCTGCCGTCCGTCGGCTGGGCCCTCGGCGTCGACCGCACCGTGCTGGCCCTGGAAGCGGAGGGTGTCGAGCTCGAACTCCCCGCCACGACCAGCGTGTTCGCCGTGCCGCTCGGCGAGGAGGCACGCCGGGTGCTGTTCGCGAAGGTCACCGAACTGCGCAAGAACGGCGTGGCGGCGGACTTCAGTTACGGCCGCAAGGGCCTCAAGGGGGCCATGAAGAACGCCCACCGCAGCGGCGCCCGCTACGCCGTCGTGGCCGGCGAACGCGACCTCGCCGAGGGCGTCGTCCAGCTCAAGGACATGGAGTCCGGCGAGCAGACGGCCGTCGGCGTCAACGAGATCGTGGCGGAACTGGAGTCACGGCTCGGCTGATCCCCGCGCCAGGCGCCGGGTCCCCGCCGGGCCCGGCGCCTTCGTCGTCAACCGCGCGGGGATGCGGTACGCCCCGACGAGTGACAGGGGGTGGAGCGCCTGTGCGATCGCGCGCCACGCGTCGGCCGGAACCGAACCCGCACGGGCGACCACCCGTATGTCCTTATGCCCGCTCAACGGCGGACGCACAGCCCCGTACGGCACAATGGCACCTGCCCGAAGCAGGTCCCCCACTCACCAGTGACGGAATCGGCGTGATGAGCAAGACGACAGTCAGGGACGTCGACATGGAGCCCGAACCCCCGGCCTCGCCGGAGCGCACCGCCCCGGCGCGGCGCACGGAAGGCGCGAGCCGGGCGCTCGCCCTGCTCCTGGTGATCACCGGCGCCGCCGGCGTGCTCTCCGCGTGGGTGATCACGCTCGACAAGTTCAAGCTGCTCGAAGCCAAGGTCAAGGGCGAGACGTTCGTCCCCGGGTGCAGCCTCAACCCCGTCGTCTCCTGCGGCAGCGTGATGGAGAGCGACCAGGCCTCCGTCTTCGGCTTCCCCAACCCGATGCTCGGCCTCGTCACCTACGGCATCGTCGTCTGCGTCGGAATGAGCCTGCTCGCCCGGGCCCGCTTCCCGCGCTGGTACTGGCTCACCCTCAACGCGGGCACGCTCTTCGGCACGGTCTTCTGCGCCTGGCTGATGTACCAGTCGCTGTACCGGATCAACGCGCTGTGCCTGTGGTGCTGCCTGGCCTGGGTCGCCACGATCATCATGTTCTGGTACGTGACGTCGTTCAACGTCCGCAAGGGCTTCCTGCCCGCCCCGGGCTGGCTGAGGAGCTTCTTCGGCGAGTTCACCTGGGTGCTGCCGGTCCTGCACATCGGCATCATCGGCATGCTGATCCTGACCCGCTGGTGGGACTTCTGGACCAGCTGACCGCCCGCCCCGGGCTGTCGGTGCGGTGCCTTAGGGTTTCAGCGTGGAGCCCGACCTGTTCACCGCCGCAGCAGAAGAACGCCAGGAGAAGGACCCGACCGGCAGCCCTCTGGCCGTACGGATGCGCCCGCGCACCCTCGACGAGGTGGTGGGCCAGCAGCACCTGCTGAAGCCGGGTTCCCCCCTGCGCAGACTGGTCGGCGACGGCGCCTCGGGCCCCGCGGGACCTTCCTCCGTGATCCTCTGGGGCCCGCCCGGCACCGGCAAGACGACCCTGGCCTACGTCGTCTCCAAGGCCACCAACAAGCGCTTCGTCGAGCTGTCGGCGATCACCGCGGGCGTGAAGGAGGTCCGCGCGGTCATCGACGGCGCCCGCCGCGCCGTCGGCGGATACGGCCAGGAGACCGTCCTCTTCCTCGACGAGATCCACCGCTTCAGCAAGGCCCAGCAGGACTCCCTGCTGCCGGCCGTGGAGAACCGCTGGGTCACCCTGATCGCCGCGACCACCGAGAACCCCTACTTCTCCGTCATCTCCCCGCTGCTCTCCCGGTCCCTGCTGCTCACCCTCGAACCGCTCTCCGACGACGACATCCGGGACCTGCTCCGGCGTGCCCTCACCGACGAGCGGGGCCTGAAGGACGCCCTCGCCCTCCCCGACGACACCGCGAACCACCTCCAGCGGATCGCCGGCGGTGACGCACGCCGTGCGCTCACCGCCCTGGAGGCCGCCGCCGGGGCCGCGCTCGACAAGGGCGAGGCGGAGATCACGCTGGCCACCCTGGAGGAGACGGTCGACCGGGCCGCGGTGAAGTACGACCGCGACGGCGACCAGCACTACGACGTCGCCAGCGCCCTGATCAAGTCCATCCGCGGCTCCGACGTGGACGCGGCCCTGCACTATCTGGCCCGCATGATCGAGGCCGGCGAGGACCCCCGCTTCATCGCCCGCCGATTGATGATCTCCGCCAGCGAGGACATCGGCCTCGCCGATCCCAACGCGCTGCCCATCGCGGTCGCCGCCGCCCAGGCCGTCGCCATGATCGGCTTCCCGGAGGCCGCGCTGACCCTCAGCCATGCCACCATCGCGCTCGCCCTCGCCCCGAAGTCCAACGCGGCGACCACCGCGATCGGCGCCGCCCTGGACGACGTACGCAAGGGACTGGCCGGGGCCGTGCCGTCCCACCTGCGGGACAGCCACTACAAGGGCGCGACCAAGCTCGGGCACGGCAAGAGCTACACCTACCCGCACGACCTGCCCGAGGGCATCGCCGAGCAGCAGTACGCGCCGGACGCCCTGAAGGACCGCGAGTACTACGAGCCCACCCGGCACGGCGCGGAGGCGAGATACGCGGACGCGGTGGAGTGGACCAGGAAGCACCTCGGTCGGAAGCGGTCCTGACCACCCTGTAGACTTCCCCGCAGTGCTGAGTCCCGTGTCCGGCTCCGGTCGGCGCCTCAGGCGGGACACCCAGCCGGATCTTCGATCCAGGAGCGTCGCGCACCGCCGTAGGTGTCGCGGGCAGCCCACCACCACCCGTCAGTCCCGGGACCGGTCGGTGGGCCGTTCGTGTGCTGCACGTATGTGCCCAGACCAGGGGAGCGGCTGCCTGACACGTCCCTCACGGACCTGTCGGGAATTCCCCGGCTGCGGATGCGACCTCCCGTAACCCTGAGGCAGCCGAAATGGAAAAGGAAAAGAAGTGGCGAACCAGTCCCGCCCCAAGGTCAAGAAGTCGCGTGCCCTCGGCATCGCGCTGACCCCGAAGGCCGTCAAGTACTTCGAGGCCCGCCCCTACCCCCCGGGTGAGCACGGCCGTGGCCGCAAGCAGAACTCGGACTACAAGGTCCGTCTGCTGGAGAAGCAGCGTCTGCGCGCGCAGTACGACCTCTCCGAGCGCCAGCTGGTCCGCGCCTACGAGCGTGCCTCCAAGACCTCGATGAAGACCGGCGAAGCCCTCGTCATCGAGCTCGAGCGCCGTCTCGACGCGCTGGTCCTGCGTTCGGGCATCGCCCGCACGATCTACCAGGCCCGCCAGATGGTCGTGCACGGCCACATCCAGGTCAACGGCAAGAAGGTCGACAAGCCCTCCTTCCGTGTCCGCCCGGACGACGTCGTGCAGGTCCGCGACCGCAGCAAGGAGAAGACCCTCTTCACGATCGCCCGTGAAGGCGGCTTCGCCCCCGACGGTGAGATCCCGCGCTACCTGCAGGTGAACCTCAAGGCCCTGGCGTTCCGCCTGGACCGTGAGCCGAACCGCAAGGAGATCCCGGTGATCTGCGACGAGCAGCTCGTCGTCGAGTACTACGCCCGCTGATCCCAGCAGGCACGCGGTATCCCGAGCCCGCCGTCTCCCCGCCCTTCCGAGCGGACGAGGCGGCGGGCTCGTCTTCGTGCGCATCCGCCCGCTCATACGACTTCGCCGGTGGCGGACGGTAATCCGGTGCCGGGTGACGTCACCGGCGCGATAGGCTCGGGCACACGACTTTCTCGATGTTCAGGCGCGTTTCAAGGGAGCGGGTGCACACAGTGTCCGGTGGCGAGGTGGCCGGAATCCTGGTGGCCGTGTTCTGGGCGATCCTGGTCTCCTTCCTCGCCGTCGCGCTGGCGAGGCTGGCCCAGACGCTCCGGGCGACGACCAGGCTCGTGGCGGAGGTGACCGATCAGGCGGTCCCGCTGCTGGCCGACGCGTCCACGGCGGTGCGCTCCGCGCAGACCCAGATCGAGCGGGTCGACGCGATCGCCTCCGACGTCCAGGAGGTCACCTCCAACGCCTCCGCGCTGTCGACCACCGTGGCCTCCACCTTCGGCGGCCCCCTGGTCAAGGTCGCCGCCTTCGGCTACGGCGTGCGCCGGGCCGTCAGCGGCCGCAAGGACGACGCCCCGGCCAAGCCGTCGAGGCGTCCCGTGATCGTTGGCCGTACCGTCCCGGGGGCGCGGCGGGAAAAGCGGACCCGGGGAAAGAGGGACTGACCCAGCGATGTTCCGCCGAACGTTCTGGTTCACCTCCGGCGTCGCCGCCGGAGTGTGGGCCACCACCAAGGTCAACCGGAAGCTCAAGCAGTTGACGCCCGAGAACCTCGCCGTGACCGCGGCGAACACGGCGATCGAGGCCGGCGGCCGGCTCAAGGACCGTGCGGTGGACTTCGCCCTCGAGGTCCGCGACAACATGGCCCGGCGGGAGGCCGAACTGGGCGACGCGCTCGGGCTCAACGCCCCCGTCGACCGCGAACTCCCCCCGCCCCGGGGCTACGCAGTCATCGAGAACCGCAACAGCAGCAAGTACGTCGAGGGCCCGGCGCACACGTCGACGTACACGACGCACCCGTACAACCGGAATGAGGACCACTGATGGAGTCGGCCGAGATCCGCCGCCGCTGGCTGAGCTTCTTCGAGGAGCGCGGGCACACCGTCGTCCCTTCGGCGTCGCTCATCGCGGACGACCCGACTCTGCTGCTCGTCCCGGCCGGCATGGTGCCCTTCAAGCCCTACTTCCTGGGCGAGGTCAAACCCCCCTTCGACCGGGCCACCAGCGTGCAGAAGTGTGTGCGCACACCCGACATCGAAGAGGTCGGCAAGACCACCCGGCACGGCACGTTCTTCCAGATGTGCGGCAACTTCTCCTTCGGCGACTACTTCAAGGAAGGCGCCATCAAGCTCGCCTGGGAGCTGCTCACCAGCACCCAGGACAAGGGCGGCTACGGCCTCGACCCCGAGCGGCTGTGGATCACCGTCTACCAGGACGACGACGAGGCCGAGCAGATCTGGCGCGACATCGTCGGCGTGCCTGCCGAGCGCATCCAGCGCCTGGGCAAGAAGGACAACTTCTGGTCCATGGGCGTCCCGGGCCCGTGCGGCCCCTGTTCCGAGATCAACTACGACCGCGGCCCCGAGTTCGGTGCCGAGGGCGGCCCCGCCGTGAACGACGAGCGGTACGTGGAGATCTGGAACCTGGTCTTCATGCAGTACGTGCGGGGCGAGGGCACCGGCAAGGACGACTTCGAGATCCTCGGGGACCTGCCGAGCAAGAACATCGACACCGGTCTCGGCTTCGAGCGACTCGCCATGATTCTGCAGGGCGTGCAGAACATGTACGAGATCGACACCTCGATGGCCGTCATCGACAAGGCCACCGAGCTGACCGGCGTCCGCTACGGCGACGCCCACGCCTCGGACGTCTCCCTGCGTGTGGTCACCGACCACATGCGCACCTCCGTGATGCTCATCGGCGACGGCGTCACCCCCGGCAACGAGGGCCGCGGTTACGTGCTGCGCCGCATCATGCGCCGCGCCATCCGCAACATGCGCCTGCTCGGCGCCACCGGCCCCGTCGTCAAGGACCTGATCGACGTCGTCATCGGCATGATGGGCCAGCAGTACCCGGAGCTCGTCACCGACCGCGAGCGCATCGAGAAGGTGGCCCTAGCCGAGGAGAACGCGTTCCTCAAGACGCTCAAGGCCGGCACCAACATCCTCGACACCGCCGTCAGCGAGACCAAGGCGGCCGGATCCGCCGTCCTGGCCGGCGACAAGGCCTTCCTGCTCCACGACACCTGGGGCTTCCCGATCGACCTCACCTTGGAGATGGCCGCCGAGCAGGGGCTGTCCGTGGACGAGGACGGCTTCCGGCGCCTGATGAAGGAGCAACGGGAGCGCGCCAAGGCCGACGCCCGGGCCAAGAAGACCGGCCACGCCGACCTCGGCGCCTACCGGGAGATCGCCGACCGCGCCGGGGCCACCGACTTCATCGGCTACACCGACACCGAGGGTGAGTCCACCGTCGTCGGTATCCTCGTCGACGGTGTCTCCTCCCCGGCCGCCACCGAGGGCGACGAGGTCGAGATCGTCCTCGACCGCACCCCGTTCTACGCCGAGGGCGGCGGCCAGATCGGCGACACCGGCCGGATCAGGGCCGACTCCGGTGCCGTCATCGAGATCCGCGACTGCCAGAAGCCGGTTCCGGGCGTGTACGTGCACAAGGGTGTCGTCCAGGTCGGCGAGGTCACCGTCGGCGCCAAGGCCCATGCCTCCATCGATGGCCGCCGCCGTACGGCCATCGCCCGTGCCCACTCGGCCACCCATCTCACCCACCAGGCACTGCGTGACGCCCTCGGCCCGACGGCCGCCCAGGCCGGTTCCGAGAACCAGCCCGGTCGCTTCCGCTTCGACTTCGGCTCCCCGTCCGCCGTCCCGCAGACGGTGATGCTCGACGTCGAGCAGAAGATCAACGAGGTGCTCACCCGCGACCTCGACGTGCGTGCGGACGTCATGGGCATCGACGAGGCCAGGAAGCAGGGCGCCATCGCCGAGTTCGGCGAGAAGTACGGTGAGCGCGTGCGCGTGGTCACCATCGGTGACTTCTCCAAGGAGCTCTGCGGCGGCACCCATGTGCACAACACCGCCCAGCTGGGCCTGGTGAAGCTGCTCGGCGAGTCGTCCATCGGCTCGGGTGTGCGCCGTATCGAGGCCCTGGTCGGCGTGGACGCCTACACCTTCCTCGCCCGTGAGCACACGGTGGTCAACCAGCTGACCGAACTGCTCAAGGGCCGCTCGGAGGAGCTCCCGGAGAAGGTCTCCGCCATGCTCGGCAAGCTCAAGGACGCCGAGAAGGAGATCGAGAAGTTCCGGGCCGAGAAGGTGCTCCAGGCGGCGGCCGGCCTCGCCGAGTCCGCCAAGGACGTACACGGTGTCGCCCTTGTCACCGGTCAGGTGCCGGACGGCACCACGCCGGACGACCTGCGCAAGCTGGTCCTCGACGTGCGGGGCCGCATCCAGGGAGGCAGGGCCGTCGTCGTCGCCCTGTTCACCGTGAACAACGGCAAGCCGCTGACGGTCGTCGCCACCAACGAGGCAGCCCGTGAACGCGGTCTCAAGGCCGGTGACCTGGTGCGCACCGCCGCCAAGACGCTCGGCGGCGGCGGTGGCGGCAAGCCGGACGTCGCCCAGGGCGGCGGCCAGAACCCGGCCGCCGTGGGCGGGGCCGTCGACGCCGTCGAGCGTCTCGTGGCGGACACCGCCAAGTGAACGGCACGGCGAACGAGCGGACGGACGGCCCGGTGATGCGCCGCGGCCGCCGTCTCGCGGTCGACGTGGGGGACGCCCGGATCGGGGTGGCCTCCTGCGACCCGGACGGGATCCTCGCCACCCCGGTCGAGACGGTCCCCGGCCGGGACGTCCCGGCCGCGCAGCGCAGGCTGAAGCAGCTCGTCGAGGAGTACGAGCCGCTCGAGGTCGTCGTCGGTCTCCCTCGCTCCCTCAAGGGGGGCGAGGGTCCCGCCGCGGCGAAAGTCCGGGGGTTCGCACGCGAACTCGCCCGCCTGATCGCGCCTGTTGCGGTGCGGCTCATCGACGAGCGCATGACGACGGTGACGGCGAGTCAGGGACTGCGCGCCTCTGGGGTGAAGTCCAAGAAGGGGCGCTCGGTCATCGACCAGGCGGCCGCTGTGATCATCCTCCAGCAGGCACTGGAATCCGAACGGGTGTCAGGCAGACCACCCGGTGAGGGCGTCGAAGTGGTCATCTGATCGCGATACGGTAACGTTCCGCGCGATGCGGACGGTGTTCGAACAGCCGCCGCACAGAAAGAGGCGGGACGGAAGCCGTGGTCTTCAGGTGGCCGGGGTTGACCGCCGTCTCGCGGCTCTAGGGGATCGATGACTGAGTATGGCCGGGGCCCAGGCTCCGAACCGTGGCATCCGGAGGACCCGTTGTACGGGGACGGCGGATGGGGAGGACAGCCGGCCCAGCAGGGTCAGCAGTCCCCCTACGGCGGCCAGCCACAGCACTATCCGCAGCAGCCGCAGACGCAGGCGCAGTACGGCGACTGGGGCACCCCCGACCAGCACGGTTATGCGCAGCAGCAGGACCAGAGCGGTTACGGGCAGCAGCAGTATCCGCAGTACGACCGGCAGTACGGCTACGGGCAGCAGCCGCAGTACGACCAGCAGTACGCCCCTCAGCAGCACCAGCCGCAGTACGACCAGAACGGCTGGCCCATCGGCGCGCATCACCCCCAGGACCCGTACGCGGCCGACCCGGCGAACCAGTACGGGCAGCAGCCCGGGGGTTACGGCGGGGAACAGGCCGACCACTACGGCACCCCGGAGGCCTACCCGCCGCCCGAGCCGCCCAGCCGCCGCGCCGGGCCCGGGCCGGAGACCGACTGGGACCCGGGCCCCGACCAGGGCGAACACGCCTTCTTCGCGGGGGGCGACGACGATGACGACCGCGACGACCGCGACGACCGCGACGACGAACCGGCCGAACGGCGCGGGAGCACCGAGCGCCGCGGTGGCAAGGAGAAGAAACGGCGCAGCGGCATGGCCTGCCTCGTGGTGGTCGCGGTCTTCGGCGGTGGCCTGGCAGGCGTCGGTTACTTCGGCTACCAGTTCTACCAGGATCGTTTCGGCAGTCCCGCCGACTTCGCGGGGTCCGGTAACGGCGAGCAGGTGACCGTCACGATCCCGAAGGGATCCGGCGGCTACGCCATCGGCCAGGAGCTCAAGAAGCAGGGCGTGATCAAGAGCGTCGACGCGTTCGTCTCCGCCCAGGCATCCAACCCGCAGGGCAAGAACATCCAGGACGGCGTGTACACGCTGCAGAAGGAGATGTCGGCAGCCAGCGCGGTGGAGCTGATGCTCAGCCCCAAGAGCAGGAACAACCTGATCATCGCCGAGGGCTGGCGCAACGTCCGTATCTACGAGGCCATCGACAAGCGCCTCGAGCTCAAGAAGGGCACCACCGCCAAGGTCGCCGAGAGCAAGTGGGAGACGCTCGGCCTGCCCGACTGGGCCGTGAACCACAAGGACGTCAAGGATCCGTTGGAGGGCTTCCTCTACCCGTCCAGTTACGCCGTCGCCAAGGGCCAGAAACCCGAGGCCGTACTGAAACAGATGGTGGCTCGTGCCACCGAGACGTACGAAGGGCTGGACTTCCCGGAGAAGGCCGAGAGTCTGGGTCTCGACGGGCCGTGGGAACTGGTGACGGTCGCAAGCCTGGTGCAGGCCGAGGGCAAGACCCACGACGACTTCCGCAAGATGTCCGAGGTCGTCTACAACCGTCTCAAGACCACCAACACCGAGACGAACCAGGAACTTCAGTTCGACTCGAGCTTCAACTACCTCAAGGGTCAGAGCAAGATCGACATCTCCGAGTCGGAGATCAACAGCAACCCCGACCCGTACAACACGTACACCAACAAGGGCCTGCCGCCCGGCCCGATCGGCAACCCGGGCAAGGACGCCCTGAAGGCCGCGCTGAACCCGACGAGCGACGGCTGGATGTACTTCGTCGCCACGGACGGCATGGACGAGACCGAGTTCGCCAAGACGATCGAGGAGCACCAGAAGCTCGTCGACAAGTTCAACGCGGCGAGGGGCAACTGATGCCCGCCGCCCGCCGAGCAGCCGTACTCGGATCCCCGATCGCGCACTCCCTCTCCCCGGTGCTGCACCGGGCCGCGTACGCGGATCTGGGGCTCCAGGGGTGGACGTACGACCGTTTCGAGGTGGACGAGAAGGCGCTGCCGGGGTTCTTCGGGACGCTCGGCCCGCAGTGGGCGGGACTGTCCCTGACCATGCCGCTGAAGCGGGCGGTCATCCCACTGCTCGACGAGATCAGTGAGACGGCGGCCTCGGTGGAGGCGGTGAACACCGTCGTCCTCCACGAGGACGGCCGCAGGACCGGTGACAACACCGACATCCCCGGCATGGTCGCCGCGCTGCGCGAGCACGGCATCGACAAGGTGGAGAGCGCCGCCGTCCTCGGCGCGGGCGCCACCGCGTCCTCCGCGCTGGCCGCCCTGGCCCGGATCTGTCCGGGCGAGGTCACCGTCTACGTCCGCAGCGGGGCCCGTGCCGCCGAGATGCGCCGGTGGGCCGAGCGGCTCGGCGTCGCGGTGCGCATCGCCGACTGGGAGGACGCCCGGCAGGCCCTGCGCGCACCGCTGGTCATCAGCACCACCCCGGCCGGGGTCACGGACGTGTTCGCCCGGGCCGTCCCGGAACGCCCGACGGCCCTCTTCGACGTGCTCTACGACCCGTGGCCGACCGTCCTCGCCGCTCGCTGGTCCGCGTACGGCGGTGCCGTGATCAGCGGGCTCGACCTGCTCGTGCACCAGGCGGTGCTCCAGGTGGAGCAGATGACGGGGCGCTCACCGGCCCCGCTGGACGCCATGCGAAAAGCGGGGGAACGGGCTCTCGCCGCCCGCTAAGATCCACTGTCGGTTCCGCAGGGGGCGGAACACGGGAGGGGAACGCGTTTCATGTCCGCAGGCGTGCCGCTGGCATCGTGGAAATCCGAGATATTCGAGTCCGTGCTGGGCTTCCTGCCCGACTGGGTGCAGATCACGGTGTTGGCCCTGATCGTGCTCGCCGTCGTGACGTCCTGGGTCCTCAGGATCAGGAACCGGATCGTGTACCGGCGCGCCCTCCGTTCCGCGCCGCCGGCCCCCACGGTGACCCGGCACGGCGAGGGCAGTGGTGCCGACCACCTCGGCCCGTACGCACCGCAGCGGCAGCAGCCGAGCGGCGCCGACTTCCTCGGCGCCTACGCCCCCCAGCGGCGCCAGGGCGACGGAACCGCCTGATTCCCTTCTGCCCGGACCTCGGTCCCGCCCGTCCGTCTGATGGACCGGCGGCCGGTTCCACCGCCCGGACGTGGGAGGATCGGAGTGGCGGACCGGGGCCGCGCACCCCGTCACGCCACAGCGGAACGCGAACAGGCGCGTACGCAGGGCATACCGGGGCGCGAAGCACGGAGGAGCACCGTTGAGCAGGTTGCGCTGGCTGACCGCCGGGGAGTCCCACGGTCCCGCACTCGTCGCGACGCTGGAGGGTCTTCCCGCCGGCGTACCGATCACCACGGACATGGTGGCGGACCACCTCGCGAGGCGGCGGCTGGGCTATGGCCGCGGGGCCCGGATGAAGTTCGAGCGCGACGAGGTCACCTTCCTCGGCGGAGTCCGGCACGGTCTGACGCTCGGCTCCCCGGTCGCGGTCATGGTGGGCAACACCGAGTGGCCGAAGTGGGAACAGGTCATGGCGGCCGACCCGGTCGACCCCGAGGTGCTGGCCGGCCTGGCGCGCAACGCCCCGCTGACCCGTCCCCGCCCCGGCCACGCCGACCTCGCCGGCATGCAGAAGTACGGCTTCGACGAGGCCCGCCCGATCCTGGAGCGCGCCTCCGCCCGCGAGACCGCCGCCCGCGTGGCGCTGGGCGCGGTGGCACGCTCGTACCTGAAGGAGACGGCGGGCATCGAGATCGTCAGCCACGTCGTCGAACTGGCCGCGGCCAAGGCGCCGTACGGCGTGTACCCGGCCCCCGCCGACGTGGAGCGGCTGGACGCGGACCCGGTGCGCTGCCTGGACGCGGGCGCCTCCGAGGCGATGGTCGCGGAGATCGACCAGGCACACAAGGACGGCGACACCCTCGGCGGCGTCGTGGAGGTCCTGGCGTACGGGGTCCCCGTCGGCCTCGGCTCCCACGTCCACTGGGACCGCCGCCTGGACGCCCGTCTGGCCGCCGCCCTCATGGGCATCCAGGCCATCAAGGGTGTGGAGGTCGGCGACGGCTTCGGTCTCGCCCGCGTGCCCGGCTCCGAGGCGCACGACGAGATCGTCGCCACCGACGAGGGCATCAGGCGCGCCTCGGGCCGCTCCGGCGGCACCGAGGGCGGACTGACCACCGGTGAACTGCTGCGCGTACGCGCGGCGATGAAGCCGATCGCCACGGTCCCGCGCGCGCTGAAGACCGTGGACGTCGTCACCGGCGAGGAGACCGCCGCCCACCACCAGCGCTCCGACGTCTGCGCGGTGCCGGCGGCCGGCATCGTCGCCGAGGCCATGGTCGCCCTGGTCCTCGCCGACGCGGTCGCGGAGAAGTTCGGCGGCGACAGTGTCACCGAGACCCGCCGCAATGTGCGGTCCTACCTCGACAGTCTGACCATCCGATGAGCCCGCGGATCGTACTCGTCGGCCCGATGGGTGTGGGCAAGTCCACCGTCGGCCACCTGCTGGCCGAGCGGCTGGGGGTCGGCTACCGCGACACCGACGACGACATCGTCACCGCCGAGGGCAGGACCGTCGCCGACATCTTCGTCGACGACGGCGAGCCCGCGTTCCGTGCCATCGAGAAGCGTGCGGTGCGCACGGCGCTCAACGAGCACGACGGGGTCCTGGCCCTGGGCGGCGGCTCGATCCTGGACGAGGACACCCGCGCACTGCTCAGCGCACAGCGGGTCGCCTACCTCTCGATGGACGTCGAGGAGGCGGTCAGGCGCACCGGCCTCGGCGTCGCGCGGCCGCTGCTCGCGGTCAACCCGCGCAGGCAGTGGCGCGAGCTGATGGAGGCCCGCCGGCACCTGTACGAGGAGGTCGCCACGGCTGCGGTACCGACCGACGGACGTACCCCCGAAGAGGTCGCCGAGGCCGTCCTGAACGCACTGGAGCCGCAGACCGCATTCCCCGGGGAGCAAGCCCCGGACCCCCGGCCGGAGGACGTCGTGGCAGAGCAAGTGACAAGGATCCACATCGGCGGCACGGCGGGCACCGACCCGTACGAGGTCCTGGTGGGCCGTCAGCTCCTCGGGGAGCTCGGCCGGTTGGTCGGCACCCGGGCGAAGCGGGTCGCGATCGTGCACCCCGAAGCACTCGCCGAGACCGGCGACGCGCTCCGCGCGGACCTCGCCGGACAGGGCTACGAGGCGATCGCCATCCAGGTGCCCAACGCGGAGGAGGCGAAGACCGCCGAGGTCGCCGCCTACTGCTGGAAGGCGCTCGGCCAGTCCGGTTTCACCCGCACCGACGTCATCGTCGGCGTGGGCGGCGGCGCCACCACCGACCTGGCCGGCTTCGTCGCCGCCACCTGGCTGCGCGGCGTCCGCTGGATCGCCGTCCCGACCACCGTTCTGGCCATGGTCGACGCGGCCGTGGGCGGTAAGACCGGCATCAACACCGCCGAGGGCAAGAACCTCGTCGGAGCCTTCCACCCGCCCGCGGGCGTCCTCTGCGATCTGGCCGCCCTGGACTCCCTCTCGGTCAACGACTACGTATCCGGACTCGCCGAGGTCATCAAGGCCGGCTTCATCGCCGACCCGGTGATCCTCGACCTCATCGAGTCCGACCCCGAGGCCGCCCGTACCCCGGCGGGCCCGCACACCGCGGAGCTGATCGAACGATCGATCCGGGTCAAGGCGGACGTGGTCTCCTCCGACCTGAAGGAGTCGGGCCTCCGCGAGATCCTCAACTACGGCCACACCCTCGGCCACGCCATCGAGAAGAACGAGCGCTACAAGTGGCGCCATGGCGCGGCCGTGTCCGTGGGGATGCACTTCGCCGCTGAACTGGGCCGTCTCGCCGGCCGCCTCGACGACGCCACGGCCGACCGCCACCGCACGATCCTCGAAGCGGTCGGCCTGCCGCTGCACTACCGCTACGACCAGTGGCCGAAGCTCCTGGAGACGATGAAGGTCGACAAGAAGTCCCGCGGCGACATGCTGCGCTTCATCGTCCTCGACGGTCTCGCCAAGCCCACGGTGTTCGAAGCACCCGACCCTGCCGTCCTGCTCGCCGCGTACGGCGAGGTGGGGGAGTAACCCGGGCACTCATCACCGCCCCCGGCCGTTCACACAACGACGGCAGGGGGCGGTACCGTTCGGTAGCACGCGGGGCGCCCCCGCGGTCAGCGCCCCATCGCCTGTACGAGACGGAGTGGCACCGGATGCAGCACGCAGTGGGTTCTCCGCTGCCGCCGCCCCATCAGCCGGGGCACGGACCGGCCGTCGGCTGGTCCCCGGCCGCACACCACCCGGGCCAGCACCCGGGCACCGCCCCAGCGCCCGTGCCTCCTCCGGCACCGGGCTATCCCGCGCCCCCGCCCGGGCCCACCCCGTCCTCCGCCGGTCCGCGGCATGCCTCGATGCCCCCGCCGCCGGACACCACCGGCCACGTACCGCTGCCGCCCGGCGGCCCCGTCGCCATGCCCAGCCCTCCGCAGGCGCCCGCGGCACCCGACCCGGCCGGGACCATCATGGCGGTGCTGCTCATAGGGCCCGCCGGTGCCGGCAAGACGAGTGTGGCCAAGTACTGGGCGGACCACCGCCGGGTCCCGACCGCCCACATCAGCCTGGACGACGTTCGCGAGTGGGTCCGCTCCGGCTTCGCCGACCCGCAGTCCGGGTGGAACGACCACTCCGAGGCGCAGTACCGCCTGGCCCGCCGCACCTGCGGCTTCGCCGCACGCAACTTCCTCGCCAACGGCATCTCCTGCATCCTCGACGACGCCGTCTTCCCCGACCGGCCGGTCGTCGGCCTGGGCGGCTGGAAGCGGCACGTGGGCCCCGGCCTGCTGCCGGTCGTCCTGCTGCCGGGCCTGGACATCGTCCTGGAACGCAACGCGGAACGCTCCGGCAACCGGCGCCTCAGCGACGAGGAAGTGGCCCGTATCCACGGCCGCATGGCCGGCTGGTACGGCTCGGGCCTGCCCATCATCGACAACTCCCAGCTGGGTATACCGGAAACGGCCCGGATACTGGACGACGTCCTGGCGAGGTCCATCGCGAGCCCGCCTCCGTGGTGAAGCGGGCCCGGTGACGTGGTCGCCGTCGCCGGTCAGAAGTCGTCGGCGCCGTTGCGGAGTTCGTACGTCCAGTGGCCCGTGCGGGCCTTCGCCGGGTTGACGGCGATGCCGCCGCTGCCGGGCGCGGTGACGTCGATGACGGTGGCATCGCCCTCGAGCATGAGGGAGAACGCGGAGACGGGCTCGTTGTCCTCGTCCGTGCCGCCGTCCGACAGCTTCACCAGCGCGTAGGCCGGGGCGCCCGCCTCGAGCACGACCGGCGCCTCCGGCTTGCTCTTGCCGACGGCCGGGACGTCCTGCGCCGAGGCGAGTCCGTGACCGTCCGGCCGGGGTGAGCCGTCCGGACGGGGGTGCCATGGTGCGCGGGTCGCCGCCGTACCGCCGGGGGGCCGACGCCCACTCGGACCTCTCGACCGGCGGTATCCGGCCACCGCTCATAGGCTCGGGTCATGTCAGAGGTCTACGCGATCCGCCGGACGCGGCTACGGGAATGCTGCAACGCGGTGGGCAGCGTGGCGGCGCTGGTGTCCCGCCCCGCCAATGTGCGCTACCTCGCCGGCGCCGCCCCCGAGGGTGCCGTCCTGCTGCTGGGCAGGACGGAGGACGTCCTGGTGTGCGCGGGCCCGCCCGACGACCGCTCCCCGCAGGGCCGCCCCGACGACTCCCTGCGCCTGCACGTGATGAGCGGCATCGGCGGCGACCCCGCCGTCGCGGCCGCCGACCTCGCCGTCGCCCAGGGCGTCGACTCCCTCGCCGTCGAGGAACACCATCTCACCGTGACCCGGCACCGCGAGATCCACTCGGTCGCCCCCCGGCTGCGGCTGGCCGGCATCGCCGGTGCGGTGGAACAGCTCAGGGTGGTCAAGGACGAGGAGGAGATCTCCTGCCTGCGCATCGGCGCGGAGATCGCCGACCAGGCCCTCGGTGAACTCCTGGAGTCCATCCTCGTGGGCCGCACCGAACGCCATCTCGCCCTCGAACTGGAGCGCCGCCTGGTCGATCACGGTGCCGACGGCCCCGCCTTCCCCACCTCCGTCGCCACCGGCCCGAACGCCGGCCGCCCCGGCCACCGCCCGACCGACCGCCGCGTCGAGGAGGGTGACTTCCTCTCCGTCTGCCTGGGCGCCACCTACCGCGGCTACCGCTGTGAGATCGGCCGTACGTTCGTCATCGGCACGGCCCCCGCGGACTGGCAGATCGAGCTGTACGACCTCGTCTTCTCGGCCCAGCGCGCCGGCCGGGAGTCCCTCGTGCCGGGCGTCGCCTACCGCGAGGTGGACCACGCGGCACGTCATGTCCTGGATTCTGCCGGGTACGCCGGGGCCCTCCCCGTACTCACCGGTCACGGTGTGGGACTTGAAATCGACGAGGACCCTCAATTGACCCCCGCGGCCATGGGTAAACTGGACGCTTGTGTGCCGGTCACCGTCGAACCGGGGGTCCATCTCCCCGGCCGGGGCGGAGTCCGGATCGATGACACGCTCGTCGTACGCCCCGAGGCGGACGGCGGACCCGAGCTACTCACCATCACGACCAAGGAGCTGCTCGCGCTCTAGCCCCGTGCTGTGCGCCTGCCCCCGCCCCGGCCGTCGTCCACGTCAGTCCAGTCCAGGAGATTCCGCAACCGTGGCTTCCACGAACGACCTCAAGAACGGCATGGTGCTCAAGCTCGAAGGCGGCCAGCTCTGGTCCGTCGTCGAGTTCCAGCACGTCAAGCCCGGCAAGGGCCCGGCCTTCGTGCGCACCAAGCTGAAGAACGTGCTGTCCGGCAAGACCGTCGACAAGACCTTCAACGCCGGCGTCAAGGTCGAAACGGCCACCGTCGACAAGCGCGACATGCAGTTCTCGTACATGGACGGCGACTACTTCGTCTTCATGGACATGCAGACCTACGACCAGCTGCACGTCGACCGCAAGACGGTCGCGGACGCCGCCAACTTCCTCGTCGAGGGCTTCGAGGCCACCGTGGCGCAGCACGAGGGCGAGGTGCTCTTCGTCGAGCTGCCCGCCGCCGTCGAGCTGACCATCCAGGAGACCGAGCCGGGCGTGCAGGGCGACCGCTCCACCGGCGGCACCAAGCCGGCGACCCTGGAGACCGGTCACCAGATCCAGGTCCCCCTCTTCATCACCACCGGTGAGAAGATCAAGGTCGACACCCGCACCAGCGACTACCTCGGCCGGGTGAACAGCTAACCGTGGCTGCCCGCAACACGGCCCGCAAACGCGCCTTCCAGATCCTCTTCGAGGGCGACCAGCGTGACGTCGAGGTCCTGACGGTCCTCGCCGACTGGATCCGGCATTCCCGGACCGACACCCGGCAGCCGCCGGTGAGCGAGTACACGATGCAGCTCGTCGAGGGCTACGCGGAACACGCGAAGCGCATCGACGAACTGATCGCCCAGTACTCGGTCGGCTGGACCCTCGATCGGATGCCGGTGGTGGACCGCAGCATCCTGCGTCTCGGCGCGTACGAGCTGATCTGGGTCGACGAGACCCCGGACGCGGTTGTCCTCGACGAGATGGTGCAACTGGCGAAGGAGTTCTCGACGGACGAGTCGCCGTCCTTTGTGAACGGGCTTCTGGGCCGGCTGAAGGAACTCAAGCCGTCGCTGCGTCGCGAGTAGAAGCGCCCTGCGAGGGGCGCGGGGAACTGCGCGCTCAGCCCCCACAGTCCGCAGCTCACAAGAGACCCGCGGCCGGCTGTACCAAAACCGCCGGGGGGGGGGGGGGGGGAAAAGGGGGGGGGGGGGGGGGGGGCGGGTGGTTTTTGTGTTCGGGGGGGGGGGGGGGGCTCTTGGTTGGGGCCCGCCGGGGGGGGGGGGGGGGTGGCGAGGAG
>NZ_JBVIIM010000032.1:47307-62535 GCF_055569765.1 Streptomyces sp. NPDC031365 | reverse complement strand
ACAAGAAACAAGGAAAAAAGCCTCCGACGACCCCCCGACAAACCCCACGGGGCACCCCCCCCCCCCCCCCCCCCCCCCCCCCCCCCGGCGGCACGTTTCTGCGTACCCGCGGAGCGGTTACGCCTCCTCGTGCGACGCCACCGCGCGGCGCGCGTCCGCGTCCAGGACGCCCCAGCTGATCAGCTGCTCGGTGAGGACCGAGGGCGACTGGTCGTAGATGACGGCGAGGGTGCGCAGGTCGTCCTGGCGGATCGAGAGCACCTTGCCGTTGTAGTCGCCGCGCTGGGACTGGATCGTCGCCGCGTAGCGCTGCAGCGGGCCCGCCTTCTCGGCCGGCACCGTGGCCAGCCGCTCCAGGTCCAGGACCAGCTTCGGCGGCGGCTCGGCGGCGCCGCCCGGGGTCGTACCCGGCAGCAGCTCCTGCACCGGCACACCGTAGAAGTCCGCCAGCTCCGCGAGACGCTGCACGGTGACCGCGCGGTCGCCGCGCTCGTACGAACCGACCACGACCGCCTTCCAGCGGCCCTGGGACTTCTCCTCGACACCGTGGAGGGAAAGGCCCTGCTGGGTGCGGATCGCCCGGAGCTTGGCTCCGAGCTGTTTGGCGTATTCGCTGGACATATAGCTCCCCGGCACTGTGTCGACGCGGCTCTGGCTGGTTTCCAGGCCGCGCGGCTGGTAACTCACTGTGAGGTTACGCAGCGTTACTCTCGTGCGTCAAGCCGAATGGTCCACACCGACGCTTCCGTGGTGGCGAAGATCGGTTAGGCCATGAGGGTGATCGGGGGTGTCGCTCCGCGTGAATCGCGACCTGATAGCCTGAGCGGCGCAACCCCGACGTCCTTTAAGGTCCGTCCCGTGAGACGGAGAAGGAGGTCCGTTTCTCATGGACACGCAGGACACGCAGTCCGATGCCCGGCCCGTTCTCGAAGGTCCCGACATCGCGCGGGTACTGACCCGCATCGCCCACGAGATCGTCGAACGCGCCAGGGGCGCCGACGACGTGGTGCTCCTCGGCATTCCGACCCGAGGCGTCTTCCTCGCCCAGCGGCTCGCAGCCAAGCTCGAGCAGATCACCGAGCGCAAGGTCCCGGTCGGTTCGCTCGACATCACCATGTACCGCGACGACCTGCGCATGCACCCGCCGCGTGCACTGGCCCGTACCGAGATCCCCGGTGACGGCATCGACGGCCGGCTGGTCGTCCTCGTCGACGACGTGCTCTTCTCCGGCCGCACCATCCGTGCCGCCCTCGACGCGCTGAACGACATCGGGCGCCCCCGCGCGGTGCAACTCGCCGTCCTCGTCGACCGCGGCCACCGCGAACTGCCCATCCGCGCCGACTACGTCGGCAAGAACCTCCCCACGTCGCTGCGGGAGACGGTCAAGGTCCTGCTCGCCGAGGAGGACGGTCGCGACACCGTGCTGCTCGGCGCCAAGCGGACCGCCCAGTAGCACTTCGGGCGCACACCGACGGTGTGCGCCGGCTCGGCACGCCTGAGCGCGTACCCGTCTGCCCGATTTCGCCTCATTGAACTGCCTTACGGAGCCTGACAGATGCAGCGTCATCTCATCTCGGCCGCCGACCTCACCCGCGACGACGCCGTCCTCATCCTCGACACCGCCGAGGAGATGGCCCGGGTCGCCGACCGGCCGATCAAGAAACTGCCGACCCTGCGCGGCCGCACGGTCGTGAACCTCTTCTTCGAGGACTCCACGCGCACCCGCATCTCCTTCGAGGCCGCGGAGAAGCGCCTGTCCGCGGACGTCATCAACTTCACCGCCAAGGGCTCCAGCGTCTCCAAGGGCGAGTCCCTGAAGGACACCGCCCAGACCCTGGAGGCCATGGGCGTCGACGCCGTGGTCATCCGGCACGGTGCCTCCGGGGCCCCGTACCGTCTGGCCACCTCCGGCTGGATCGACGCGCACGTCATCAACGCCGGTGACGGCACGCACCAGCACCCCACCCAGGCGCTCCTCGACGCCTTCACCATGCGGCGCCGGCTCGTCGGCCGGGACGCCGGGCTCGGACAGGACCTGTCCGGCCGACGCATCACGATCGTCGGCGACATCCTGCACAGCAGGGTCGCCCGGTCCAACGTCGACCTGCTGCACACCCTCGGTGCCGAAGTCACCCTCGTCGCCCCGCCGACCCTGCTGCCGGTCGGTATCGAGACCTGGCCCTGCGAGGTGTCGTACGACCTCGACTCCACGCTGACCAAGTCCGACGCCGTGATGATGCTGCGCGTCCAGCGCGAGCGGATGAACGCCGCGTTCTTCCCCACCGAGCGGGAGTACTCGCGCCGCTACGGCCTCGACGGCGAGCGCATGGCGCGGATGCCCGAGCACGCCATCGTGATGCACCCCGGCCCGATGGTGCGCGGCATGGAGATCACCGCCGAGGTCGCGGACTCCGACCGCTGCACCGTGATCGAGCAGGTCACCAACGGGGTCTCGATCCGGATGGCCGTCCTCTACCTGCTGCTGGGCGGCAACGAGCCCGCCGTGACCCACGCCCGTACCACCGAGGAGAACCAGTAACGATGAGCAAGATCCTGATCCGTGGTGCGAAGGTGCTCGGCGGCGAGCCGCAGGACGTCCTGATCGACGGTGAGACGATCACCCAGGTCGGCACCGGGCTCCCGGCCGGGGACGCCGAGGTCGTCGAGGCCGGCGGCAAGGTCCTGCTGCCGGGCCTGGTGGACCTGCACACGCACCTGCGCGAACCCGGCCGCGAGGACTCCGAGACCGTGCTGACCGGCACCAGGGCGGCCGCGAGCGGCGGCTACACCGCCGTGTTCGCCATGGCCAACACCTTCCCGGTCGCCGACACCGCCGGTGTCGTCGAGCAGGTCTGGCGGCTCGGCAAGGAGCACGGCTACTGCGACGTACGGCCCATCGGCGCCGTCACCGTCGGTCTGGAGGGAAGGAAGCTCGCCGAACTGGGCGCGATGCACGAGTCCGCGGCCGGCGTCACCGTTTTCTCCGACGACGGCAAGTGCGTCCACGACGCCGTGATCATGCGCCGCGCGCTGGAGTACGTGAAGGCCTTCGGCGGGGTCGTCGCCCAGCACGCCCAGGAGCCGCGGCTGACCGAGGGCGCCCAGATGAACGAGGGTGTCGTCTCCGCGGAGCTGGGACTCGGGGGCTGGCCGGCCGTCGCCGAGGAGTCGGTCATCGCCCGCGACGTCCTGCTAGCCGAGCACGTCGGTTCCCGCGTCCACATCTGCCACCTGTCCACGGCGGGCAGCGTCGAGATCGTGCGCTGGGCCAAGTCCCGCGGCATCGACGTCACCGCCGAGGTCACTCCGCACCACCTCCTCCTCACCGACGAGCTGGTCCGCACGTACGACCCGGTGTACAAGGTCAACCCGCCCCTGCGCACCGAGCGCGACGTGCTGGCGCTGCGCGAGGCGCTCGCCGACGGCACGATCGACATCGTCGCCACCGACCACGCCCCGCACCCGCACGAGGACAAGGACTGCGAGTGGGCCGCCGCCGCCATGGGCATGGTCGGCCTGGAGACCGCGCTGTCAGTGGTCCAGGAGACCATGGTCGACACGGGCCTGCTGGCCTGGGCCGACGTCGCCGACCGCATGTCCATCACACCCGCGCGCATCGGACGGGCCGAGGGCCACGGCCGTCCCGTCTCGGCAGGTGAGCCCGCCAACCTCACCCTCGTCGACACGGCATACCGTGGTCCTGTGGACCCCGCGGGCTTCGCCTCGCGCAGCCGCAACACCCCGTACGAGGGCCGTGAGCTGCCGGGCCGTGTCACGCACACCTGGCTCCGGGGCAAGGCCACGCTCGTCGACGGGAAGCTCACGTGACACCTGTAATCCTGCTGGCCGCCGGTAAGGAATCGGCGGAAGTGACCGACTGGGCCGCCCGGATCGGATGGGTCGTCGGACTCGCCCTCTTCGTCGCGCTCGTCTACTGGCTGATGCGCGAGGGCTGGAAGTGGCGAGGCACCCTCCAGGGCGACCTGCCGGAGCTGCACAGCGCGCCGGACGACCCCGGTCCGGCGAAACTGAAGCTGAGCGGCCGCTACCACGGCTCCACCACCGCCGGTCAGTGGCTCGACCGCATCGTGGCGCACGGCCTGGGCACCCGCAGCCGGGCCGAGCTGACGCTCACCGACGCCGGACTGGCTGTCGAACGCCCCGGAGCGAACGACTTCTTCGTCCCGGCACAGGCGCTGCGTGAGGCACGGCTCGACAAGGGCATCGCCGGCAAGGTCCTCACCGAGGGCGGTCTGCTGGTCGTCACCTGGGCGCACGGCGAGCGGCTGATCGACTCCGGCTTCCGCTCCGACCGCGCGGCCGAGCACAACGAGTGGGTCGACACCCTCCACCACATGATCAACAAGACGGAAGGCGCACGATGACAACCTCCACCAGGGGAACCGGCAAGGTTCCCGCCGTACTCGTCCTGGAGGACGGCCGGATCTTCCGCGGCCGTTCCTACGGGGCGGTGGGGGAGACCTTCGGCGAAGCGGTGTTCTCCACCGGCATGACCGGCTACCAGGAGACCCTCACCGACCCGTCCTACCACCGTCAGGTCGTCGTCATGACCGCCCCCCACGTGGGGAACACCGGCGTCAACGACGAGGACATGGAGTCCCGGAGGATCTGGGTCTCCGGCTACGTCGTCCGCGACCCCGCGCGCGTGCCCTCCAACTGGCGTTCGACACGCTCACTGGACGAGGAACTGGCCGCCCAGGACGTCGTCGGCATCTGCGGCATCGACACCCGCGCGCTGACCCGCCATCTGCGCGAGCGCGGCGCCATGCGCGTCGGCATCTTCTCCGGTGACGCGGTCGCCGACGAGACCGCCATGCTCGCGCGGGTGCGGAAGGCCCCCGAGATGAGCGGTGCCGACCTCTCGGCCGAGGTCGCCACCACCGAGCCGTACGTCGTCCCGGCGGTCGGCGAGAAGAAGTTCACCGTCGCAGCCGTCGACCTCGGCATCAAGGGCATGACCCCGCACCGGATGGCCGAGCGAGGCATCGAGGTGCACGTCCTGCCCGCCACGGCGACCGTCGAGGACGTCTACGCCGTGAACCCCGACGGTGTGTTCTTCTCCAACGGCCCCGGCGACCCCTCCACCGCCGACCACGCGGTCTCCGTCATGCGGGCGGTCCTGGAACGCGGCACCCCGCTCTTCGGCATCTGCTTCGGCAACCAGATCCTGGGCCGCGCCCTCGGCTTCGGCACCTACAAGCTGAAGTACGGCCACCGCGGCATCAACCAGCCGGTGCAGGACCGTACGACCGGCAAGGTCGAGGTCACCGCCCACAACCACGGCTTCGCCGTCGACGCCCCGCTCGACAGGGTCTCCGACACCCCCTACGGCCGCGCCGAGGTCTCCCACGTCTGCCTCAACGACAACGTGGTGGAGGGCCTCCAGCTCCTCGACAAGCCGGCCTTCAGCGTCCAGTACCACCCCGAGGCGGCAGCGGGCCCGCACGACGCCGCCTATCTGTTCGACCGCTTCGCGTCCTTGATGACCACCGTCCCGATGGAGGGCCAGCGTGCCTAAGCGCACCGATATCCAGTCCGTCCTGGTCATCGGCTCCGGCCCGATCGTCATCGGACAGGCCGCCGAGTTCGACTACTCCGGCACCCAGGCGTGCCGCGTCCTCAAGGCCGAGGGCCTGCGGGTCGTCCTGGTCAACTCCAACCCGGCGACGATCATGACCGACCCGGAGATCGCCGACGCCACCTACGTCGAGCCGATCACCCCCGAGTTCGTCGAGAAGATCATCGCCAAGGAGCGGCCGGACGCGCTGCTGCCCACCCTGGGCGGCCAGACCGCCCTCAACACCGCCATCTCCCTGCACGGCAACGGCGTCCTGGAGAAGTACGGCGTCGAGCTGATCGGCGCCAACGTCGAGGCCATCAACAAGGGGGAGGACCGCGACCTGTTCAAGGAGGTCGTCGAGGAGGTCCGCAAGAAGATCGGACACGGCGAGTCCGCCCGGTCCTACATCTGCCACACCATGGACGACGTCCTCAAGGGCGTCGACACCCTCGGCGGCTATCCGGTCGTCGTCCGCCCCTCCTTCACCATGGGCGGCGCCGGCTCCGGCTTCGCCCACGACGAGGACGAGCTGCGCCGCATCGCCGGCCAGGGCCTCACCCTCTCGCCGACCACCGAGGTGCTCCTGGAGGAGTCCATCCTCGGCTGGAAGGAGTACGAGCTGGAGCTGATGCGCGACAAGCACGACAACGTCGTGGTCGTCTGCTCCATCGAGAACTTCGACCCCATGGGCGTGCACACCGGTGACTCCATCACCGTCGCCCCGGCGATGACGCTGACCGACCGCGAGTACCAGGTGCTGCGCGACGTCGGCATCGCGATCATCCGTGAGGTCGGTGTCGACACCGGCGGCTGCAACATCCAGTTCGCGGTGAACCCCGAGGACGGCCGGGTCATCGTCATCGAGATGAACCCGCGTGTGTCGCGCTCCTCCGCGCTCGCCTCCAAGGCGACCGGTTTCCCGATCGCGAAGATCGCCGCCAAGCTCGCCGTCGGCTACACCCTCGACGAGATCCCGAACGACATCACGCAGGAGACCCCGGCCTCCTTCGAGCCCACCCTCGACTACGTCGTCGTGAAGGCCCCCCGGTTCGCCTTCGAGAAGTTCCCCAGCGCCGACTCCACCCTCACCACCACCATGAAGTCGGTCGGCGAGGCCATGGCGATCGGCCGCAACTTCACCGAGGCCTTCCAGAAGGCGCTGCGCTCGCTGGAGAAGAAGGGCAGCCAGTTCACCTTCGTCGGCGAGCCCGGCGACAAGGCCGACCTGCTGCGCGAGGCGGTCCGCCCGACCGACGGCCGGATCAACGCGGTCATGGGCGCCATCCGCGCGGGGGCCACCGCCGAGGAGGTCTTCGACGCCACGAAGATCGACCCCTGGTTCGTCGACCAGCTCTTCCTCATCAAGGAGACCGCCGACGAGCTGGCCGCCGCCCCCGAGCTGACCCGCGACCTGCTCGCCGAGGCCAAGCGGCACGGCTTCTCCGACCAGCAGATCGGCGAGATCCGGGGCCTGCGCGAGGACGTCGTCCGCGAGGTCCGGCACGCGCTGGGCATCCGCCCGGTCTACAAGACGGTCGACACCTGCGCCGCCGAGTTCGCCGCGAAGACGCCGTACTTCTACTCGTCCTACGACGAGGAGACCGAGGTCGCGCCGCGGACCAAGCCGGCCGTCATCATCCTGGGTTCCGGTCCGAACCGTATCGGCCAGGGCATCGAGTTCGACTACTCCTGCGTCCACGCCTCCTTCGCGCTCAGCGACGCCGGCTACGAGACCGTGATGGTCAACTGCAACCCGGAGACCGTCTCCACCGACTACGACACCTCCGACCGGCTCTACTTCGAGCCGCTCACCCTGGAGGACGTCCTGGAGATCGTCCACGCCGAGCGTCTGGCAGGTCCCGTCGCGGGCGTCGTCGTGCAGCTCGGCGGCCAGACCCCGCTCGGTCTGGCGCAGGCGCTGAAGGACAACGGCGTGCCGATCGTCGGCACCTCCCCGGAGGCCATCCACGCCGCCGAGGACCGCGGCGCCTTCGGCCAGGTCCTCAAGGAGGCCGGCCTGCCCGCCCCCAAGCACGGCACCGCCACCACCTTCGCCGACGCCAAGGCCATCGCCGACGAGATCGGCTACCCGGTCCTCGTCCGGCCGTCCTACGTGCTCGGCGGCCGCGGCATGGAGATCGTCTACGACGAGACCCGGCTGGAGGCGTACATCGCCGAGTCGACCGAGATCAGCCCCTCCCGGCCGGTGCTCGTCGACCGCTTCCTCGACGACGCCATAGAGATCGACGTCGACGCCCTCTACGACGGCGAGGAGTTGTACCTCGGCGGCGTCATGGAGCACATCGAGGAGGCCGGCATCCACTCCGGCGACTCGGCGTGCGCCCTGCCGCCGATCACGCTCGGCGGCTACGACATCAAACGGCTGCGCGCCTCCACGGAGGCCATCGCGCGCGGTGTCGGAGTACGCGGTCTGATCAACATCCAGTTCGCGCTGGCCGGGGACATCCTCTACGTCCTGGAGGCCAACCCGCGTGCCTCGCGCACCGTGCCCTTCACTTCGAAGGCGACCGCGGTGCCGCTGGCCAAGGCCGCGGCGCGGATCTCGCTGGGCGCCACCGTCGCCGAACTGCGCACCGAGGGCCTGCTCCCGGCGAACGGTGACGGGGGCGAGCTGCCGCTGGACGCGCCGATCTCCGTCAAGGAGGCCGTGATGCCGTGGTCCCGCTTCCGCGACATCCACGGCCGCGGAGTCGACACCGTGCTCGGCCCCGAGATGCGCTCCACCGGCGAGGTCATGGGCATCGACTCCGTCTTCGGCACGGCGTACGCCAAGTCCCAGGCGGCCGCCTACGGCCCGCTGCCGACCAAGGGACGCGCGTTCATCTCGGTGGCCAACCGCGACAAGCGCTCGATGATCTTCCCCGCGCGGGAACTGGTGGCGCACGGCTTCGAGCTGCTCGCGACCTCCGGCACCGCCGAGGTCCTCAAGCGCAACGGCATCAACGCCACCGTGGTGCGCAAGCAGTCCGAGGGCACCGGCCCGAACGGCGAGCGGACCATCGTCCAGCTCATCCACGACGGCGAGGTCGACCTCATCGTCAACACCCCGTACGGCACCGGCGGCCGCCTCGACGGCTACGACATCCGCACGGCCGCCGTGGCCCGGTCCGTGCCCTGTCTGACGACGGTCCAGGCGCTGGCCGCCGCGGTCCAGGGCATCGACGCGCTCAACCGCGGGGACGTGGGCGTCCGCTCGCTCCAGGAACACGCGGAACATCTGACCGCGGCCCGCGACGACTAGCAGCCCCCAGGGGGACACCGGAAACGGTGTCCCCCTCTTCATGAGGACACCATGTACCAGATTCTCTTCACCCTGCTCTTCCAGCGGATGGACCCGGAGCGGGCCCACCATCTGGCCTTCCGCTGGATCCGTCTCGTCGCGCGGGTCCCCGGCCTGCGCACCTTCGCCGCCGCCGTGCTCGCCCCGCGTCACAAGGAACTGCGCACCGAGGCGCTCGGACTGCGCCTGCACAGCCCCTTCGGCCTCGCCGCCGGTTTCGACAAGAACGCGGTCGGCATCGACGGCATGGCGATGCTCGGCTTCGACCACGTCGAGATCGGCACGGTGACCGGCGAACCGCAGCCGGGCAACCCGAAGAAGCGGCTGTTCCGCCTGGTCGCGGACCGCGCCCTGATCAACCGGATGGGGTTCAACAACGACGGCTCGCTCGCCGTGGCGGCGCGCCTGGCCTCCCGCACGCCCGTCTTCAGGACCGTCGTCGGCGTCAACATCGGCAAGACCAAGGCCGTCCCCGAGACCGAGGCCGTCGCCGACTACGTGAAGTCCGCCGAGCGGCTGGCACCGCACGCCGGCTACCTGGTGGTCAACGTCTCCTCCCCGAACACCCCCGGGCTGCGGGACCTCCAGGCCGTCGACCAGCTGCGCCCGCTGCTGACCGCCGTGCGCGAGGCCGCCGACCGTGCGGTCCCGGCCCGCCGGGTGCCGCTCCTGGTGAAGATCGCCCCCGACCTCGCCGACGAGGATGTCGACGCGGTCGCCGACCTTGCCGTGGAGCTCGGCCTCGACGGCATCATCGCCACCAACACCACCATCGCCCGTGAAGGGCTCGGCCTGACCTCCGCACCGGCCGTCGTCCAGGAGACCGGCGGCCTCTCCGGAGCCCCTCTGAAGGCACGCTCCCTCGAGGTGCTGCGCCGCCTCTACGCGCGCGTGGGCGACCGGATCACCCTGGTCGGGGTCGGCGGCATCGAGAACGCCGAGGACGCCTGGCAGCGCATCCTGGCCGGTGCCACGCTGGTCCAGGGCTACAGCGCGTTCATCTACGAGGGCCCCTTCTGGGCCCGCGCCATGCACAAGGGGCTCGCCGCGCGGCTGCGCACCAGCCCCTACGCCACGCTCGCCGACGCGGTGGGCTCCGACGTGAGGACAACGGTATGACCGGTCTGGCACCCTTCGGCGCGCGTCTGCGCCGCGCGATGGACGAGCGGGGCCCGCTGTGCGTGGGTATCGACCCGCACGCCTCTCTGCTCGCCGAGTGGGGTCTGGACGACAACGTGGCGGGTCTGGAGGCGTTCAGCCGCACGGTCGTCGAGGCGGTCGCCGACCGGGTCGCCGTACTCAAGCCGCAGAGCGCCTTCTTCGAGCGCTTCGGCTCGCGCGGTATCGCCGTCCTGGAGAAGACGGTCCAGGAGGCACGGGCGGCGGGCGCGCTGGTCGTCATGGACGCCAAGCGCGGTGACATCGGCTCCACCATGGCCGCCTACGCCGAGTCGTTCCTGCACCGGGACGCGCCCCTGTTCTCCGACGCGCTCACCGTCTCTCCCTACCTCGGCTACGGCTCGCTGAGCCCGGCTGTCGCACTGGCCCGTGAGACCGGCACGGGGCTGTTCGTCCTGGCGCTGACGTCCAATCCGGAGGGCCGCGAGGTACAGCACGCGGTCCGCCCCGACGGGCGCACCGTCGGGGCGACCATGCTCGGGCACCTGGCCCTGGAGAACGCCGGCGAGGTGCCGCTCGGGTCCTTCGGAGCGGTGGTCGGCGCGACCCTCGGCGACCTGTCCTCGTACGACCTGGACATGGGCGGCCCGGTTCTCGCCCCCGGCATCGGAGCGCAGGGCGCCACGGCGGCCGACCTCCCCGCGGTGTTTGGGAGCGCGGTGCGCAATGTCGTGCCCAACGTCAGCCGGGGGGTGTTGCGCCACGGTCCCGACGTGGTCGCTCTGCGTGACGCCGCGGTGCGGTTCGCGGAGGAGGTCCGGGACGCCGTGACGCCGGCCTGAGAGCGGCCGACGAGGGATTCCGTGGTCGTCGCACCCTGAATCCATCCTCAATTCCGTGTCGTTATACCCTAAATGTCCGGCCTGACGGAGGCTGACCAGGACTTTTCCTCGGTTCTCGCTGACTCCGGCGGAGTTGGCCGCTAGTCTCCGACGGAGAGTGAACGGGCAAGCGTGTTGCTCGTGGCTCCTCAGGTGTGGGGCGACTAGGTTCCTCACCGGTCCGTATCCGACAGTTCGACATCCGAGGTGACGTAGGCGTGGCTCTTCCGCCCCTTACCCCTGAACAGCGCGCAGCCGCGCTCGAAAAGGCCGCCGCGGCTCGCCGGGAGCGGGCCGAGGTCAAGAATCGACTCAAGCACTCCGGCGCCTCGCTTCACGAGGTCATCAAGCAGGGCCAGGAGAACGACGTCATCGGCAAGATGAAGGTCTCCGCCCTGCTGGAGTCCCTGCCGGGCGTGGGCAAGGTCCGCGCCAAGCAGATCATGGAGCGACTGGGTATCTCCGAGAGCCGCCGCGTACGCGGTCTCGGTTCCAACCAGATCGCCTCCCTGGAGCGCGAGTTCGGCAGCACCGGTTCCTGAGTCCCGGGCACTCCGGGATTGCTGGAATAATCGCTGCATGACTGAACGTCCGCGGCTGACCGTGCTCTCCGGCCCCTCCGGGGTCGGCAAGAGCACGGTCGTCGCCCATATGCGCAAGGAACACCCCGAGGTCTGGCTCTCGGTGTCGGCGACGACCCGGGGGCCCCGCCCCGGGGAGCAGCACGGGGTCCACTACTTCTTCGTCACCGACGAGGAGATGGACAAGCTGATCGCCAACGGTGAACTGCTGGAGTGGGCCGAGTTCGCCGGCAACCGCTACGGCACACCCCGCGCGGCGGTGCTGGAGCACCTGGACGCGGGTGTGCCCGTGCTGCTGGAGATCGACCTCCAGGGCGCACGGCAGGTCCGCGAGTCCATGGCCGAGGCGCAGCTGGTGTTCCTGGCCCCTCCCTCCTGGGAGGAGCTCGTGCGCAGACTCACCGGCCGTGGCACCGAGTCGGCGGAGGTCATCGAGCGCCGGCTCGCGGCCGCGAAGACCGAACTGGCCGCCGAGCCGGAGTTCCACACCACCCTGGTCAACACCTCCGTCGAGGACGTCGCCCGCGAGCTGCTAGCCTTGATGAACGTCGTGTGATCGTGAGCAATCGTTCACCGGTCGGATCGACTGAATCTTTCCCATCCATCGGAAGGTAGAGCGTGTCCTCTTCCATCTCCGCGCCCGAGGGCATCATCAACCCGCCGATCGACGAGCTCCTCGAGGCCACGGACTCGAAGTACAGCCTCGTGATCTACGCGGCCAAGCGGGCCCGCCAGATCAACGCGTACTACTCGCAGCTCGGCGAGGGCCTGCTCGAGTACGTCGGTCCCCTCGTCGACACCCACGTCCACGAGAAGCCGCTCTCGATCGCCCTGCGCGAGATCAACGCGGGACTGCTGACCTCCGAGGCCGTCGAAGGCCCCGGCCAGTAACCGGTCAGTACGTCGTATCAGCGGTTTGCAGCTGACTTTTCCACAGGCCCGGCAGCATGTCTGCCGGGCCTGTGGTGTCTCATGGGGTTGGTCGCACATTTTCCGAGGTCCGGGGAGAACCGGTGGACAAGCCGAAGGTCGTTCTGGGGGTCAGCGGAGGCATCGCCGCGTACAAGGCCTGTGAGCTGCTCAGGCGGCTGACGGAGTCGGGGCACGACGTGCGTGTCGTCCCCACCGCCTCCGCGCTGCACTTCGTCGGCGCCGCCACCTGGTCCGCCCTCTCCGGCAACCTGGTCTCCACCGACGTCTGGGACGACGTCCACGAGGTGCCCCACGTCCGCATCGGCCAGCACGCGGACCTGGTGGTCGTCGCCCCGGCCACGGCCGACATGCTGGCCAAGGCGGCCCACGGCCTGGCCGACGACCTGCTGACCAACACCCTCCTCACCGCCCGCTGCACCGTGGTCTTCGCCCCCGCCATGCATACCGAGATGTGGGAGCACCCGGCCACCCAGGACAACGTGGCGACGCTGCGCGCGCGGGGCGCCGTCGTGGTCGAACCGGCCGTCGGCCGTCTCACCGGCGTCGACACCGGCAAGGGCCGGCTGCCCGACCCCGGCGAGATCTTCGAGGTCTGCCGCCGGGTGCTCGCCCGAGGTGCCACCGGGCCGGACCTCAGCGGCCGGCATGTCGTCATCAGCGCCGGAGGCACCCGTGAGCCCCTCGACCCCGTCCGCTTCCTCGGCAACCGCTCCTCAGGCAAGCAGGGGTACGCCCTCGCCCGCACCGCCGCCGCCCGGGGCGCCCGCGTCACACTGATCGCGGCCAACCCCGCGCTGCCCGACCCGGCGGGCGTCGACATCGTCACCGTCGGGACCGCCGTGGAACTGCGTGAGGCCGTCCTCGGCGCCGCCGCCGACGCGGACGCGGTGGTCATGGCCGCGGCCGTCGCCGACTTCCGCCCGGCGGCCTATGCGACAGGGAAGATCAAGAAGAAGGACGGACAGGAGCCCGAGCCCATCACCCTGGTGCGGAATCCGGACGTCCTCGCTGAGATCTCCAGCCTCCGGGCGCGGTCCGGACAGGTGATCGTGGGCTTCGCCGCCGAGACCGACGACGTGCTGGCCAACGGCCGCGCCAAGCTGAAGCGCAAGGGCTGCGACCTGCTGGTGGTGAACGAGGTGGGGGAGCGCAAGACCTTCGGCCTGGACGAGAACGAGGCCGTGGTGCTGGGCGCCGACGGGAGTGAGACCCCCGTCGCGCACGGCCCGAAGGAGGTGCTGGCCGATATCGTCTGGGACCTGGTGGCCGAACGCCTCGGACGAGCGGCTGAGGCGCCCCTTGGACCCTAGGACATCTTCCACCAGGGCGTGGCACCTCTGGCGAGCATCACCCGCTCCAGGGAGAATGCCCGTGCCGCAGGTCACAGCACTCCCGGTAGGCGAGACAGGGGCCCCGTGGCGCAGCTCGACCGATAAACTGTCCGACGGACGGCGCCCGGGTGCAGCCCCCGCCGTCCGCCAATGATCAGCCAGCAGCCGCTGCAACCCCAGGGAGCATTGTGTCCCGTCGTCTGTTCACCTCGGAGTCCGTGACCGAGGGTCACCCCGACAAGATCGCTGACCAGATCAGCGACACCATCCTCGACGCGCTGCTCCGCGAGGACCCGGCGTCCCGGGTCGCCGTCGAGACCCTGATCACCACCGGCCTGGTGCACGTGGCCGGCGAGGTCACCACCAAGTCGTACGCGGACATCGCGACGCTGGTGCGCAACAAGGTCCTGGAGATCGGCTACGACTCCTCGAAGAAGGGCTTCGACGGCGCCTCCTGCGGCGTCTCGGTGTCGATCGGCGCGCAGTCCCCGGACATCGCGCAGGGCGTCGACGCCGCCTACGAGGCCCGTGTCGGGGGTGCCGCCGTAGAGGGAGAACTGGACGAACTGGACCGGCAGGGCGCCGGCGACCAGGGCCTGATGTTCGGCTACGCGACGGACGAGACGCCGACGCTCATGCCGCTGCCGGTCTTCCTCGCCCACCGCCTGTCCAAGCGCCTGTCCGACGTGCGCAAGAACGGGACCATCCCCTACCTGCGCCCGGACGGAAAGACCCAGGTCACCATCGAGTACGACGGTGACAAGGCGGTCCGTCTGGACACCGTGGTCGTCTCCTCCCAGCACGCCTCCGACATCGACCTGGAGTCGCTGCTCGCCCCCGACATCCGCGAGTTCGTCGTGGAGCCGGAGCTGAAGGCGCTGCTGGACGAGGGCATCAAGCTGGACACCGACGAGTACCGGCTGCTGGTCAACCCCACCGGCCGGTTCGAGATCGGCGGCCCGATGGGTGACGCGGGCCTGACCGGCCGCAAGATCATCATCGACACGTACGGCGGTATGGCCCGCCACGGCGGTGGGGCGTTCTCGGGCAAGGACCCCTCCAAGGTGGACCGCTCGGCCGCGTACGCGATGCGCTGGGTCGCCAAGAACGTGGTGGCGGCCGGACTGGCCGCGCGCTGCGAGGTGCAGGTGGCGTACGCGATCGGCAAGGCCGAGCCGGTCGGTCTGTTCGTGGAGACCTTCGGCACCGCCAAGGTCGACACCGAGAAGATCGAGCGGGCCATCGACGAGGTGTTCGACCTCCGCCCGGCCGCCATCATCCGCGACCTGGACCTGCTGCGCCCGATCTACGCCCAGACCGCCGCCTACGGCCACTTCGGCCGTGAGCTGCCCGAATTCACCTGGGAGCGCACTGACCGCGTGGACGCCCTGCGCAAGGCGGCGGGGCTGTAGGTCCCACCCCGCGTCTCCCCGTGGGGGGGGGGGGGGGGGGGGGGGGGGGGGGGGGGGGGGGGGGGGGGGGGGGGGGGGGGGGGAGGTTA
>NZ_JBVIIM010000032.1:0-47299 GCF_055569765.1 Streptomyces sp. NPDC031365 | reverse complement strand
AAAAACAACCCCCCCCCCCCCCCCCCCCCCCCCCCCCCCCCCACCCCCCCCCCCCCCCCCCCCCCCCCCCCCCCCCCCCCCCCCCCCCCCCCCCCCCCCCCCCCCCCCCCCCCCCCCCCACGACGCGTACGACAGGCCGTACATTGCGGGTGCACGCCGTACCGGCGGGCTCTGTGCTCCCGGCGCGGCGGTGTACACGGCCGGTGCGTAGGCACGGATCCGACCGGGTGCCGATCCCCGCGGGTCCGCATCCTGCCGCCGGTGCGGGACCGCTGCGGCCGAGCGGACCGAGGCGGACGCATCTTCGGGCGTCCGTCCGTACCCGGGTCCCGTCCCCGGCCCGGCGCCGGTGTCAGTGGCGTTTGGTAAGAATGCAGGCGTGAGCAGCGAGAACGGACAGCAGGACGGCGGCGCGGAGGGCACGCCGCCCGAGCAGCTCGCGCTCATCCGGGAGAGCGTGCGCAAGGCCAGGGCTCCCCGGGCCAAACCGCGCACCTGGCGGGGCGCCGCCCTCGCCAAGGACCTGCCCGTCGCCCGCGTCCTCGTCGACAAGGGCGTGCTCCATCTCGACCGCTACTTCGACTACGCCGTGCCCGAGGAACTGGACGCCGACGCGCAGCCCGGAGTGCGGGTGCGGGTGCGCTTCGGCGCCGGACGGCACCGGGTGCGCGAGGGCCGGCGCGAGGGCGGCGGACTGATCGACGGGTTCCTCGTCGAGCGGCTCGCCGCATCCGACTACTCGGGGCCCCTGGCGGCGCTGGCCCAGGTCGTCTCACCCGAGCCGGTGCTCGACGAAGAACTGCTGGCGCTCGCCCGCGCGGTGGCCGACCGGTACGCGGGCAGCCTCGCCGACGTCCTCCAGCTCGCCGTGCCGCCGCGCAATGCCCGGGCCGAGCGGCGCCCCTCGCCCGCACCGCTGCCCCCGCCCCCGACGCCCGTACCCGGCTCCTGGGAGCGGTACGAGCAGGGGCCCGCCTTCCTGGAGTCACTGGCCTCAGGCGGCGCCCCCCGGGCCGTGTGGAACGCCCTGCCCGGCCCGCAGTGGAGTGAGGAACTGGCCCGGGCCGTCGTGGCGACCCTGGCCTCCGGGCGCGGCGCGCTGGCCGTCCTGCCGGACGGGCGGGCCGTGGCCCGTGCCGACGCGGCGCTCACCGCACTGCTGGGGAAGGGGCGGCACGCGGTCCTCACCGCCGACGCCGGGCCGGAGAAGCGGTACGCGCAGTGGCTCGCGGTGCGGCGCGGATCCGTACGGGCCGTGATCGGCACGCGGGCGGCGATGTTCGCGCCCGTGCGGGACCTCGGACTGCTCGCCGTCTGGGAGGACGGCGACGACAACCACAGCGAACAGCACGCCCCGCAGCCCCATGCCCGTGAGGTGCTGCTGCTGAGGGCGGCGCAGGACAAGTGCGGCTTCCTGCTGGGCAGCTGGAGCTGCACGGTGGAGGCCGCCCAGCTGGTGGACACCGGCTGGGCCCGGCCGCTGGCCGCCACGAGGGAGCGGGTACGGACCGTCGCGCCCCTGGTGCGGACCGTGGGCGACCAGGATCTCGCCCGGGACGAGGCCGCCCGCGCGGCGCGGCTGCCGACGCTCGCCTGGCAGGCCGTCAGGGAGGGACTGCGGCACGGACCGGTGCTCGTCCAGGTCCCCCGGCGGGGGTACGTGCCGCGGATGGCGTGCGCCGGCTGCCGGGCTCCGGCGCGGTGCCGGCACTGTTCGGGACCGCTCGAGGCACAGGGAGCCGACGATCTGCGGTGCGGATGGTGCGGGCGCGAGGAGGGCGGCTGGCACTGCCCGGAGTGCGGCGGGTTCCGGCTGCGGGCGCAGGTGGTGGGGGCGCGGCGGACCGCCGAGGAGCTGGGCCGGGCCTTTCCCGCGGTCCCGGTGCGGACCTCGGGGCGCGAGCACGTACTGGACACGGTGCCCGGGGCGCCCGCGTTGGTGGTGAGCACGCCCGGGGCGGAACCGGTGGCCGAGGGCGGCTACGCGGCGGCGCTGCTGCTGGACGGATGGGCCATGCTGGGCCGGCCCGATCTGCGGTCCGGTGAGGACGCGTTGCGCCGCTGGATCGGCGCGGCGGCGCTGGTCCGTCCGCAGCCGGCGGGCGGCACGGTGGTGGTGGTCGCCGAGCCGACGCTGCGGCCGGTGCAGGCGCTGGTCCGGTGGGACCCGGTCGGACACGCGGTGCGGGAGCTGGCCGAGCGGGGCGAGCTGGGCTTCCCGCCGGTGTCGCGGATGGCGGCGGTCTCGGGACCGGGCGGGACGGTTGCCGAGTTCCTCCGCGCGGTGGAGCTGCCGGCCAGCGCGGAGATCCTTGGCCCGGTGCCCCTGCCGGTCACGGCCGCCGACCGGTCACGGCGCCCGGGCGCGCCCCCGCCCGGGGAGCACTGGGACCGGGCACTGATCCGGGTGCCGCCCGGCCATGGCGCCGCACTGGCAGCAGCGCTGAAGGCCGCCCAGGCGGCACGGACGGCCCGGGGAGGAAACGACCCCGTGTGGCTGCGCGTCGACCCGCTGGACATCGGCTGAGCGGACCTCACCGACCGTGCGTGTCCGTCCTGGCGGACGCGCCGCGCCCTCCCGGGGGCGGTGCGTCCGGGAGGGCGGGGGAGGGGCGGCTCAGCCGTTGCGCGGGGTGGGGAAGATCGTCGGGCGTGGTTCTTCGCGGAGGGACGGGCTGCCGGCCGTGGGCTGGGTCGGCATGGAGCGGGCCGCGGGGACCGTCGGCACCGGGGAGACGCCGGCGCCCACATTGACCGTGCGGGTGCCCGACGACTCCGGTGTTCGCTCAGCCTCGGCGGTGGCGGTGGCGGTGGCGGTGGCGGTGGCGGCCGGAGCCTGGGCGGCCGCACGGCGGGCGCCGTAACGGCGGTGCACCGCCTGCTTGGTGACTCCGAGCGCGGAGCCCACCGCGTCCCACGAGAAGCCCAGTGAGCGGTCGAAGTCCACGGCCGCCGTGACCAGGGTCTCGACACTGTCCCGCAGCTCCTGGGCGAGACGGACCGTCGGGGCGGGGGCGCGTCCGTACACGACGAAGCCCGTGGAGGGGCCGGAGCGGCGCGGACGGTAGACGTTGCCCAGCTGGGCGGTGAGCGTGCGCAGTGCGTCCACCTGCCGCCGGACCCGCTCGATGTCCCGCACCAGCAAGTGCAGGCTGGCCCGAGCCTGGGCGTCGTGGGTTGCGTGGTCGGCCATGAACAAGCCTCTCGAACCGGCGTTGAAAGGAATGAGCCCACTTACGGGCCCGTTGGTCAACTCTCTCTTGACCAACGCCTGGGCGCTCCGCTGGTCACGGGGAGAGGGCGTGGCGGCATATGCGTACGCCCCCTCGGGGGTGCGCCTCGGCCTTCGGCCCCGGATGTTCTCCCACCCGCGCACCGCCCGTTTCCCGTGGGCCGAGAGGTGGCGTCTTGCCGCGGGGGGTTGCCCGCCGTCTATGGCTGTCCCCGGTGGCTGTCCCCGGCGGGTGCCGTCGGCGCCGGGTCATAGACTGGTGCGCCGCCCCCAGCCGACCCTGCCCGAGAGGCCCAAGCACTCCATGAAGCTCGTCTTCGCCGGCACCCCCGAGGTCGCCGTTCCCGCCCTGGACGCTCTTCTCGCCTCCGGGCGGCACGAGGTGGCCGCCGTCGTCACACGGCCCGACGCTCCCGCCGGCCGGGGACGCAGGCTGATCGCCTCTCCTGTCGCCGAGCGCGCCGAAGAGGCCGGGATCGAGGTGCTGAAGCCGGGCAGGCCCAGGGACCCCGGGTTCCTCGAGCGGCTCAAGGAGATCGCGCCGGACTGCTGCCCCGTCGTCGCCTACGGAGCCCTCCTTCCCGGGGCAGCCCTCGACATCCCCGCCCGGGGCTGGGTCAACCTGCACTTCTCCCTGCTCCCCGCCTGGCGCGGTGCCGCGCCCGTGCAGCACGCCATCATGGCCGGCGACGAGATCACCGGCGCCGCCACCTTCCTCATCGAGGAGGGCCTGGACTCCGGGCCGGTCTACGGCACCGTCACCGAGGAGATCCGCCCCACCGACACCAGCGGCGACCTGCTCACCCGGCTCGCCTTCGCCGGTGCCGGCCTGCTCGCCGCCACCATGGACGGCATCGAGGACGGCACCCTGAAGGCCGTACCGCAGCCCGCCGACGGCATCAGCCTCGCCCCGAAGGTCACCGTCGAGGACGCCCGCGTCGACTGGAACACCCCGGCGCTGCGCGTCGACCGCGTGGTGCGCGGCTGTACCCCCGCGCCCGGGGCCTGGACCACCTTCCGGGGCGAGCGGCTGAAGATCGTGCAGGCCGGCCCCGTACCGGACCTGACCGATCTCGCGCCCGGGCAGCTGTCCGTCGGCAAGAACAACGTGTACGTGGGCACCGCCTCGTACGCCGTCGAGCTGTTGTGGGTGCAGGCCCAGGGCAAGAAGCCGATGCGGGCGGCGGACTGGGCGCGCGGGGTGCGGATCACCGCGGGGGAGACCGTCGGCGCCTGACGCCCCGCGACCCGTACGACGTAGGCTGGACCGCGCACCTCACCCCACACCCGGAGCACCTTTTCGTGAGCGACCAGCCCCGTCGGCCCCGCAAGCCCGCCAAGCCCTACCGCCGGCCCAGGAAGGACCCCGTCCGCGTTCTCGCCTTCGAGGCCCTGCGGGCCGTGGACGAGCGGGACGCGTACGCCAACCTCGTCCTGCCCCCGCTACTGCGCAGGGCGCGCGAGGAGGGCGACTTCGACGCCCGCGACGCCGCCCTCGCCACCGAGCTGGTCTACGGCACCCTGCGCCGGCAGGGCACGTACGACGCGGTCGTCGCGGCCTGTGTCGACCGGCCGCTGCGCGAGGTGGACCCGCCGGTGCTGGACGTGCTGAGCCTCGGCGCGCACCAGCTGCTCGGGACCCGGATCCCGACGCACGCCGCGGTGTCCGCCTCCGTCGAACTGGCCCGGGTGGTGCTCGGCGACGGGCGGGCCAAGTTCGTCAACGCCGTGCTGCGCAAGATCGCGCAGGACGATCTCGACGGCTGGCTGGAGCGGGTCGCCCCGCCCTACGACGAGGACCCCGAGGACCACCTCGCCGTGGTGCACTCGCACCCCCGCTGGGTGGTCTCCGCGCTGTGGGACTCCCTCGGGGGCGGACGTGCCGGGATCGAGGACCTGCTGCGGGCCGACAACGAGCGGCCCGAGGTGACCCTGGTCGCCCGCCCCGGGAGGGCGACGACCACCGAACTGCTCGACGAGGAGGCCGCCGTGCCCGGCCGCTGGTCGCCCCACGCGGTGCGGCTGGCCGAGGGCGGGGAACCGGGCGCCATCCCGGCCGTGGCCGAGGGCCGGGCCGGTGTCCAGGACGAGGGCAGCCAGCTCGTGGCGCTCGCCCTGGCGGGCGCGCCCGTCGAGGGCCGTGACCGGATGTGGCTGGACGCATGCGCCGGCCCCGGCGGCAAGGCCGCACTGCTCGGGGCGCTCGCCGCGGAGCGCGGAGCCGTGCTGCTCGCCGCCGAGAAGCAGCCGCACCGGGCCGGACTGGTGGCCAGGACACTTGCCGGGAACCCCGGGCCCTACCAGGTGATCGCCGCCGACGGGACGCGCCCGCCGTGGCGGCCCGGAAGCTTCGACCGGGTGCTGGTCGACGTACCGTGCACCGGGCTGGGCGCCCTGCGCCGCCGCCCCGAGGCGCGCTGGCGGCGCCGTCCGGAGGACCTGGACGGCTTCGCGCCCCTCCAGCGCGGGTTGCTGCGCACCGCCCTGGAATCCGTACGTGTCGGCGGTGTCGTCGGCTACGCCACCTGCTCGCCGCATCTCGCCGAGACCCGGGCCGTGGTCGCCGACCTCCTCAAGCAGTTCCCGGACGCCGAGCCGATCGACGCCCGGCCGCTGCTGCCCGGTGTACCGGACCTGGGAGAGGGCCCCGACGTACAGTTGTGGCCGCATCTGCACGGGACCGACGCGATGTACCTGGCCCTC
Source organism: Streptomyces sp. NPDC031365 (assembly GCF_055569765.1). NCBI lineage: Bacteria > Bacillati > Actinomycetota > Actinomycetes > Kitasatosporales > Streptomycetaceae > Streptomyces > Streptomyces sp. NPDC031365. Next base: position 41,364 of record NZ_JBVIIM010000032.1, on the reverse strand, counting down.
ATCCGCCGCACCGGCTGATCCCCGCCCGTCCTCGCCGTCCCGGGTCACGATGCCGTGGGCCTCGCGCCACCGGCCAGGAACTGACGGACCCGGCTCGCCCCGCGCGGGTCCTGCCGCCCGTGCCCTCCCGGTGTGCCCGGTTACGGGCCGGCGTCGTGGGTCCCCGCCGCCCGTGCTCGTCTCCTGTTTCCGGTTCGGGGCTGACGGGTGAGGCTCTCGGCCACGTGCCCGGTGCAGGACGCGAGGGCGCCCCGGGAGGGTCGGGCCGCGACGTCGTGGAGTATCGGCCGGCCGTGAGGCGGGCGGCCAGGCCCGGCCGCAGGCGGCGAGCACCGGTTTCCGGACCGGTACCGGTGCGGGCAACCCTCGTAAGGCATGGCAGTCTTGGTCCATGGCCCCGCAGATCAACCCCAGCATCCTGTCCGCCGACTTCGCCCGCCTCGCGGACGAGGCGAAGGCGGTCGAGGGAGCCGACTGGCTCCATGTCGACGTCATGGACAACCACTTCGTCCCCAACCTCACGCTCGGCGTGCCGGTCGTGGAGTCGCTGGCCCGTGCGACGGACACCCCGCTGGACTGCCATCTGATGATCGAGGCCCCCGACCGGTGGGCGCCGCAGTACGTGGAGGCGGGCGCCGGGTCGGTCACCTTCCACGTCGAGGCCGCCGCCGCGCCGGTGCGGCTCGCCCGGGAGATCCGCGCCAAGGGTGCCCGCGCCTCCATGGCGCTGAGGCCGGCGACCCCCATCGAGCCGTACGAGGACCTGCTCCCCGAGCTCGACATGCTGCTGATCATGACGGTTGAGCCCGGCTTCGGTGGGCAGGCGTTCCTCGACATCATGCTTCCGAAGATCCGCCGTACCCGTGAGCTGATCAGCAGGCACGGTCTGGAGCTCTGGCTCCAGGTCGACGGCGGAGTATCGGAGTCCACCATCGAGCGGTGCGCGGAAGCCGGCGCCGATGTCTTCGTCGCGGGTTCCGCCGTGTACGGGGCGTCGGACCCGGCCGAAGCGGTACGTGCATTGCGCAACCAGGCGGAGGCCGCGACGGCGAAGGCATCGTGGGCATGCGACCACTGAGCGTCAGGAACATGAACGGCGCCCAGCGGGGCTGATCGACCGCGCCGGATCTGCAAGGATGAACGGCGAGTCCAGAGTGTGAACAGCAGTGAGGAGATCGCCGTGTCGGGTATGTCGGCGGGCCGGTCAGCCATGCGGATGGGACCCGCTGAGCTGGTGCAGGCGGCGGCCATGGCCCGCCGCTTCTACCTCGAGGGGAAATCCAAGATCCAGATCGCCGAGGAGTTCGGCGTCAGCCGCTTCAAGGTGGCCCGGGTCCTGGAGACGGCCCTCGAACGGGATCTCGTGCGGATCGAGATCCGCGTGCCGGCCGAGCTGGACGCCGAGCGCTCCGACGCGCTCCGCGCCCGCTACGGCCTCAGGCACGCCGTCGTGGTCGAGTCCCCACCCGAGTCCGAGGAGACACCCGACCCCGAGAACCTGGGAGAGGTGGCCGCCGACCTGCTCGGCGAGCTGGTCAACGAAGGGGATGTGCTGGGGCTGGCCTGGGGCCGTTCCACCATCCACATGGCGGCGGCGCTGGACCGGCTGCCGCCCTGCACGGTCGTGCAGCTGACGGGCGTGTACGACGCCGGGACCGCCGAGCGCGGCTCCGTGGAGGCCGTGCGGCGCGCCGCGCAGGTGTCCGGGGGCGACGCCCACCCCATCTACGCGCCGATGCTGCTGCCGGACGCGGCCACCGCTCAGGCGCTGCGCCACCAGACCGGGATCGCGCGGGCCTTCGAGTACTTCGACAAGGTCACCGTCGCCTGTGTCTCCATCGGTTCCTGGGAACCGGGCATCTCGACGGTGCACGACATGCTCAGCGACGAGGAGCGGGCACACTACGCCTCCCTCGGGGTCGCCGCGGAGATGTCCGCCCACCTCTTCGACGCCGAGGGACGCCGGGTGGGCCGGGACCTTGGGGAGCGGTGCATCACGGTCAAGACGGACCAGCTGCGCCGGGTCCCCGAGGTCGTCGCGATCGCGGGCGGACAGCGCAAGGGCCCCGCGATCGACGCCGTACTGCGCTCCGGTCTGGTCACCAGCCTGGTGACGGACACGTCGGCCGCGGACTATCTGATGACGGCGGGACCGACCCCGCGGTCCGCCCTCAACCGCGCGGACCCGGATGGCCCCTGACAGCGGGTGACGCGGGAGCGGGCCTGGCAGCATCGGCCGCATGGTGCTGAGACGGGCCCTGCTCCCGCGTCTCCTGGCCTGCCTGCTCGTCCTGCTCGTCCTGCTGGTCGGCTGCTCGTCCGCCGGCGACGACGGCGGGGTGCCCGCGTGGGCCGAGGGCATGCCCACCGTCCAGGAGGCCGATCTTCCCGCCGAGGCACAGCGCACCCTCGACCTCGTCGACACGGGAGGGCCCTTCCCGTACGAAGAGGACGGCGCCGTCTTCGGCAACTTCGAAGGGTTGCTGCCCCAGCGGGAACACGGCTACTACCTCGAGTACACCGTGCGGACCCCCGGATCGACCGGCCGCGGCGCGCAGCGCATCGTCACCGGCGGGGAGGGCGAGACGTACTACACCGACGACCACTACGCATCGTTCACGGCGGTCCTGAGATGACACCCGAACTCAGCGACCGGCTCGTGGTCGCACTCGACCTCGACGGGGTCACCGACAAGGCGGGCCTGATGGAGCACTGCGCCCGAGCCCTGGAACTGCCCGACTGGTTCGGCCGCAACTGGGATGCCCTGGTGGACTCCCTCGCCGATCCCACGCTGTGGCCCGAGGGCGCCGTGGAGCGCGGGCTGCTCATCGTCGTGCGCGGCTGGCGGGCGTACGCGGCCGCGCGCCCCGAGGAGTGGGCGACCGCCCAGGACGTGTTCGCCGAGGCGGCGGACCGGACCGTCTCCCTCATCGTGGCACTCGCCCTTGGAGGATCCTCCGGACAGGGCTCTGACCAGGCTGGATGATCCGACCGGGGAAGGCGCCCGGGTCGGCATGGGACAATGAAGTACGTGCTCTTCCCCCTGGCTGACCTGTCGGGGGGCCACCTCTGATCGACTGGGATGTGCAGCACGTGCGTTTCCTCAACGACATCCAGCCCGCGTACGACCTGACGTACGACGACGTCTTCATGGTACCGAGCCGCTCCGCGGTCGGCTCGCGGCAGGGCGTGGACCTCAGCTCCCCGGACGGCACGGGAACCACCATCCCGCTCGTCGTCGCCAACATGACCGCCATCGCCGGACGCCGCATGGCCGAGACCGTGGCCCGGCGCGGCGGACTCGTGGTCATACCGCAGGACATCCCGATCGAGGTCGTGACCGAGGTCGTCTCCTGGGTGAAGGGTCGCCACCTGGTACTGGACACGCCGATCGTGCTGGCCCCGCACCAGACGGTCGCCGACGCGCTGGCCCTGCTGCCCAAGCGCGCGCACAACGCGGGCGTCGTCGTCGACGACGGACACCGGCCGGTCGGCGTGGTCACCGACACCGACCTGTCCGGTGTGGACCGTTTCACCCAGCTCGAAGAGGTCATGTCCAAGGACCTGCTCCTCATCGACGCCGACATGGACCCGCGCGAGGCCTTCAACACCCTCGACACCGCCAACCGCCGCTACGCGCCCGCCGTGGACAAGGACGGCCGCCTCGCGGGCATCCTCACCCGCAAGGGCGCCCTGCGCGCCACTCTCTACACCCCGGCCACCGACGCCCGGGGCAGGCTCCGTATCGCCGCCGCCGTCGGTATCAACGGCAATGTGGCGGGCAAGGCCGAGCAGCTGCTGGAGGCGGGCGTGGACACGCTCGTCATCGACACGGCGCACGGCCACCAGGAGTCGATGATCAGTGCCGTCCGGCTGGTGCGCGGTCTCGACCCCCAGGTGCCGGTCGTCGCGGGCAACATCGTCTCCGCCGAGGGCGTCCGCGATCTGATCGAGGCGGGCGCAGACGTCGTCAAGGTCGGCGTCGGGCCCGGCGCCATGTGCACCACCCGCATGATGACCGGCGTCGGCCGGCCCCAGTTCTCCGCCGTCCTGGAATGCGCGGCAGAGGCGAAGAAGTACGGCAAGCACGTGTGGGCCGACGGAGGTGTCCGCCACCCGCGGGACGTGGCGATGGCTCTCGCGGCCGGCGCGTCCAACGTCATGATCGGCTCCTGGTTCGCCGGAACCTACGAGTCCCCGGGCGACCTCCAGCACGACGCGAACGGCCGCCCCTACAAGGAGTCCTTCGGCATGGCCTCCGCGCGTGCCGTACGCAACCGCACCTCCGAGGAGTCCGCCTACGACCGTGCCCGCAAGGCGCTGTTCGAGGAGGGCATCTCCACCTCCCGCATGTTCCTGGACTCCGTCTCCCCCGGAGTCGAGGACCTGATCGACTCGATCATCGCGGGCGTCCGCTCGTCCTGCACCTACGCCGGCGCCGGCTCGCTGGAGGAGTTCGCCGAGAAGGCCGTCGTCGGCATCCAGAGCGCCGCCGGTTACGCCGAGGGCAAGCCGCTGCACGCCAGCTGGAACTGACGGACCCCTCAGGAGCGGGTCGGGTGCGCAACGGCCCGCAACGCCTGCGCAACGAACACCCGCCGCACCCCGAGGAACGCAATGATCTTGCGCTGGTGCTCGGCTCCCTCTTCTGCGGTGTGCTGGCCGCCGCCATCCGCTCGGCCGGCTCGCCGACGCCTCCAGCATCGGCACCCTGTTCGCCTGTGGATGACGGGCAGCCTGTCCACGGCCACGTGGGCGGTCCTCGGTGTCCGGATGGCCGTCGGGCTCGTGTTCTACTTCCTTACGGCTACCGCCGCTCCCGGCTCGCCGCACCGGACACATCAGAAGCGAAGTGAACCACCCGCAGTGCTGAACGATCTCGACGAACGCATCGTGCACGCCCTCGCCGAGGACGCCCGCCGCTCCTACGCGGACATCGGCCAGCTGGTCGGCCTGTCCGCGCCCGCTGTGAAACGGCGGGTGGACCGGCTGCGCGCCACCGGGGCCATCACCGGATTCACCGTACGTGTGGACCCCGCCGCCCTCGGCTGGGAGACGGAGGGGTTCGTCGAGATCTACTGCCGCAGCAACACCTCACCGGAGACCATCCAGCGGGGCCTGGAGCGCTACCAGGAGGTCGTGGCCGCCTCCACCGTCACCGGCGACGCCGACGCGGTCGCCCAGGTCTTCGCCTCCGACATGCGCCACTTCGAACGGGTCCTCGAACGCATCGCGGGTGAGCCGTTCGTCGAGCGGACCAGGTCCGTGCTGGTGCTGTCCCCGCTGCTGCGGCGGTTCTCGTCGGGATCGCCCACGTAGGGAGGCTCGTACCGGCGTACGCTGACTCCACCCTCGACGGCGAAAGCCTCCGGCCGCGTCGAGCGCAGCGGCGACGTCGTGCTGCAGCCGCTCCCCGCCCGGGAGCGGTGAGCGGCGCAGCCCGGGGAAATGCCCGGCAGGAGCCGCCGCGGCCGGACTAGTATGGGTGTCATGACCTGGCGACATTGATCCACCAGCCGAGCCTCCCGAGGCCCGCCTCGGGCGCCGTACGTCCTCCACGTTCGGTGTCCGAACCGCCCCTCCGGGAAGGCCTCATGACTCTCACGCCCACGCGTGCCTCCGACGTCCGCGTGCGACGGCTGACGACCACGCTGTACGGCTACTCGTTCCTCGAAGACTTCATCCTGCTGTACCCGGTGTACGCGCTGCTGTTCAGCGACACCGGCCTGTCCGTCTGGCAGATCTCCTCCCTGTTCGCCCTCTGGTCGGTCACCGGCGTGCTCCTGGAGGTGCCGTCCGGTGCGTGGGCCGACGCCGTCTCGCGCCGGCTGCTGCTGTGGCTCGGCCCCCTGTTGACCGCCACCGGATTCGCCCTGTGGGTGCTGCTCCCGTCGTACGGCGCCTTCGCCCTCGGCTTCGTGCTCTGGGGCGCCGGGGGAGCGCTCGCATCCGGCGCGCTGGAGGCGCTGGTCTATGAGGAGTTGGAACGGCTCGACGCGACGGACCGCTATGCCCGGATCATGGGCCGGGCCAGGGCCGCCGGACTGGTCGCCGTGATGGCGGCGATGGGACTCGCCGGACCCGTGCTCTCCTGGGGTGGTCACACCGCGGTCGGCGCCGCCAGCGTCCTGGTCTGTCTGCTGACGGCCGCCACGGCACTCCGGTTCCCCGAACACCGCACGCCTGCCGACGGGCACGAGACCTGGACCGGAACCCTGCGTGCCGGACTCGCCGAGGCCCGAGCCGACCGGACGGTCCGCGGGGCGCTGCTGCTCGTCCCGGCCGTGAGCGCTGTCTGGGGCGCCCTGGACGAGTACACGCCGCTGCTGGTCCGGGGGACCGGTGTCGCGGACGGGGCGGTGCCCTTCCTGCTCCTGCTGGTCTGGGCCGGCGCCACGGCCGGAAGCCTGCTGGCGGGGGAGGGCGAGCGACTCGGCACGGGTGGTCTCGCCGCCCTGCTGGCCGGCGCCGGTCTCGCCCTGGCCCTCGGCGCCGCGGACGGAACCCCCTGGGGGTTGATCCTGGTCGCCCTCGCCTTCGGCGGCTTCCAGGCGGCGACCGTGCTGGCCGACGCCCGGCTCCAGCGGCGTATCGAGGGCTCCGGGCGCGCCACCCTGACCTCGGTCGCGGGACTGGGCACGGAGCTGGCGACGGTCGCCGTCTTCGGCGCCTACGCGCTGATCGCCTCCGGCAGCGCGCACAGCACGGCCTTCGCCGTCCTCGCGGTGCCCTATGTGGCGACGGCGTTGCTGCTCGTCGGAGGGCGGGCCCGGTCCGCCAAGGCACGGCCGTGACGCCCGTACCGGTCGGAATCGCAGGCTCCCGCGGCCGGTGCTCTCGAATGAGGACAGCGCTCTTGTATGTGGCTGCCACTCTCGAAGGTGAGCGGCGCTCTCCTGTGTGGCTGCCGCTCTCCCCTGCGAGTGAGACTGCCGCCTCCCCATGCGAGCGGTGCTCTCCCATGCGAGCGGTGCTCTCCCAGATGACCGGTACCGGCGCGGGCGCCGCCGTCGTGGCGTCCGGTGCGGCGGCGATGCTGCTCCCGCTGCCGTGTTCGCCGGCCGTACGGGCGTGGGCTGCACGTGCCGTGCCGCGTCCCGGTCGCAGGGCACCCCCGCGGCGCGGTTCGGCGCCCGGGAGGGCTGCCACGGGCACGCGGACGTGGCAGGGTCGGTGTCCCGCCGCAGGGCGGGAACACCCCGCCGGCCCGTGACTTGCGGTCCGCCCCGGCCCTCCGACGACACGCGCGCAACGAATCGCCGCACGCACCCTTCCACACGCAACGAACCGCTCACCGGCGCGCAACGGCTCCCGCTTGTCCGCCCGAGCCGGCCGACCGTACCTTCTTTCTGGCCCCCGAAACCCCCCGCGTACCGGTGAGGAACACGCATGCGCACCGCCCTGCTCCAGAGCTCCGGACAGCCCGGAAACGTCGCCGAGAACCTCAAGGTCCTCGACGAGGCGGCCCGCCGCGCCGCGGCTGCGGGCGCCGGGCTGCTCGTCACCTCGGAGCTGTTCCTGACCGGGTACGCGATCGGCGACGACATCGGCCGGCTCGCCGAACCCGCCGACGGCGACGCGGCCGACGCGATCGCCGAGACCGCAGGCCGGTACGGCCTCGCCGTCGCCTACGGCTACCCCGAACGCGACGGCGACACGGTGTACAACTCCGTCCAGCTCGTCTCCGCCGGCGGTGGCCGCCTCGCGAACTACCGCAAGACCCACCTCTACGGCTGCTTCGAGCAGGACCAGTTCACCGCCGGGGAGCGGACCGTCGTCCAGGCCGAGCTCGACGGTCTCACCATCGGCCTGATGATCTGCTACGACGTCGAGTTCCCGGAGACCGTGCGCGCCCACGCGCTGGCCGGTACCGACCTCCTTGTGGTGCCCACGGCCCAGATGCACCCGTTCCAGTTCGTCGCCGAGTCCGTCGTACCGGTGCGGGCCTTCGAGAACCAGATGTACATCGCGTACGTCAACCGGGTCGGCCAGGAGGGCGAGCTGGAGTTCGTGGGCCTGTCCGCGCTGGCCGCCCCCGACGGAGTCGTCCGCGCCCGGGCCGGCCGCACGGAGGAACTCGTCCTCGGCGACGCCGATCCCGTCCTCCTCGCCGCCTCCCGCGAGAACAACCCGTATCTGCGGGGCCGCCGCCCCGGCCTCTACGGGTCCCTCGTCTGAACCTCCCCTGCTCCACTCCCTGTTCCACCCCCCCCGCAAGGAGTCCGTACCCCATGACGTCCACGGTGCCCAACGCCGTCGAGCACGCCGACGAGCAGCAGCCGCCGATCACCATGTTCGGCCCGGACTTCCCGTACGCGTACGACGACTTCCTCGCCCACCCGGCGGGCCTCGGGCAGATACCGGCGACCGAGCACGGCACCGAGGTCGCGGTCATCGGCGGGGGCCTCTCCGGCATCGTCGCCGCCTACGAACTGATGAAGATGGGCCTCAAGCCGGTCGTCTACGAGGCCGACCGGATCGGCGGGCGGCTGCGGACCGTGGGGTTCGACGGCTGCGACGCGTCGCTGACCGCCGAGATGGGTGCGATGCGCTTCCCGCCGTCCTCCACGGCGCTGCAGCACTACATCGACCTGGTGGGCCTGACCACCCGGCCCTTCCCCAACCCCCTCGCCGAGGTGACGCCCTCGACCGTCGTCGACCTCAAGGGCGAGTCACACTACGCCGAGACCCTCGACGACCTGCCCCAGGTCTACCGTGACGTCGCCGACGCCTGGGCCAGGTGCCTCGAAGAGGGCGCCGACTTCTCCGACATGAACCGTGCCCTGCGCGAGCGGGACGTCCCGCGCATCCGCGAGATCTGGGCGAAGCTGGTCGAGAAGCTCGACAACCAGACCTTCTACGGCTTCCTCTGCGCATCCGAGGCATTCAGGTCCTTCCGGCACCGCGAGATCTTCGGCCAGGTCGGCTTCGGCACCGGCGGCTGGGACACCGACTTCCCCAACTCCATCCTGGAGATCCTCCGGGTCGTCTACACCGAGGCCGACGACCACCACCGCGGCATCGTCGGCGGTTCCCAGCAACTCCCGCTCAGGCTCTGGGAACGCGAGCCGGAGAAGATCGTCCACTGGCCCTACGGCACCTCCCTGAAGACCCTCCACGTGGACGGCGAGCCGCGCCCGGCGGTGACCCGGATGGGCCGCACCACCGGCAACCACATCACGGTGACGGACGCCGAAGGCGACATCCGCACCTACCGGGCGGCGCTCTTCACCGCCCAGTCCTGGATGCTGCTCTCCAAGATCGCCTGCGACGACGCGCTCTTCCCCATCGACCACTGGACCGCGATCGAGCGCACCCATTACATGGAGAGCTCCAAGCTCTTCGTGCCCGTCGACCGGCCGTTCTGGCTGGACGAGGCCGTCGACGACAGGGGGAACCCGACGGGCCGCGACGTCATGTCGATGACGCTCACCGACCGCATGACCCGCGGCACCTATCTGCTCGACGACGGTCCCGACAGACCCGCCGTCATCTGCCTCTCCTACACCTGGTGCGACGACAGTCTGAAGTGGCTGCCGCTGTCCGCGCACGAGCGGATGGAGGTCATGCTCAAGTCGCTCGGCGAGATTTATCCCAAGGTCGACATCAGGAAGCACATCATCGGCAACCCGGTGACCGTCTCGTGGGAGAACGAGCCCTACTTCATGGGCGCGTTCAAGGCCAACCTCCCCGGCCACTACCGTTACCAGCGGCGCCTGTTCACCCACTTCATGCAGGAGGAGCTGCCGGCGGACAAGCGGGGCATCTTCCTCGCCGGTGACGACATCTCCTGGACGGCCGGCTGGGCCGAGGGCGCCGTCCAGACCGCGCTGAACGCGGTCTGGGGCGTCATGCACCACTTCGGCGGCGAGACCGACCCGACCAACCCGGGCCCCGGCGACGTCTACGACGAGATCGCACCCGTCGAACTCCCCGAGGACTGAGCCCGCCCGGATCTCCGCGGCCCGCGGCCGGGAACGGCCGGATCAGTCGGACAGCGGGGTGAGGAGCATGCGCCCGGCGAAGCCCACCGCCGTGTCCAGCCGCTGGGTGAACTCCCCGGCGACGTCGGGCAGCCCGCGCAGCGCCCACAGGGCGCGGGCCGCCGTCCAGGCGGCGTCCCGGGCGCGTTCCAGGCTCCAGGCGCCGAGCAGATGGGTCAGCGGATCGGCGATCCGCAGCAGGTCGGGGCCCGGTGTCAGCTCCTCGCGGATGCGTTCCTCCAGCGAGAGCAGGAGCTCGCCCACCCGGTCGAACTCGTCCTCCAGGTCGACAGGCTGGCAGGCCAGCGTACGACAGGTGTCCACGACGGACAGCGCGAGATCGTGACCGATGTGCGCGTTGATGCCCGCCAGGGCGAACTGCAGCGGGCGTACCCCCGGATGGCGGCGGAACGCGAACAGCGGACGCCAGCAGGCCGGTGGCAGCCGCTCCTCGGACACCGCGTCGACCGCGGCCAGATAGCGCTCCGCGAACCGCACGTCCAGCGCGATCGCCGCCGTGGTGTCCGTGAACCGGCCGGCGTCGATGCGCCGGTCCACGGCCTCGGTCACGGCGAGGTAGACACGGTTGAAGACCGCGACCCCGTCCCGGGCGGGCAGGACCGCGTCGAGGGCGCGCATCCGGGAGATGACCCCGTCCACGGGGGTGAGGACTTGTTCGCATTGCGCCATGAGCGCAGAGTTGCACCTTTAGGGTGGCGCCAGTGGCGGCGGGCCCGACGCTTCCCCGGAACGGGGGAACGCTTCCGCCGCGGGGGAGGGGGGGAGCAGTACTGTGTCAGGCCCGCGTACCCAGCGCCTGTCCGCGCTCAGAGCCGAGCGCCGCCGTGCCGCCCGGCGCGGAACGATGGTCGCGGTGGCGTCCGTCGTGGTCGCGGTCGGCACCGCCACCGGCATGATCTCCGCGGTCGGCGATGGACGCGGTGCGGACGAGGCCCGGCCCGAAGTGTCCGCCGCCCCGCGCCTGGAACCGCTGCCCGCCGTGCCGTCACCCTCCCCGTCGGTGACCAAGTCCCCGTCGCCCAAGGCCAGTCCGAAGAAGAAGGCGAGCCCGAAACCGTCCGCGTCCCGGACCGGGAAGAAGCGGCAGACCACCCCGCTGCCCACCCGTCTGTACCGCCATTCCGAGAGCCGGGTCCTGGACTGGGTGCGGGCCAACCCCGACGACCCGCGCCGCGCGGTCATCGAGTCCCGGATAGCCGACCAGCCCGCGGCCGTGTGGTTCGCCGACTACTCCCCGGACTCGATCACGTCCCGGGTACGCGCGGTGGCGTCCGGCGGCGCCGCGCAGGGCCGGACGCCGGTCCTGGTGCCGTACACGATTCCCGGCCGCGACTGTGGCGGGCACTCCCAGGGCGGAGCCCCCGGTCCGGGTGCCTACGACGCCTGGATCGACCGCTTCGCCGCAGGTCTCGGCAGGGGTGAAGTCATCGTGATACTGGAACCCGACTCGGTCGCCCAGGCCGCATGCCTCACCGCGGGACAACGCGCCGACCGCTTCGCCTCGCTGGCCCGCGCGGGACGGGTACTCAAGGAGGCCAACCCCCGGGCCCGCGTCTACTTCGACGCCGGGCACTCCGGCTGGAACGCGCCCGCCCAGCAGGCCGGCTGGCTGCGGCAGGCCGGAGCCGCCTCGGCCGCCTCCTCGGACGGCGTCTTCAGCAACGTCTCCAACTTTCACAGCACGGCCGACGAGACCGCCTACGACCGTGCCGTGCTCGACGCCCTCGGCGGCCCGTCGGGCCTCGGTGCCGTCATCGACACCAGCCGCAACGGCAACGGCGCCCCGGGGGACGGCGAGTGGTGCGACCCCGCCGGCCGCAAGCTGGGCCGGACCCCGACGCTCAGCACCGGCGAGGCCGGGATCCACGGCTATCTGTGGGTGAAGCTCCCCGGTGAGTCGGACGGCTGCGAGGGAGCGCCGGGCACCTTCACCCCGTCGTACGCCTACGACTTGGCGCGCTGATCCCCCTCGGCGCCGCCCGTGTCGTAGGAGGACGTGCCCTCGTCGAGCAGCGGCTCCTGCGTCTTGAGGTGGGCGGGCGCGAAGGCGCGCAGCGCGTGGTAGCCGGTGATGACCACCAGTGTGCCGAGTGCGATACCGCTCAGCGAGAAGGTGTCGGTGAACTGCATCGAGACGTTGCCGACGCCGATGATGATGCCGGCCGCGGCCGGTACGAGGTTCAGCGGATTGCGCAGATCCACCTTGGCGTTGATCCAGATCTGGGCACCGAGCAGGCCGATCATGCCGTAGAGGATCACGGTGATCCCGCCGAGCACCCCGCCAGGGACGGCCGCCACGACCGCGCCGAACTTCGGGCAGAGACCGAACAGCAGGGCGAAACCGGCGGCGGCCCAGTACGCGGCCGTGGAGTAGACCCGGGTCGCGGCCATGACGCCGATGTTCTCGGAGTAGGTGGTGTTCGGCGGGCCGCCGACGGCGGTGGACAGCATGGAGCCGACGCCGTCGGCGGAGATGGCCGTGCCGAGCTTGTCGTCGAGGTTGTCCCCGGTCATCTCGCCGACCGCCTTGACGTGCCCCGCGTTCTCGGCGATCAGCGCGATGACCACCGGCAGGGCGACCAGGATCGCCGACCACTCGAAGGAGGGGCCGTGCAGGGCCGGCAGGCCTATCCAGTCCGCCTGGCCGACGGCGGACAGGTCCAGACGCCAGTGGTCGGTGACCTTGCCGCTCGCGTCCGCCGAGTGGATCTGTCCGAAGACCCGGTCGAGGGCCCAGGACAGGACGTACCCGAAGATCAGCCCCAGGAAGATCGCGATCCGGGACCAGAAGCCGCGCAGACAGACCACGGCCAGACCGGTGAACAGCATCACGAACAGGGCGGTCCACTGGTCCTGCGGCCAGTAGGTGGAAGCGGTCACCGGTGCCAGGTTGAAGCCGATCAGCATCACCACCGCGCCGGTCACGATCGGCGGCATCGCCGCGTGGATGATCCGCGCACCGAAGCGCCGCACCGCGAGACCCACCAGGAACAGCGCGGCCCCGACCACGAACACCGCGCCGGTGACGGTGGCGCTGGACCCGCCCTGGGCCCGGATGACCGCGGCGACGCCGACGAAGGAGAGCGAACAGCCGAGGTAACTGGGCACCCGTCCGCGGGTCGCCAGCAGGAAGACGATCGTCGCGACACCCGACATCATGATCGCCAGGTTGGGGTCGAGACCCATGAGCACCGGAGCGACGAAGGACGCCCCGAACATCGCCACGACGTGCTGGGCCCCCAGGCCCGCGGTGCGGGGCCACGAGAGCCGTTCGTCGGGGCGGACCACCGCGCCCGGGGCCGGGGTGCGTCCGTCGCCGTGCAGTGTCCAGCGGACGCCGAGATCCATGAGCTGTCGCTTTCGTCGTTCGGCCAGCGTGTCCGGACCATTGTGAGGGCTGGTCAGGAGTGCTCCGTACAGCTGACCGGGAGCGACGGGTTCGGCTGAGCGTCTGCTTAGTATGAGGGTGCGCCGCTGTTCGACGGAGAGCGGCACTCACCCGTACGTCCCAGGAGCCCCACCCGTGACCGCCCAAGCAACGCTCGCCCCCGCACTCTCCTGCGGCCGGCTGATCCCCGTGACCGTTCACTTCGACGACCTCGACGCGCTGGGGCTGCTGCACAACGCCCGGTACCCGCTCCTGGTGGAGCGGGCCTGGACCGAGCTGTGGCACGACAACGGCGTCCGCTTCGAGGGCGACTGGGCCGCGGCGGGCGACGCCTGCAACGCGGTCAGGGAACTGCGCGTCACCTACGACGCCCCGGTGACCCGGCCGGGCACCTACGCCGTGCACCTCTGGCTGGACCGGCTCGGCACCACCGGGCTCACCTACGGCTTCCGCTTCTGCTCGGAGGACGGGGCGGTGACCTACGCCCGGGGCACCCGGGTGCTGGTGCGGCTGGACGCCAGGACACTGCGCCCGGCGCCCTGGAGCGAGACGTTCAGGGGCGCGGCTCGGGAACTGCTGCGTCCGGACGCGTGACCTTCCTGCGGTCTCCCGCGCGCAGGACGCTCGCGAACCCCGCGATGCCACACGACAGCACCGTCACCAGGACGAACGACACCATCAGGCTGGTCGCCTGGGCCAGCAGTCCGATGGCGCTCGGAGCGATCAGCCCCGAGGTGTAGGTGATGGTCGCCACGCCCGCGATGGCGAGGCTCGGATTGGCCCCACTGCGGCCCGCCGCGGCGAAGCACAGCGGCACGACCACCGCGATGCCGAGCCCCATCAGCGCGAACCCGCCCATCGCCGTCGCGGGGTGCTCGGCGAGGACGATCATCAGTGCGCCGAGCACGGCGACCACACCGCTCGCGCGGACCGTGCGCACGGCGCCGTAGCGGTCCACCACACGGTCCCCGGCTATCCGGGCGATCGCCATGGTGAGCGTGAAACCGGTGGTGCAGGCCGCGGCCAGACCCGCCGAGGAGCCCAGCTGGTCGCGCAGATAGACCGCCGACCAGTCCAGGCTCGCGCCCTCCGCGAACACCGCGCAGAAACCGATCGCGCCGATGAGCAGCGCGGAGCGGGGCGGCAGCGCGAACCGCGGGGGCGGCTCCTCGTCCTCGGCGGGCTGCAGATCGAGCACCCGGGCGCAGGCCGTGACACCCGCCACCGTCAGCACGGCCGCCGCGAGCGCGTGGTGCAGCCGGGCGTCCGTGCCGAGGTGGGCGGCGAGCGTGCCGGCCGCCGAACCGATCAGGGCGCCGGCGCTCCACATCCCGTGCAGTCCCGACATGATCGACTTGTTGAGACGGTTCTCCACCTCCACACCCAGCGCGTTCATCGCCACATCCGACATGCCCGCCGTGGCGCCGTAGACGAACAGGGCCAGACAGAGGGTGAGCAGGCCGGGGGCGACCGACGGCAGGATCAGCGCGAGGGTCCACAGCGCGATCAGTCCGCGCAGCGCGTTCCGGGCCCCGAAGCGGTGGCTGATGCTGCCCGCCAGCGGCATCGCGACGGACGCGCCGAGCGCGGGGAAGGCAAGCGCGAGGCCCAACTGCCCGGCGCTCACGCCGGCGTGGTCCTGGATCCACGGGACACGGGTGGCGAACGAGCCGGTCACGGCGCCGTGCACGGTGAACACGGCCCCCACGGCGTACCGCGCCCGTCTCACCTCGCGCTGTGTGTACACCACTGCACTCATCAACCCGCCCCTCCCGTGGTCCGTTGCTTCAAGCGCCGGAGTAAACTATCAGGAACCCTGCCTGAAAGATAAGTGGTGGTGAGTCCGCCCTCGCTCGTTTCGCTGCCGGTCCCCGCGCCGACCGGTCCCGACGATCTGGAAGGATCCCGGCATGGCCGCATCCCCCAGCACCGCCAGAGCCATCAACGACCGGCTCGCCCTGCGCCTGCTCCAGCAGGAGGGCCCGCTGACAGCCGGGCAGTTGAAGCAGATGACCGGTCTGTCCCGGCCCACCGTCGCCGATCTCGTCGAACGTCTCACCGCGGCCGGCCTCATCGCGGTGGCGGGAGAGGCGGGCGAGCAGCGGCGCGGACCCAACGCCAAGCTCTACGGCATTGTCGCGGGCCGGGCACACCTGGCCGCGCTGGACGTCCGCACCGAGGGCGTCACCGTGGTCGTCTCCGACCTCGTCGGCGAGGTCCTGGCCGAGGCCTCCCTGCCCATCACCGGCGACGTCGGCACGGGGCCGGCGGTGGACCAGGCCGTCGCCCTGGTCGAACGGACGGCGAAGGAGGCGGGCGCCGACCGGCTGCACACCGTGGGGATCGGCGCGCCCGGGCTGATCGATCCCGCGAGCGGCGAACTGCGCGACTCCACCGGCCTGCCCGAGTGGCACCGCCGCCTGGTCGCCGCACTTCAGGAACGGTTTCCCGAGGCCCGCGTCAGCGTCGAGAACGAGACCAACCTCGCCGCGCTCGCCGAGCAGCGCGACGGGGCGGCCCGCGACCGGGACACCTTCGTCCTGCTGTGGCTCGGCCACGGCACCGGCGCGGCCGTGATCCTCGACGGCACCCTGCGCAGGGGCGCCTCCGGAGGCACGGGCGAGATCGGCTTCCTCCCGGTCCCGGGCACCCGCGGCCTGCCGTCGGCCACCGACTGCGAGGGCGGCTTCCACTCGCTGGTGGGGGCGGCGGCGGTCGCGGAACTGGCGCGGGAGTACGGCATGGCGGCGGAGGCCGGGACAGACCCCGAGGCGGCCGGTGCGGTACGCGCGGCGCTCGCCGCGTCCGCCGGGGCCCCCTTCCTCGACACCCTGGCCGACCGGATCGCGGTGGGCGTCGCGTCGGTGGTCGCGCTGCTGGACCCCGGGTGCGTGGTCCTGGGCGGCGAGGTCGGGCAGGCGGGCGGCGAGGCCCTCGCCGCGCGGGTGCGGGACCGTCTGGCCACGATGTCGCCGCTGCCCGCCGACGTGCGCCCCGGCGCCCTGGGCGGCGGCGCGGTGCTGCGCGGAGCCCTCCTGACGGCCCGCGACCACGCCCAGAACGAACTGTTCGGTACACCGGGGCACTGACGTACGCCCCGGCCGCCACCGGCCGCGGGCGGTCGTGCCGCTGGGGCGGCACGGCTGGGCGCGACGGCACTCCGCAAGCACCGGGCCGCGCCGCGCACCCCGCCCGGCGCAACGCGGCGGGACCCCGCAAGCACCGGGTCGCACGACCCACCGGTCCACCCGCGCACGGCCACCCGCAAGCGGTGGACCCGGCCCCGCCGGCCTCGACGGCGCCGCTGCCCGGGTTCCAGGGACCGGCCGGCGGTCAGGCGGCCAGGGGCACCGGACCGGCGGGGACAGCCGGGGGCGCCGCCCTCCTCACCGGCGCACGACACCCGCTCCCGCCCGCTTCGCCAGGAACTCGTCGAACGTCTCCTTGCCGACCGCATGCTCCGGAGCGAGATGAAGTCCCTCGCGAAAGGCCCGGTACGCCGCGCCGCGCAGCGGGACCTTCACCACCGCGCGGCGCCGGCCCGTGGCCTTCAGATACGCCCGGGCCAGGGAGTCGAACGTCCGGACCTCCGGGCCGCCCATGTCGTCGACGCGGCCCGCCGGTGCACCCTGGGCCAGCTCGGCCAGACGGTCCGCGACC
This sequence comes from Streptomyces sp. NPDC031365, assembly GCF_055569765.1. NCBI lineage: Bacteria > Bacillati > Actinomycetota > Actinomycetes > Kitasatosporales > Streptomycetaceae > Streptomyces > Streptomyces sp. NPDC031365. Next base: position 24,312 of record NZ_JBVIIM010000032.1, on the reverse strand, counting down.
TCCGTGACATCGACCGGCTGGTCCTTCACCCGGGCCGGCAGCAGCACGACCGGCAGCTTCGCCAGACCCTGGAGCACAGTGAGGACCAGATCGTGGAACTGGGTGGCGCGCAGCACCGTCCAGCCGATCCCCGAGTCCTCGACCAGCCGCTCCACCGCCAGCTTGGACCTGTAGTAGCCGTACGGCACGCGGTCGACGCCGACGATCGAGATGTAGACGAGATGCCCCACCCCGGCCCGCCGCGCCGCGGCGACGAGGTTCCGCGCGGCCTTCTCGTCGCCACCGCGCGGTGACGTCGCGCAGTGCACCACCGTGTCCACGCCCGTGACGGCCGCGTCCAGCCCGCTTCCGCCTTCGCGCAGATCGACGGCGTACGGCTGCGCGTGCCGGCTGAGCACCCGCACCTCGTGCCCGTCCGCCCGCAGCCGCTCGGTGAGATGCCGGCCGAGGGTTCCGGTACCGCCGGTCACCAGGATCGTGGTCATGCTGTTCAGCCCCTTCGGACACCGGCGCTCCCCGACGGAGCGCCCTTCGTCGACCAGGGACGGATCAGCCACGTCGGATGTGACATCACGCGTGCCGGCCGACGCCGTACGCCCTCCAGCTTCGCCGGGTCACCCGCCGCGCGCATCCGCGCATGGTGAGGCCCGGCGGTGGGCAAGGGCCGTCGTCACCACCGCCGGGCCGGTTCCTCGTGGGGGTCAGCAGGCTCCCTGGTCCCGCCACACTCCCCATTCGCCGGTGGTACCGGGCTCCTCTCCCCGCGTCCACCACTGCGCCTTCCAGAGGCGCCCCGCGTGGGACACCACGCTGCTCCCGCCGTACGCGGTCGCCGCGTCCCAGGCCGGCTCCGCGCAGTCGCCGCCCTCGCCGGGCGGTGTCGTCGGGTCGGTCGGGGTGCCCTCACCCGGGTCCACGACCGTGGTCCCGCGCGCCAGGTCCCCGGCCAGGGCGTACGTCTTCCCGCCGAACGTCACCGTCCAGTTCGACGGCGTGGACACCGGCAGGTGGTACACGAAGTCCAGCTCCGCCGACGCGCCCGGAGCCAGCGACTGCCAGGCCGGCAGCTTCAGCGACACCCGGTGGTAGTCACCGTCGAGACCGCCCGCGTTGCTGCCCGTGTGGTCGGAGCGGATCACCGTCGTCCCCCACCCGGACTGGTCCTTGGCGTTGCCGGGAGCCGAGGTGGCGTAGTCGAACCGGAACTCCGTGCCGCCGGGCAGAGCCGTCGACGTGTTGTTGGTGATCTTCAGCTTGGGGCTGATGGGGTAGTTGGAGTCGCCGAGCGGAAACTGCCCGAAGTCGACGCCGATGTCCAGTGCCTCGGACGGCGTCTCGGTCGTCGCGCGCGTCGCGCCGTACGGGGAGGCCGACTTGAACTTCTCGTACATCGCCGTCGTCAGCGTGGAGCCCGGCTCGTACTGCCCCGCGGCCGCGTTCCAGTCGTAGTCGCCGGCCAGCTCCCACACCATCGTGCCGCCGATACCGCGGTCGACGACGTAGTCGGCCTTGGCCTTCACCGACTGCTCGTCCTCGGTGGACAGGAACACCCTCTTCTCGGCGTTCCACAGCCAGGGCGCGACCAGCGTGGAGTCGTACTTGCGGGCGTAGGTGCCGGTCAGCCGCGTGTCGGCCGGGAAGCCGTAGTCCGTGACGTAGTCCCCGACGACACCCTTCTCCAGGTTCTTGGCGTGCCACATCGGGTTGGAGCCCGCCGGGGACTCCGCGCCGTCCGTGTCCAGGTCGTGCCAGAGATTGTCGATTCCGGTCGCGCCGTCACCGCACTTGGTCAGCCCGGAGCCTGCCGGGCAGTCGGACGAGGGAGCCCTGCCCCAGAGGCCGTCCGTGCCGCCGGTGACGTTCTTGAACCCGCGCGTGTAGTACGGCAGCCCGATGTTGATCCGGCCGGCCGGCATCGAGCCACGGAAGTAGTGGTACGCCCAGTCGGTGTTGAGGTAACCGGTCCCGCCGTACTGCGACGTCGTGTAGACGCCCGCGGCGGCCAGCTCGGCATCCTTGCCGTCGTCGAAGAGGGAGGCGTTCGGACCGACGTACTCGTTCCAGGCGCCGTGCAGGTCGTACGACATGATGTTGACGTAGTCCAGGTACTTCTGGACCTGGAAGGTCTCCATGCCGCGCAGCAGATAGCCCGACGAAGGGGCCGCCACCGTCAGCATGTAGTGCCTGCCGTCGGCCGCGCCCGCGCGGTCCAGCTTCTCGCGCAGTGTCTTCATCAGCGCCGCGTAGCCCTTGACCAGCCCGGCACGTCGGGCATTGGCGAAGGTCCAGTCGAGCGGGTTGCCGGCATCCTTCATCGTCGTCGGGTACTCGTAGTCGATGTCGACGCCGTTGAAGCCGTAGGTCCGGATGAAGTCGACGGCCGAATCGGCGAACGTGTCAATGCCGGACTGGTTGACCGAGCCGTCGGCGTTGGTGGCCATCGAGTAGAAGCCGCCGGAGTCCACCCGGGCGCCGCTCTCGTCGAAGTAGCCACCGGTCTCCGCCCAACCACCCACCGAGATCAGTGTCTTGACGTCGGGGTGCTGCTTCTTGAACTTGGTGAGCTGGTTGAAGTGCCCCTGATAGGGCAGGCCCGGGTCCATCTCCGCGCCGGGGACGCCCGGCCAGGTCATCCCGGTCGCCGGGTTGGTGCCGCCGTCCGCACCCACGGAGAGCTTGTTGCCCTTGTCGACGTGCGCGAACGCGTAGTTGATGTGGGTGATCCTGTCCCACGGGATGTCGGACGCGAGGTAGGCGGGCTTTCCGTCCTTGCCGGTGCGCCAGCCGGTGAAGTAGCCGATCACCCGGCGCTGGTGGTCGGCGCCCATCTTCTCCCGGCCTGCCGAGTCGTAGACCGAGCAGTACGGGACGTCGACACCCGGTGTGCTGTACAGGCCGTCGGGACGGCAGGACTCCTGGTCGGCGGCGTGCGAGACGGTGGCGGGCAGGGTTGTGAGCAGCAGCCCCGCGATGGCGGCGGCACAGGCGAGCAGCGCGGGTCTCGCCCCGGGGCGTGAGGGGGACGGCACAGTGGGTTCCTCTCCACGGAAGTTGGCTCGGACCCTAAGAGGACTAGACCACAGCGTCAATAGGTATGGACCAATCGCGGCTCGGTCAAGGTGCGCTGGTGCGGGGGGAGTTGCCCGGGGTGTGAAGCCCGGCGGCCCCGATGTCACCGCCTGTGAGCCACTCCACACACCTCGCCCGCATGGAGGGTCTCCGGTCGTGGCAAACTGGCCCTGTACCAGTAGCAGCGCACTCCGGGGTCGGTGAAAGTCCGAACCGGCGGTTACAGTCCGCGACCCGGTCGCTTCCAGCGGCCGGTTGACCAGGTGAAATTCCTGGACCGACGGTTAAAGTCCGGATGGGAGGCAGTGCGCGGCGGGCGGGCATCCATGCGCGCCGCCGTACCGGTTCGCCGTTGAGGCGAGCTCCGTCCGGCGTCGCTCGCGGTGTTCCCGCTCGTACTCTCTGTCGTCATCGACAGCCCCGGAGTCCGTGCCCCAATGGCAGGAGGACCCGGGAAGTGTTCACCGGAATCGTCGAAGAGCTGGGCGAGATCACCGCCGTCGAGACCCTCGACGACGCCTGTCGCTTCCGGCTGCGCGGCCCCGTCGTCACCCAGGGCGCACAGCACGGCGACTCCATCGCCGTCAACGGCGTCTGCCTCACGGTCGTCGAGCACGAGGGCGACGAGTTCACCGCCGACGTGATGGCGGAGACCCTGAACCGTTCCAGCCTCGGCGCCCTCGCCGCCGGTTCCCGCGTCAATCTCGAGCGCCCCACCGCCGTGGGCTCCCGCCTGGGCGGCCACATCGTGCAGGGGCATGTGGACGGCACCGGCGAGATCCTCGGGCGCACGCCGTCGGAGAACTGGGAGATCGTGAAGATCTCGCTCCCCGCGGACCTCTCCCGCTACGTCGTGGAGAAGGGCTCCATCACCGTCGACGGCGTCAGTCTCACCGTCGTCGACGCCGGAGACGACCACTTCACCGTCAGCCTCATCCCCACCACCCTCGCCCTGACCACGCTCGGCCTCAAACAACCCGGCGACCCGGTCAACCTCGAGGTGGACATCATCGCCAAGTACGTCGAGCGGATGCTCGGCGACCGCGTCATCGATGCGGGGGCGGCCCGGTGAGCTGGCTCAACTCCGAGGCGTTCACCCTCTTCGACCAGCACATCAAGTGGTCGGACATGATCGGCAACGTGGTCGGTCTGATCGCCCTCGCCCTCGGCTGGCGCCGCTCCCTCTGGACCTGGCCCGCCCAGTTCGTTTCCGGCCTGGTCCTCTTCGGGGCTTTCGCCACCGCCCACCTCTCGGGCAGCGCGGGCAAGCAGGTCGTCGTCATGCTGGTCGCCGCCTGGGGCTTTCGGCAGTGGAACCGCGGCCGGCAGCAGGCCCAGGACGGCTCCATCGCCGTACGGTTCGCCACGTGGCGCGAGCGCGGCGCACTGCTTGCCGGGGCCACCCTGGGCACCCTCGCCGTCGGCGGGCTGTTCACCCTCTACCCGTCCCTGTCCTGGGACCCCTGGCCGGACGCCTACATCTTCGTCGGCACGATCGTCGCCATGTACGCCCAGGCCCGCGGCATGGTCGAGTTCTGGTTCGCCTGGCTGCTGGTCGACCTCGTCGGCGTCCCGCTGAACTTCGCCAACGGCTTCGCCTTCTCCGGCTTCGTCTACGTCATCTACGGCGCACTGGTCCTGTGGGGCCTGCGCGACTGGTGGCTGCGCTCCCGCGACGCGCGGCCCGCCCTGGAAGGAGCGCCGGCATGAGTGCGGCACCGATCCTGTACGGCACCGAAGGCCCCGAGGACCTCACGCTCGACCCGGTCGAACAGGCCGTCGCCGACATAGCGGCCGGCCGCCCGGTCGTGGTCGTCGACGACGAGGACCGCGAGAACGAGGGCGACCTCGTCATCGCGGCCGAGATGGCGACCGAGGAGATCGTCGCCTTCATGATGAGCGAGTGCCGCGGCCTGATCTGCGCCCCCATGGAGGGGGACGAACTGGACCGACTGCGCCTCCCGCAGATGGTCGACGACAACACCGAGTCGATGAAGACCGCCTTCACCGTCTCCGTCGACGCCTCCGCCGCCCACGGAGTGACCACCGGCATCTCCGCCGCCGACCGTGCCGCCACGCTCCGGCTGCTGGCGGCGGGCACCGCCGAACCCGCGGACCTGGTCCGCCCCGGCCACATCTTCCCGCTGCGCGCCCGTCCCGGCGGCGTCCTGGTGCGCGACGGCCACACCGAGGCCGCGGTCGACCTCGCCCGCCTCGCGGGACTGCGACCGGCCGGCGCCATCGTCGAGATCGCCGGGGAGGACGGCCGCATGCTGCGGCTGCCCGAGCTGATCCCGTTCGCCCGCAAGCACGGCCTGACGATCATCTCCATCGAGGACCTGATCGCCTACCGCCGCTCCGCCGAGCCCACCGTCCGCCGCGAGGCCGAGGTACGGCTGCCCACCTCCCACGGCACCTTCACGGCGTACGGCTACCGTTCCACCGTCGACGGTGTCGAGCACGTCGCCCTCGTCCACGGCGAGATCGGTGACGGGGAGGACGTCCTGGTGCGCGTCCACTCCGAATGCCTCACCGGCGACATCTTCGGCTCCCGGCGCTGTGACTGCGGCCCCCAGCTGGACGCCTCCCTCGACCGCATCCAGGCCGAGGGCCGGGGCGTCGTCGTCTACCTGCGCGGGCACGAGGGACGCGGCATCGGCCTGATGTCCAAGCTGCGCGCCTACGAACTCCAGGAGCGCGGCCGGGACACCCTGGACGCCAACCTCGAACTCGGGCTGCCCGCCGACGCCCGCGACTACGGCGCCGGCGCGCAGATCCTCGCCGACCTCGGGGTCCGCGGCGTCCGCCTGATGACCAACAACCCCGACAAGTCCGATGCGCTCGTCCGCCACGGCATCCAGGTCATCCGGCGCGAGCCGATGCCCGTCACCGCGAGCGAGCACAACCTCCGGTACCTGCGGACCAAGCGGGACCGGATGGGTCACGACCTGCCCTGGCTGGACACACCGACCGTGCCCGCCTGCGGCAACCAGTAAGAGAACCACCGAGGAGAGACGCGTGAGCGGCAAGGGTGCACCGGAGTTGTCCGTACGCGATGTGGGAGACCTGCGGGTCGCCGTCGTCGCGGCACAGTGGCACGAGAAGGTGATGGACGGACTGGTGAACGGCGCCCTGCGCGCCCTGCACGACCTCGGCATCGACGAGCCGACCCTGCTCCGGGTCCCCGGCAGCTGGGAACTTCCCGTCGTCGCCAAGGTCCTGGCCGGCCGGGGCTACGACGCGGTCGTCGCCCTCGGCGTCGTCATCCGGGGCGGCACACCGCACTTCGACTACGTGTGCCAGGGCGTCACCCAGGGCCTCACCCAGGTCTCGGTCGACACGGGCGTCCCCGTCGGCTTCGGTCTGCTCACCTGTGACACCGAGGAGCAGGCCCTGGACCGCGCCGGACTGCCCGGATCCGGCGAGGACAAGGGTCATGAGGCGGTCACCGCGGCCGTGGCGACCGCGGCCTGCCTGCGTTCGGTATCCGAACCCTGGCGGTGAGCAGCCCCCGTCACCGCGTAGGGTAAGGACCACCATGTCCAAGAAGACGTTCGAGGAGCTCTTCACCGAGCTCCAGCACAAGGCCGCCCACGGCGATCCCGCCACCTCCCGCACCGCCGAGCTGGTCGACAAGGGCGTCCATGCCATCGGCAAGAAGGTCGTCGAGGAAGCCGCCGAGGTCTGGATGGCCGCCGAGTACGAGGGCAGGGAAGCGGCCGCCGAGGAGATCTCGCAGCTGCTCTACCACGTCCAGGTGATGATGGTCGCCCGCGGCATCTCCCTCGACGACGTCTACGCCCACCTGTAAACCGTCACGTTCGTGACACCCCTTCACACAAAAGGAAGCCGACCTCATGCTGCGCATCGCCGTCCCCAACAAGGGTTCCCTGTCAGGCCCCGCGGGGGAGATGCTGCATGAGGCCGGCTACCAGCAGCGCCGCGAGTCCAAGGAACTGCGGATCGTCGACCCGACGAACGAGGTGGAGTTCTTCTACCTCCGCCCGCGCGACATCGCGATCTACGTCTCCTCCGGCAAGCTCGACATCGGCATCACCGGCCGCGACCTGCTGGTCGACTCCGGTGCAAACGCCGAGGAGATCCTGCCGCTCGGCTTCGCCCGCTCCACCTTCCGCTACGCCACCAAGCCGGGCACGGCGAGCGGCGTCGCCGACCTGGGCGGCATGACGGTCGCCACCTCCTACGAGGGCATCGTCGCGGGGCACCTCGCCGACCACGGCATCGACGCCTCGGTCGTCCACCTCGACGGCGCCGTCGAAACGGCCATCGAACTGGGTGTCGCCGAGGTCATCGCCGACGTCGTCGAGACCGGCACGTCCTTGCGCAACGCGGGCCTGGAGGTCATCGGCGAGCCGATCATGAAGTCCGAGGCCGTCGTCGTCCGCCGCACCGGCGCCTCCGCCGACGCCGACGAGACCGTCGAGCCCAAGGTGCAGCAGTTCCTGCGCCGCCTCCAGGGCGTCCTGGTGGCCCGGACGTACGTGATGATGGACTACGACTGCCGGGTCGAACAGCTGGAGAAGGCCGTCGCGCTCACCCCGGGCCTGGAGTCCCCGACCGTCTCCCCGCTGCACAACGAGGGCTGGGTCGCCGTCCGCGCGATGGTCCCGTCCAAGGAGGCGCAGCGGATCATGGACGATCTGTACGACATCGGAGCCCGCGCCATCCTCACCACGGCCATCCACGCCTGCCGCCTCTGACCGGCCCCGGAGCACACCCCATGTCGGATTCCACGCCGGGCGCCCTGCCCCCACTGCCCGTCACCTTCCGCCCAGCCCGCACCCGAGGGGTGCTGCTCACGGCGGGCACCGCGCTGTTCCTGGTCATCACCCTCATCGCACTGCTGCTGGAGCTCAGCCCGGGGGAGCGGATCAGCTTCGTCTTCACCGCGGCGCTGCTGGCCGGTGTGCTCTTCCTGCTGGCCCGGCCGAAAGTCGTCGCCGACGAGGCGGGCGTCACCGTCGTCAACATCATGAACCGGCGCCGGCTGGAGTGGGCGGAGATCCTTCAGGTGAACCTCCGCCCGGGTGATCCCTGGGTCTTCCTCGACCTCAGCGACGGCACCAGCCTGCCCGTGCTCGGCATCCAGCCGGGCATCGCCAGGGCGCGCGCCGTCGCCGACGCACGCACCCTGCGGGCGCTCGCCGAGGACCGCTCCACGGCCGGTCCCGGGACGGCGCAGGGCTGACCATCCGGGCCGCCCCGGCGAGCCGCCCCTCGGAGGCCGCTGGAGGGCCGGTTCCGGGAAGCGCCGGGGACGTCCACCTGCCGCAGTCGCCCATGTCTTGATTAATCTGGTGGGCGAAGGCGCGACGACAGCGCCTTCGCCCCTGCCGCCCCGCCCGGTGGCCCAGGGGCTCCAGCTACCCGAGGAGTGACCCTCTCCGGCGATGGACGGATCGTCCTGCAGTACCTGCGCCGCCCCCTGCCGACATGGCGCGGACCCGTATCCCCGGGCAAGCGCGCATGTGGAGGCGGCGGCATCATGACCACCCCCCTGCTGCTGCTCGCAGCCGCGTTCCTGCTGATCCTGGCCAACGGATTCTTCGTGGCCGCAGAGTTCGGCCTCGTCACCGTCGAGCGAGCGGACGCCGAAGAGGCCGCCGCGGGCGGCGACCGTCGCGCCCGCCGGGTCGTCGCGTCGCTGAGGGAACTGTCCTTTCAGCTCTCCGGCACCCAGCTCGGCATCACCATCACCTCCCTCGTCGTCGGCATGCTGGCCCAGCCCGCGCTAGCCGGAGTGCTGCACGGCCCCTTCGCCGGCATCGGCATACCGGAGGGCGCGGTCCCCGGCGTCGTGGTCGTCGTCGGAATGCTGCTGGCCTCGGCCGTGCAGATGGTGATCGGCGAACTCGTCCCCAAGAACTGGGCGGTCTCCCGCCCTCTGCAGGTCGCCCGATTCGTCGCCGGCCCGCAGCATACGTTCGCCCTCCTGTTCCGCCCCGTCATCGCCGGGCTGAACGCCGTGGCCAACCGCCTGGTGCGGGCACTGGGCATCGAGCCCGCCGAGGAGCTGGCCTCCGCCCGCACCCCCGGCGAACTCGTCTCCCTGGCCCGGCACTCCGCGCGGGCCGGGACCCTGGAGCAGGACACGGCGGACCTCTTCGTCCGCACCCTGTCCCTGGGCGAGCTGACCGCGCAGCATGTCATGACCCCCCGTGTGAAGGTCAGCGCACTGCACGCGTCGGCGACCGCCGAGGACGTGGTCAATCTGACCCGGGCCACCGGTCTGTCCCGCTTCCCCGTGTACCGGGAACGGATCGACGAGATCGTCGGCATGGTCCATCTCAAGGACGCCCTCGCGGTGTCCGTGCGGGACCGTCTGCGCACCCCCGTCGGCCGCATCGCGCGCCCGGCCCTGCTGGTCCCCGAAACCCTGCCCGTACGGCCGCTGCTCACACGGCTGCGCAGCGAGCAGCCCATCGCGGTCGTCGTCGACGAGTACGGGGGCACGGCCGGCGTGGTCACGCTGGAGGACATCGTCGAGGAGATCGTCGGTGAGGTGCGCGACGAGCACGACGGACAGGACGTCCCCGAACTCGCCGCCGCGCCGCCGGAGGACGGCAACCCCGCCTGGGACGTCGACGGCGGAGTCCGCGTCGACATCCTGCGGCGCATTGGCATGGAAGTGCCCGAGGGCCCCTACGAAACGGTGGCCGGCCTGGTCGCCGATCTGCTCGGCCGTATCCCGGCCGTCGGCGACCGTACGGAACTGCCCGGCTGGCGGCTCTCGGTCCGCCGGGTGGGCCACTACCGTGCCGAACGCGTCCGCCTGGTCAGGACCGCCCCGCTGCCTCTCGTGGAGGTGGCCGGATGAGTGTCCTGCAACTTCTCTTCGCGGCGCTGCTCGTGCTGGCCAACGGCTTCTTCGTCGGCGCGGAGTTCGCGCTGGTCTCGGTCCGCCGCAGCCAGATCGAACCGCTCGGCACCGCCCGCGCCCGCCAGGTGCTCTACGGCCTGGAACACCTGCCGCAGATGATGGCGGCCGCCCAGTTCGGCATCACCGTGTGTTCGCTCACCCTGGGCGCGGTCGCCGAACCGACGGTCGCCCGGCTGCTGGAACCGGTCTTCGAGTGGATCCGTCTGCCGCACGGCGTGATCCACCCGCTCGGCTATGTCATCGCCCTCGCCGTCGTGGTCTTCTTCCACCTCGTCATCGGCGAGATGGTCCCGAAGAACCTGGCGATGGCGGCCCCCGGGAAGGCCGCGCTGTGGCTGAGCCCCGGACTGGTCTGGTTCGCCAGGCTGTGCAAGCCGGTCACCGTCGCGCTCGGCGCCTGTGCCCAGGCCGTCCTGCGGCTCTTCCGCGTCGAGCCGAAGGACGAGGTCGAAGCCGTCTTCACCAGCGAACAGCTCAACCGGCTGGTGGAGGACTCCGGCCAGGCGGGTCTGCTCGACCCCGAGGAGGCCGAACGTCTGGAGGACGCCCTGGGGCTGGGCTCCCGTCCGGTGACGGACGTGCTGCTGGCGGGCGAGTCGCTGGTGACGGTCACCCCCGCGGTCACCCCGGCGCAGATCGTGGAGCTCACCGCCCGCACCGGGTACTCCCGCTTCCCCGTGGCCGCGGACAGCGGCGCCTTCATGGGCTACCTCCACGTCAAGGACGTGCTGGACCTGGAGGACTCCGACCGCGCCGTCCCGCAGCAGCTCTGGCGCCCCATGACGACCCTGCGCCCCGAACTGCCCCTGGACGACGCCCTCACGGTGATGCGCCGCGCCGCCACCCACCTCGCCCAGGTCTCCGATCCCACCGGCAAGGTCCTGGGCCTGGTGGCCCTGGAGGACGTCCTGGAACTCCTGGTGGGCGAGGTACGGGACCCGGCCCACCGGGAAGTGACCCTGACGCCCCAGCGGGCGAACGGAACCCCGGAGGAGGTCCCCGCGTAACGGTCGGCAGCCGCGCCGCCTCAGCCGTTGGCACCGGTGCCTTCCCCGCCGCGGGCAGTCGTGCCGGTGGGGCGGCACGGGTGGGCGCGGCGGCACCCCTTCAGCGGGGCGAGTGAGCATCCCGTGCGCCGCCCTCCACGCCGGAGCCCTACAGCGCGGAGGAAGGCCCCGACGGCCCCCGCCCCGACAGCACCTCCCCATACGCCTGCATGAGATCCGGCAACCGCAACGTCGCCAGATCCTCCCGGGTCAACGCCCCCGGATACACCGACAACCGCAAATCCCGGTACGCACAGCTCTTCTCGTACAGCGTCCGCAGGAACCGCCCGTTCCCCAGCTCGTCGATCCACCCCTGGTCCACCACGTGCCCGGCGATCGACCTCAGTTCGTCCAGGGCCTCCTCGTCCCACACGTCCCCGTTCTCACCGGCCAGCACCTCACCGATCGAGGTGAGTTCCAGCGGCCGGTACGAGGGAAAGTCCACCCGCGTGGTGAACCGTGACGACAGCCCGGGGTTCGCGGTGAGCAGCCGATCCATACCCTCCGGATAACCGGCGAGAATCACCACCAGGTGATCGCGATTGTCCTCGGCCCGCTTCAGCAGCACCTGAAGCGCCTCGTCCCCGTACGCATCACCCTTGCCGTACCCCGAGTTGGACAGCGAGTACGCCTCGTCGACGAACAGCACCCCGCCGAGCGCGGAGTCGATCAGTTCGTTGGCCTTCACCGCGGTCTGCCCGAGATACTCCCCCACCAGATCCGCCCGCTGGGCCTCCACCAGATGGTCACCGCCGAGCAGCCCGAGGGCGTAGAAGACACGGCCCAGAATGCGGGCCACCGTGGTCTTGCCGGTCCCGGACGGCCCGGAGAAGACGAAGTGCCGTTTCGGCGGCTGCACCGGCAATCCCTGCCCGGACCGCAACCGTGCCATGTTCAGCTGCGCCGACAACGCCTTGACCTGGCGCTTCACCGGCTCCAGCCCCACCATGCGCTCAAGTTCGGCGAGCGCCTCCTCCAGTAACGCCGGATCGGTGGGCCCTGACGGCAGCGGCGAGGTGGAGCCGCCCGCCCGCTCGCGCACCCCCGGGCCGGTGACCGCCGGCCGCGGGGCAGCCGGCGGATCGGGCTCGGACAGCCGGAGGTCGCGCCCCTCGATGCCGAAGAGCGGGTCGAGCGTATCGGGGCCGTCGATCATGTCCCCGGCGCCGGTCAGGGTGATCGCGGCGAGATCGGCGCCATCGTCGTAGCCGTCGCCCTCGGCGATCGCGGTGAGCCGGGCCGAGGTGTCCATGAAGGCCGGATCGACCCGGTGCACCGCCCGGTACAGCGGGAGGGCGGCGGCGCTGCGGCCGGTCCCCTCGTGGGCGCGCGCCAGCCAGTAGCGCAGCTCCTTGCGCTGCGGCTGTTCGCTGCGGCACCGCATCAGGGCCGCCGACAGCAGCGGCTCGGCCTGCCCGTACATCTCCAGACGCACCCGGGCCATGCCCCCGAACAGCCCCGCCTCGATGCCCAGCATCGGATCCTCGACCAGGGAGTCCGTGTGCCGGACCAACTGTTCCCAGTCCTTGATCAGATAGGCGCGGCAGGCGTGCAGGAAGCGGACGTGTGGATCGGTGTCCACCGGAGGCAGCCCGGCCAGTGCCCGGTCCAGCTCGGGGACGTGGCGGCCGTCCAGCCAGTGGGAGGCGTGCGCCAGCAGCAGATCGCGAGGGCTCTCCAGCACCGGTTGCACCCACCAGCCAAGCCAGTACCAGGAGTTGAGGGTGCGCCGGTGTCGGGTGCGCTGTTCGCCGAAGCGCTCCCGGTGGCGGAACATCCGCAGCAGCGCGGTCGTCGTGTCGACGCGCAGCGCGTGCAGCCCGAGCCAGCCGTCGGCCATCCCGGGGTCGGTCCGCACCGCGGCCCGGAACTCCTCCTCCGCCTGCGGATAGGCGCCCATCGTGTACGCGTCCACGCCTCGCAGCCAGGCGAGGTCGGCCGGGGCTTGCGGGCCCTGCGTGCCGAAGTCCATCACGTCCCCCACAAACCGTGCCCCCGTCGGTGTGCCGGCCGGCCCTCGGCCGTCGGCGCCCTGTGGTCGAACCGCTTTACCGCGGACCGGAGTTGCAAGGTGCGCGAAGGAGCGTCCGTGTCGCACCGAGGGCATCGTACCTGCGGCGGCGTCACGTCCGTAGGGTGCCGTGCGGGTGGAGGAGCGGGACGGGAGAGCAGAGCATCGACCGCACCGTGACCCAGGGTTATCGCCATATGCCGCTGAGCGGTTGGAAAGTGTGAAGAGGGCAGAACGAAGCCCCCGATCACGGGGGAACAACCGGGGGCTTCGTGTCCGCGGGCGGCTCCGAAGTGCCGCTCATTGAGAACGTAAGACCTGTACGGGCCCCCGGTCAAGCGGAGTTGGGGTGCTCCGGCAACATGTCCAGAGGTGCCTTTCACAGGTTCACCACATTGCCGACGGCCCGTCACCGTGTGTGAGTGGAGAGATCGATTCACCTGTCCCGGCAGGCCCCGGGAGCACCTCGTACCCCTCCCCGCGCTGCCGCACCAGAAGGTCCGCGAAGGGGCGCGAGGGGTCGCCCGCGAAGTGCGCGTCCTCCGCGCGGACCCAGCCCTCCCAGAACTCCCGCTGCTCCGTACCGTCCCGTGCCCGGCCCCGGGACCAGGACTCCTCCCGGTCCAGGTCCATCCACAGCAGCAGCGCCAGATACGGGCGCAGTGCCCGGCGGCCCGCGCCGACACCCTCCACGAGGATCACGGGGGCCGGCGGCAGCGGTCGGGGCGGCCCGAAGCGGCGGGCGCGCCAGTCGTAGGGGGAGTAGTACGCCGTCTCGCCGCGGTCGAGCGGTTCGATCACCTGGCTCAGCAGTCGTCCGGTCCAGCCGAACGGTTCCTCGTGGCTGGCGATGTCGTCGAGCCGCAGAACCGGGGCGCCGTCCAGCGCCCCGGCCAACCGCCCGGCGAAGGTCGACTTCCCCGAGCCGGCATGGCCGTCGAGACCGATGAACCGGACCGGCCCGCAGGAGGGGCCGAGCCGGCGGATGCGGGAGGCGAGAGCGTGAATGGCTGGTCCCGGGGCTGGGGAGGGCTGACCGGAAGGACTCTAAGGGGTGCCGTTCTGATCGGCCCGACTCCCGTGGGTGATTCCCTGCCGGCCCGTGCGGTCCGGGCGGGATCCGGAGCGCCGCCCGTCGGCCCCGGCCGGGGGGCCCGCAGCGCGTCCCGCCATTGGTCGAGTCCCATGTTGATTGAGCGCGGTACGGCCAGGGTGCTGGCAGGATCCACCCGGCTGCGTTCATAGTTGGCCCACACCCGCTCCATCCGGCGGACGTACGCCGTCCCGCCGGCCGTGCACTGGCCCTGTCCCGACTCCGACACCTGGGGGTCCTCCGCCCATGAAGAGAGCCGAACTGCCGTCTCGCAGAACCCTTCTGGCAGCGGCAGTCGTCGCCACCGTCGCCGGGAGCGCTGCCCCGGCGTCCGCCGGCACCACGACCGCCGGTGCCACCGGCACCGCGCACACCGGGCGGGCCGCCGCCCGCACCGTCGACAACCGGGCCTGGACCTCGTACACCGACTGGCGCGGTGGCACCGCCGACGGGACCCGCGCCGTCGCCGGCGCCCGTCCCGGCCTGGTGATCGCGAGAGCCGCCGGCACCACGGACTACACCGACCCGCACACGGGCCGTACGTCCGCCTGGGAGTACGCGCGGTGGACCTCGCCCGTCCACCGCCTCAGGGTTCCGGCCACGGAGGTCATCGCCTCCTGGAACGCACACACCCCCGAGGGCACCTGGCTCCAGATCGAGCTGAAGGGCACGTACTCCGACGGCACGGACACCCCCTGGTACGTCATGGGCCGCTGGGCGGCCGGGGACCAGGACATCCGGCGCACCTCGGTGGACGACCAGGGTGACGGCCGGAGCAGCGTCTGGACGGACACGGTCGCTCTCGATGACGCGGCGTCGGGCCTGCGTCTGGTCTCCTACCGGCTGCGCCTCACCCTCCACCGCCGCCCCGGCACGCGCATCACTCCGACCGTGTGGCGGACCGGCGCCATGGGCTCCGACATCCCCGACCGGTTCACCGTGCCCGCCTCCACGCCCCGACTGGCCCGGGAGCTGATCGTCCCGCGTTACTCGCAGGAGATCCACAAGGGCCAGTACCCGGAGTACGACAACGGCGGTGAGGCCTGGTGCAGCCCGACCTCCTCGCAGATGATCATCGAGTACTGGGGCGGCAGGCTCACCGAGGAGCAGCTGTCCTGGGTCGACCCGTCCTACGCCGACCCGCAGATCTGCCACGCGGCCCGGTACACGTACGACCACCAGTACGCCGGCTGCGGCAACTGGCCGTTCAACGCCGCCTACGCGGCGACCTTCAAGGGCTTGCAGGGCGCGGTCACCCGTCTCCGTTCCCTCACCGACCTGGAGACGCTGATCGCGGCGGGCATCCCGGCCATAACGTCCCAGTCCTTTCTTGAGAAGGAGCTGACCGGGGCGGGGTACGGCACCTCCGGGCATCTGATGACCGTCATCGGCTTCACCGCCGACGGCGACGTGATCGCCAACGACCCCGCCTCTGACGACAACGAGGCCGTGCGCCGGGTCTACCAGCGGCGCGAGTGGGAGAACATCTGGCTGCGGACCAAGCGGTACAACGCCTCCGGCAAGGTCGTCTCCGGCACCGGAGGGGTCTGCTACCTGTACTTCCCTGCACATCCGACTCCGCGGCAGCGCACGGCGCTTGCGGCGGTGGGGGTGCGCTGAGCCGGTCCTGCGGCGGGCCCCGGACGACCGGGGCCCGCTGTCGTGTGACCGATGTCTCGGCCGCAAAAGCCGCTCGCGGTGGCAAGGTGGACACCATCCGCAGAGGAGTCCGCGCACCACCGAGACCAGCGAGATGCCATGACCGCGAACGCAGCCACCGTCACCCGCGCCCGCACCGGCGGCCCGCAGGAGGACGGGCCGAAGATCCTCGAGCACGTCATGGGATGGACGCTTGTCGTGGTCCTCGCGATGCTCGTGACCCAGCTGGGAATGCTGTAACCCCCCAGGCCCCGGGCCGCCGGATCCCGCCGGGTGGGCGACCTGCCATACTGCGGCGGGATTGTCCCGCCGCCCGCAGGAGACCTGGGTCGACAGTGAACATCAGCCAGCAGTCCGCCGTGCGCCCCGCAGCGCGCGGCACCCAGCGCTCCTCGGCCCGCCGGGCCGAACTCATCTCCATCGGGCGGAGCCTGTTCGCCGACACGTCGTACGACGCGCTCTCGATGGACGACATCGCACGTCAGGCGCGGGTCGCCAAGGGGCTGATCTACTACTACTTCCGCTCCAAGCGCGGTTACTACCTGGCGATCATCGAGGACTCGGTGGCCGGCCTGGTCACCTACGCGGCGAGCGGCGCGGAACTGCCGCCCGTGGAGCGGGTCCAGCGCACCATCGACAGCTATCTGCGGTACGTCGAGCACAACCAGGCCGCGTACCGCGCGATCGTCAGCGGCGGCGTCGGTTTCGACACCGAGGTGCACGCCATCCGGGACGGGGTGCGGGAGGCGATCGTCACGACCATCGCCGAGGGTGCCTACGGCCGTACCGACATCGCGCCGGTGGCGCGGATGGGGCTGCTGGCCTGGGTGTGCAGCGTGGAGGGTGCCGCGCTGGCCTGGATCGACCGCGGTGAACTGCCCCGCGAGACCATGCGCGAGCTGCTGGTGAAGACGCTCGGCGGAGCCATGCGTGCGATCGAGGAGCTGGACCCCGCTCACCCCGCCCCGGCGCCTGCCCGCTGCGACGCCTGAGCCTGACCGGCCGAACGGCAGGGGTCGGAGGTCCCTGTGGAACCCCCCTGGCCGCACCGCAAGGGCCACCGGATCGGAGGGCTGGCGGACGCGTGGGAGGCGCCGATGGCGCACGTGCCGCCGGTGGCGTCGCCGAAGGCGCAGTCGATGTGGGTGAGCCTGTCCGCGGAGCCGGATGTCTCGATGTTCTTGACGTAGTGCTCGCGGTCGCAGATGCCCCGCTCGGTGAAGTACCCGATGACCGCGGAGCCGGCGGCGGCCTCCTGAGCCGAGGTCGCGGCGGTGGCGGTCGATGTGCCCGGGCCGACAGGAGAGCGGGGTGGGAGTTGGCGGGAGAGCGAATCGACGGGCATGGACGTGGCGATTCGTGGGTGGACCAAGACTCTAGGAGGACTAGACCAGTCGGTCAATGGTGCGGACCAATTCTGATCGGGGGGTGTGGTGAAGGTATCCTGAAGTAAGCGGTCGTTAACAAGTGACGTGCTTCTGTCGATCGGGCATACTCACAGCGCACAGCCGCTGGTCAGCAGCTTCCGAGACCCGGGAGCGCGAGCATCGGCCAGGCACCGAAACGACCCCGGCGGAGCTGCCCCCACCCAAGGCGCACGCCGATGTGCCCGAACAGGGAGGAGAGCGTCGCCATGCCCGACCGCGCCCCGCAGCCGGTGGACCGGCAACTGCCCACGGACGAGGCCCGGGACCTCATCTCGCTCGTCCGCGACATCGCTCAGCGCGAGGTCGCCCCGACGGCGGCCGAGGAGGAGGACGCGGGCCGCTTCCCGCGCGAGCTGTTCAGCCTCCTCTCCGAGTCCGGTCTGCTCGGCCTGCCCTACGACTCCGAGTACGGCGGCGGCGACCAGCCGTACGAGGTCTACCTCCAGGTCCTCGAGGAACTCGCCATGGCCCGCCTCACCGTCGGCCTCGGCGTCAGCGTGCACACCCTGGCCTGCTACGCGCTCGCCGCCTTCGGCGCCAAGGAGCAGCAGGCGGAGCATCTGCCCGCGATGCTCGGCGGCGGTCTGCTCGGCGCCTACTGCCTCTCCGAGCCCGCGTCGGGCTCGGACGCGGCCTCGCTGCGCACCAGAGCGGTGCGCGACGGCGACCACTGGGTGATCACCGGCACCAAGGCATGGATCACCCACGGTGGAGTCGCCGACTTCTACACGGTCATGGCCCGCACCGGCGAGGCGGGGCCGCGCGGCATCACCGCGTTCCTGGTACCCGGCGACGCCGAAGGGCTGAGCGCCGCCGTGCCGGAGAAGAAGATGGGGATGAAGGGCTCACCCACCGCCCAGGTCCACTTCGACGGTGTCCGGGTCTCCGACGCGCGACGCATCGGCGAGGAGGGGCAGGGCTTCGCGATCGCCCTGTCGGCACTGGACGGCGGCCGGCTCGGCATCGCCGCCTGCGCCATCGGCCTGGCCCAGGCGGCGCTCGACGAGGCGCTCGTCTACGCGACCGAACGCCGGCAGTTCGGCAAGCCCATCGCCGACTTCCAGGGGCTGCGCTTCATGCTCGCCGACATGGCCACGCAGATCGAGGCGGGGCGCGCGCTGTACCTGGCGGCCGCCCGGCTGCGCGACGCGGGGCGGCCGTTCGCCAGGCAGGCGGCCATGGCCAAACTGCACTGCACCGACACCGCGATGCGCGTCACCACCGACGCCGTGCAGATCCTCGGCGGCTACGGCTACACCGCGGACTTCCCCGCCGAGCGCTATATGCGCGAGGCCAAGGTCCTGCAGATCGTCGAGGGCACCAACCAGATCCAGCGCATGGTCATCGCCCGCCACCTCGCGGGCCCGGAAACCCGCTGAACCGGGCGAGCCGTCCCAAGGTGCGGCGATCCGGGTCCACTCCGGGTCGAGCCGCCCGGGCACCGTACGGCCCCGGTCGGCCCACTGGCGCATGAGATCGCGGTAGATCGGCGGGTCCGGGAGCCGGGGCGGCGGGGCGGGTACGGCCGCCTCCACGGGGGGTGGAACGAAGACACGGTGTTGACGCCCGGTCGTCGCATACGTGGGGGTCGTCATGCCTGGGCAACGAGGAAGCCGCCGGACGGGTCACCGACGGCCGCAATAGGGCGTGCGTTCGCGACCGTCCCGTACGGCGGAAGAGGGTGGCGGACCTCGCCACCCTCTTACCGGCGGGCTCAGGCGGCGTGGCGCCGCATCGACGGGACCTGGATCGGGCGCGAGCCCGGGCCGCCGACGTGCGAGAAGGGCTGGGTGCGCCAGTCGAGTCCCTGAGGGAGCGTCAACAGCAGCGCGGTGTCCTGCTCCTGCGGCGTGACGGACTCGTCCGCCGGCCGGGCCTCGCAGGCCCGGCGGCCGGTGCCGGCGCAGACCGTGAGCCCGAACGGGTTCCACGGTGAGGCGCACAGCGCGTGCTCCGGCAGGACGTCCTCGTCCGCAAGCAGGGCGATGGGCTGCGCACAGTCCGGGCAGATCACCCGGTACATCTCGAAGGTGTCGTACGCGTCGGGTTCGTCGTCCAGGGTGTCCGGTTCGACGTACTCCGGCTCGGGCGCGACGACCGGCTGCCGCTTGGACGTGCTACGACCAAGGCGCTTAAGACTCTGCATTGGGTTCTCCCCCTCGGGCTGGGCCGTGAAGGCGCTGCGGCCTCGACCACAGCAAGCACTTCCCGTCGCCCGTCGGGCGTAATCACGAGAACATCACGGAGACGGCCTGAAGGCTGTGGTGTTCGTCACATGCCGCTCGCAGGTGCCCCGCGCGGCGACGTCGCGGCCCCCGCTCAGGTATCCGGGGCGATCAAGTGCACTGTAGGTTCTTGCGCCATGGAGGAGCTGGACCGACAGATCGTGCAGCTGCTCGTCAAGGACGGGCGGATGAGCTACACAGACCTGGGCAAGGCCACGGGCCTGTCCACGTCGGCCGTGCACCAGCGGGTGCGCAGGCTGGAACAGCGTGGCGTCATCCGCGGCTATGCCGCGGTCGTCGACCCGGGGGCCGTCGGCCTGCCCATCACCGCGTTCATCTCGGTCAAACCGTTCGACCCCAGCGCCCCCGACGACATCGCGGACCGCCTCGCCGGCGTCCCCGAGATCGAGGCCTGCCACAGTGTCGCGGGCGACGAGAACTACATCCTCAAGGTGCGTGTGTCCACACCGCACGAACTGGAGGAACTCCTCGCCCGCGTACGCTCCCTGGCCGGCGTCTCGACCCGTACGACGGTCGTCCTTTCCACGCCGTACGAGGCACGACCGCCGCGGATCTGACCCGGTCGCCGTGGCGACCCGTCCGGCCGTTCCGACCGCCGAACCCGGCTGGTGTGCGCCGGTGCGGGTCCGCGGGCGCGGGTGTGGCGGAGGGCGTTCTCGGGTGAGCGCTGCTCTCGTGAGCGGACGAGTGGGTGGTGCTCTACAAGGTGAGCAGCGCTCACGGAGGCGGCCGGTGCTCTTGCAGGTGAGCGGTCTCTCGTCTGTGACCGGCGTTCTGGCTCGAGGCGGCCGCTCTTGCGGGTGCGCGGTGCTCTCGCGGGAAGCCGATGCCCCGAGCCGGGACAGGGCTCCGCGTGTGTGCGGTGCTCTGGCCCGTGGTCAGTGCTGCGGGCGGGAGTTCGGGCGCCGTGAGCCGGACCTGCGTGCGGGCGGGCTCGTCCGACGCGCGAGACTGTGGGCATGAGTGAACGCACCGTCCCGTCGCCCACCGTCCTGCTTCGCCGGGGAGAGGTCCACAGTCCCGCCGACCCCTTCGCGACCGCGATGGTCGTCGAGCGTGGCCGGGTCGCCTGGGTCGGCTCCGAGGGCGCGGCAGACGCCTTCGCGGACGGGGCCGACGAGGTGATCGACCTGGACGGGGCACTGGTGACTCCGGCGTTCACGGACGCGCACGTGCACACCACGGCCACCGGTCTCGCCCTCACCGGTCTCGACCTGTCCACCGCTCCCTCGCTCGAGGCCGCGCTGGTCCGCGTACGGGAGTTCGCCTCCGCCCGCCCCGACGACCGGGTCCTGCTCGGGCACGGCTGGGACGCCGCCCGCTGGCCCGGCGGCCGGCCTCCGGCCCGCACGGAACTCGACGAGGCCACCGGCGGCCGTCCCCTCTACCTCAGCCGGATCGACGTCCACTCCGCGGTCGTCACCACCGCGCTGCTCGACCTCGTCCCGGGCGGCGTCGCCCGGGAGGACCGTCCGCTCACCGGGGACGCCCACCACGCGGTGCGCGCCGCCGCCCTGGCCGCCGTCACGCCGGCCCAGCGCGCCGAGGCCCAGCGCGCGGCCCTCGCGCACGCCGTCTCCCTCGGCATCGGCACGGTGCACGAGTGCGGCGGCCCGGGGATCTCCTCCGAGGACGACTTCACCGGCCTGCTGCGGATCGCCGCCGAGAAGAGCGGCCCGCGCGTGGTCGGCTACTGGGCCGAACAGGACGTCACCAAGGCCCGGGAGTTGGGCGCGGTGGGCGCCGCGGGAGACCTGTTCGCCGACGGCGCCCTCGGGTCGCACACCGCCTGCCTGCGGGAGCCGTACGACGACGCCGGCCACACCGGCAGCGCTCACCTGAACACCGCCGCCGTCGCCGCCCACGTCGTCGCCTGCACCGAGGCGGGTCTGCAGGCGGGCTTCCACGCCATCGGCGACGCTGCCGTGAGCACCGTCGTCGACGGTGTGCGTGCCGCCGCCGAAAAGGTGGGCCTCGCCCGTCTCCGCGCCGCCCGGCACCGCGTCGAGCACGCAGAGATGCTCACCCCCGAGACCATCGCCGCCTTTGCCGAACTGGGCCTGACCGCCTCCGTGCAACCCGCCTTCGACGCCCTGTGGGGTGGCGAGGAAGGCATGTACGCCCGTCGCCTGGGCGCCGACCGGGCCCGCTCCCTGAATCCGTTCGCGGCCCTGCTGCGTGCCGGCGTGCCGCTCGCCTTCGGCTCCGACAGTCCGGTCACCCCCCTCGACCCCTGGGGCACGGTCCGTGCCGCGGCCTTCCACCGTACTGCCGAGCACCGTGTCTCCGTCCGCGCGGCCTTCACCGCGCACACGCGCGGCGGCTGGCGGGCCGTCGGACGCGACGACGCGGGCGTCCTGGTGCCCGGCGCACCCGCCGACTACGCCGTCTGGCACACCGGCGAACTCGTTGTCCAGGCGCCCGACGACCGGGTGGCGCGCTGGTCCACCGACCCCCGCTCCGGCACCCCCGGCCTGCCCGACCTCACTCCGGGCCGTGACCTGCCCGTCTGCCGGCGCACCGTGGTCGGAGGGCGCACGGTCTTCGTACGGCCGGGCGAGTGATCTACGGCGGGGGCGTGGTGACGATCATGTGTCGCGCCCCTGTCTCGCGACCTGCGCATCCTCGCCGCTGACCAGGCATGTGAACCACATGACGCAGGTCAAACGACTGTTGACAGGCGGCGGCAGGGGGCCGGTAGGTTCGGCCGGGTCCACCACCGGACGCCCGCCCGGACGCCTTCCCGCCACTCGTGTCAGCGCCGCTGGGTCAGGGACGGTGTGCCGCACCGGGGCACCGCCACTGGGAGCCAGGCTCAGCACCGGCGCAGTACCGAGGGAAGGTCCAGCCGGTCGGGGAGGTGTGACCCCGGGTGGGGCCCGGGCGCTCAGTAGACAACGGCTTCAGGTCGATCCGCAGCCGGCGGATCCCAGGCCGGCCCGAAGGGCGCCGGGCCCCCATCCGCCGTCGCACCCCCGTCCCCGGCGCGGCCGAAATGCGTAGCGCTACCCGATCTCCGGTAGACGACACCACCGTACGAACGTCCTGTCGCCTCGGCGCAGGCCCCGACGACTATGGTGGGACCCTGCGCACAGACATGAAGGGGCAGCAGTGAAAGACGGCGACGGGACCCCCGCGGCGGGATCCCAGGGGCGGAACTACGGCCCGCTCGGCACAGCCTTGGTGATCATTCCGACCTACAACGAGGCGGAGAACATCAAGGCGATCGTCGGCCGGGTGCGCGAGGCCGTTCCCGAGGCACACGTGCTCGTGGCCGACGACAACAGCCCTGACGGCACCGGCAACCTCGCCGATGAACTGGCCGCTCAGGACGACCATGTCCAGGTGCTGCACCGCAAGGGCAAGGAGGGCCTGGGCGCGGCCTATCTCGCGGGCTTCCGCTGGGGCATGGAGCACGGCTACGGCGTACTGATCGAGATGGACGCCGACGGCTCCCATCAGCCCGAGGAACTGCCCCGGCTGCTGACCGCCCTCAAGGGCGCCGACCTGGTGCTCGGTTCGCGCTGGGTGCCGGGCGGCCGCGTGGTGAACTGGCCGAAGTCCCGTGAGTTCATCTCGCGCGGCGGCAGCCTCTACTCACGGATGGCGCTCGACCTGCCGTTGCGTGACATCACCGGCGGGTTCCGCGCCTTCCGCACCGAGACCCTGAAGGGCATGGGCCTCGAAGAAGTGGCCTCCCAGGGGTACTGCTTCCAGGTCGACCTGGCCCGCCGCGCGGTCAAAGCCGGCTACCACGTCGTCGAGGTGCCCATCACCTTCGTCGAGCGCGAACTCGGTGACTCCAAGATGAGCCGCGACATCCTCGTCGAGGCGCTGTGGCGGGTCACCGCGTGGGGCGTGGGGGAGCGGGTGGGCAAGGTCCTGGGGCGCGGCGGCGGCAAGCAGTCCGAGCCGGGCGTCAGGCAGTCCGAGCCATGGGCCGGGCACGCCGAGCCGGTGGCTGGTCACGGCGAGCCGGTGGCCAGGCAGGCCGAGGCGGTGGTCAGCCGGCCCGCACCGGAGACCAAGGAGGCCGGGTCGGATGTCAAGCAGCCCGAGTCATAGGCGTACGACCCGCTGACCGCGCCGTTGCCCCGCTTATCCCGCACTGAGCCCCGCCCAGGCACACTGGGAGTATGACGACTGGCGCTCAGACCCCTCACCCCGTACGGCCCCGGCGTTCCCGGTCGCGCGGCTTGCTCCCGCTGGCCGTCGCCGCGTGGCTCGTTCTGGAGATCTGGTTGCTCACCATGGTCGCCGGGGCGTCGAACGGCCTGGTGGTCTTCCTGGTCCTGGTGGCCGGCCTCGTCCTCGGCTCGGTCGTCATCAAGCGGGCCGGCCGGCGGGCGTTCAAGAACCTCACCGAGACGCTGCAACAGCAGCAGACCGGCGGAGCGGCGGCGCCCGGGCCCCGGCCGAACAGCGAGGGCAACGGCCTGATGATGCTGGGCGGCCTGCTGCTGATCATCCCCGGTCTCGTCTCGGACGTGCTCGGGCTGCTCCTGTTGGTGCCGCCGGTCCAGAAGGCCGTGAGCCGTCATGCCGAGCGCACCTTCGAGCGCAAGCTTCGTGAGGCGAGGGACGGCTCCCTGGGGGGTGCCTTCCAGCAGGTCCGTATCCACCGGCCCGACGGCAGGGTGGTCCAGGGCGAGGTGGTCCGGGAGGAGCCAGGGAGCGCTCCGGGGGACACCCCGCAGGGGCCGCCCCCGCCACTGACGCGCTGACGCCGGCCCGGGAACCGGGCCGGGAGGGAACGCGGACAGGACCGGGGGGGGGGGGGGGGGGGGGGGGGGGGGGGGGGGGGGGGGGGGGGGGGGGGGGGGGGGGGGGGGGGGGGGGGGGGGGGGGGGGGGGGGGGGG
>NZ_JBVIIM010000031.1:90201-92612 GCF_055569765.1 Streptomyces sp. NPDC031365 | reverse complement strand
CCTTCTCCTTCCCTCCTCTCCCCCCCCCCCCCCCCCCCCCCTCTCCCCCCTCCCCCCCCCCCCCCCCCCCCCCCCCCCCCCCCCCCCCCCCCCCCCCCCCCGCCGTGGGGCGGTGTCCGCCCGGGCGCGACGTGGTCAGTCGCGCTCCGGGACGATGCGCACCGCCCGGTCGTGGGCCTGCTGGCCGAGGTGCCGGTAGGTGTCGATGTCCTTGCCGAACCGGTCACGCAGGCGGTCCAGGTAGTGCCTCTCCCGGGCCGTGGCAACGGCCCGCAGGGAGGTCTTGCGGGCGCAGGTCGCGTCCGCGACGGCGGTCTTGCGCTCGGCGGCGAACGCCTCGTCCGCGCGTGCCTCGCCCAGCCGGCTGGTGCGTCCGCGGACGGCTTCGCGGGCCGCCCCGGGATCCTCGTAGGGCTGTCCCGCCTGCTTCATGCACCGCGCCCACGCCCTGATCGTGGAGGTCAGCCGGCGGTCCTCCATGAGCTCCTCGCCGTACAGGGCACTGAGCCCCGAGACGGTCTTGCCCGTACGGAACCAGACGGCCGGGTCGCCGTAGAGCGTGCGCTCGGACTCCTCCGTGCAGCCGCCGAGGCGTTTGCGGATCTCTCCGCCGACGGGCAGCGGCGCCCGGAGCGTCCTCGCGTCGTCGCCGCCGTCCAGCGCGGTGTCGAAGGCCGCGCGCCGGGTGGCGGAAAGGCTCTGCCGGTAGGTGCCGTTGGGGTTGCGCTCGTGGACCCGCAGGCTCTTCGCCTCGATACGTCCCCCGTAGCCGTGCGTGCGGGCCCACGCCACGTCGTCCTGCACGAAGCGCACCGGGCGGCTCTCCTGGAGCGTCAGGCCGCGGTCCTCCCAGTAGGTGAAGCCCTGGCGGTCCATGCACTGCTTGATCAGACGTTGGTGCGCGTCGGCGACGCGCAGTTCCTGCTGCCAGGTCAGTGCCCGGGGACGCGGATCCCGTGGTGCCCGGCCGTCGCGGCCGTCGCCACCGCCGTCGGCGCATCCGGTGGTGACGGCCGCCACGACCGCGCACAAGGACACGAGTACCCGTCTCATGAACTCCGCCCCCCTTCGCTGCCGCTTGCTGACGGACCCAGAGTTGCCCGGCTGCCGGCGGAGGTCGACGGGTTTCCTGTTGCCCGCCGGGGCGTTCGACCGGGAAACAAGGCGCAAGCAGGGGGAACGCGGGGAGGGAGGCAACATGGCGCCCCAGCCCGGGAGGGCTTCTGACGGTGGCTGGCGGATCGGACAGGCGGGTGGCAACACGACTCGACCGAACCGATCTTTCGTCGCACTGCTGTGCTGTGTAGGTTCACTTGCGTATAAGCGTGTTGATGACGTGCGTGTGACGGGGGTTGCGGCATGGTGGGCCATCGGCCGAGTGATTGGCATGTCCTTGACCTGGACAAGGACCCGACCCCCGGCGATCCGCACCGGGTGCGCACCCTCGCCAGGGTCCTGCACGACTTCGCCGATGACGTCTCCGAGGCGTTGCGTCTGGTGAAGGGGATGGCCGGTGAGGGCACGCTGGCGGAGTGGGCGGGCAAGTCGGCCGATGTGTTCAAGGAGGAGTTCTCCGGCGTTCCGAAGAACCTGAAGAAGCTGGAGAAGTCGTACGCGATGTGCGGTGACGCGCTCGCGGACTACTGGCCGAAGCTGGAGCGGGCGCAGGCGCTGGCGGACAAGGCGCTGGCGAAGGCGCGCGAGGCGCGTGCCGACCTCTCCTCCGCTCAGTCGAAGCTGTCGTCGGCGGAGTCGTGGATGGGCCGGGCGACGAAGGAGGCCGACAAGTACAAGGACGACCCCACGGGCTCCACGTCGGATGCGGACAAGCCGGACGAGGCGAAGGTGCGGGCCGCGACCCGGGACGTGCGGAGCGCCAAGTCGGCCCAGGACAAGGCCCAGTCGGACGTGTCCGAGGCGCAGGACGCGCTCGCGGCGGCGAAGAAGATGGCCGCGGACGCGCGGAAGATGCGCGAGGAAGCCGCGCGGGACGCCAAGTCGAAGATCGACGAGGCCTCCGACGCGGGCATCCAGAACCGGTCGTGGTGGGAGGAGGTCGGCGACTGGTTCACCGACAACTGGGACAGCATCGTCGCCGCCTGCAAGATCGTCGTCGCGGTTCTCGGTATCGTCGCCCTGATCATCGGCGGGCCCATCCTCGGCGCGATCGTCCTCATCGCCGCCCTCGTCGTCCTCGCCGACACCCTCTACAAGTACTCCAAAGGCCAAGCCTCGCTGTGGGACGTCGGACTGGCGGCGCTGGACTGCATACCCGGCATGAAGGGCCTCACCAGCCTCGGCGGGGGTGGGGGGGGGGGGGGGGGGGGGGGGGGGGGGGGGGGGGCAGGGGGGGGGGGGGGGGGGGGGGGGGGGGGGGGGGGGGAGGGGGGGTGGGGGGGGGGGGTGGGGTG
>NZ_JBVIIM010000031.1:0-90192 GCF_055569765.1 Streptomyces sp. NPDC031365 | reverse complement strand
TTTGTGTCTTGTGCCTTGCTTGCCTTCCCCCCCCCCCCCCCCCCCCCCCCCCCCCCCCCCCTCTTCCCCCCCCCCCCCCCCCCCCCCCCCCCCCCCAAGACCGGCCTCAAGGGCATGGCCCTCGGAGTCAGAGGACTGGGTAGGAGCGCGGGCGCCCTCGGCCGGCAGATGAAGAAGCTCATCACGCGCGGCGATCCGGTCGATCTGGCCACCGGGGAAATGGTCATGTCCGCCACCGACGTGACGCTGGACGGTCTGCTGCCGCTGGTGCTGGAACGCCACCACCGCACGCGCACGCGCAGCGGCCGTCTTCTCGGCCCGAGCTGGACGTGCACGCTCGACCAGCGTCTGGTGCTGGACGCCACAG
The DNA here is from genome assembly GCF_055569765.1 of Streptomyces sp. NPDC031365. Taxonomy (NCBI): domain Bacteria; kingdom Bacillati; phylum Actinomycetota; class Actinomycetes; order Kitasatosporales; family Streptomycetaceae; genus Streptomyces; species Streptomyces sp. NPDC031365. Next base: position 89,825 of record NZ_JBVIIM010000031.1, on the reverse strand, counting down.
GTGTGCGGTTCGCCACCGACGACGGCATGGTGCTGCACTACCCGATCCCCGACCCAGATGCTCCGGTCCTGCCGGTCACCGGTCCGCAGTGGCCTCTGAGCTGGGATGGGGCCGCTGACGGAGAGTTGGTCGTACACCGGCCGGAGACCGGGCACCGGCTGCGCTTCCGTCCCCTGCCCGACCGGTCACCCGCCGAACTGCCCCTGGCGTCGATCAGTGACCGCAACGGCAACACCATCGGCGTGGCCTACAGGCCGGATGGCACACCCGAGGAAGTCGTCCATCACGGTGGCTACCGTATCGGCGTGACCTGCGAGAACGGCAGGATCACCGAACTGGTGCTGCGGAATCACCCCGAGCGGCCGACCCTGGTCCGGTACGGCTACGACGACCGCGGCAACCTCTCCGCCGTGTTCAACTCCTCCGGCCTGCCCCTGCGGTTCGCCTACGACGACAGCAGGCGCATCACCCGGTGGGAGGACCGCAACGGAGTCTGGTACCGCTTCGACTACGACGCGGCCGGTCGCTGTGTGGCCGGCCACGGCACGGACGGATTCCTGTCCTACACGTTCACCTACGACGACCGGTCCCGTCGCACGGTCGCCGTCGACTCTCTGGGACATGCCACGCACTACCGGTTCAACGACGCCTACCAGCTGGTCGAGGAGACCGACGCGCTCGGGCACACGGTGGTTCAGGAGTGGGACGACCACGACCGTCTGCTGTGCCGCACCGACCAGCTGGGGCGTTCCCTGCACCTCGAATGGGACGAGGCCGGTCGGCTGGCGGCTGTCCGGCTGCCCGACGGCTCCACCTCGACCACCCGCTACGACGACCTCGGACGTCCGGTGGAGATCACCGAGTACGACGGCGCGGTCGTTCGTCAGGAGTGGGACGACCGCGGCAACTGCACATCGGTGACCACCGCGGACGGCGCCACGACCCGGTTCATCCGTGAGTCGTCGGGCGCACTGGCCACCCTGACGGACGCGAGCGGCGCCGTGTACCGCTTCGCCAACAACGCCGCCGGGCAGCCGACGTCGGCCGTCGATCCGCTCGGGGCGGTGGTCACGTACGCGTACGACTCCTTCGGGCACAACTCTGTCGTCATCGACCCTCTGGGCGGGGAAGTCCGCCGTACCTGGTCCCCGGAGGGTCTTCTCACATCGGTGACCGAGGCGGACGGCACCACCGAGTACTGGACGTACGACGGTGAGGGAAACCAGCTCACCCACACGGACAAGCTGGGCCGCACCACTCGCTTCACCTACGGCGCCTTCGACCTGCTCACCTCGCGCACGACACCGGACGGGGTCCGGCACACCTTCACTCACGACACCGAGCTGCGGCTGCTCCAGGTGGCCGACTCGCGCGGGCTGACCTGGGACCATCGCTACGACGCGGTCGGCAACCTGGTGTCGGAGACGGACTTCGACGGCCGGACCCTCGCCTATGCCTACGATGCCGCACGCCAGTTGCTGAGCCGCACGAACGCCGTCGGGCAGACGGCCGTCTTCTCCTACGACGCGGTCGGCAACCAGGCGGAGGCGGCACTCGACGGCAGTGTCACCACCTATCACCACGACCGGGCGGGTCGCCTCGTCCGGGCCGCCGGCCCCGACGCCACGCTCGTGTACGCCTACGACAAGGTGGGGCGGATCACCGCCGAGAGCGTCGACGGACGGGTCCTCTCCACGGTCTACGACATCGTGGGCCGCCCGATCTCCCGGACCACTCCGAGCGGTGTCGTCACCGCGTACACATACGACGGGGCCGGGCAGCGCACCGCGCTCGCCACGGCCGGCCGCACCCTGTCCTTCGCTCGTGACCCCCTGGGGCGCGAGACCGGGAGGAGGACCGACGCCGGTCTCGCGCTCACCTCGGACTGGGACGCGGGGGACCGCCTGACCAGCCAGCGACTGACCTCGACGAGCAGTGCGCGCACCCTGACCCACCGGACCTACACCTACCGGCCGGACGGTCACGTGACCGCGCTCGACGACCGCGGATCCGGGCACCGCACGTTCGACCTCGATCCCGCGGGACGTGTGCTCACCGTGCGTGCGGAGGAGTGGACCGAGTCGTACGCCTACGACGGGCACGGCAACCAGACCCGGGCCTCGTGGCCGGACCGGTACCCCGCCCAGGAGGGCCGGGGGGAACGGGTCCACCGGGGCAACCGTGTCCTGCGCGCGGGAGGAATCCACTACGAGTACGACGCCGCGGGACGGGTCGTGCTGCGCCGTAGGACCCGGCTGTCCCGCAAGGCCGACCTCTGGCGCTACACCTGGGACGGTGACGACCGGCTCACCTCCGTCGTGACCCCCGACGGCACGGTCTGGCGCTACCTCTACGATCCCCTCGGCCGGCGCGTCGCCAAGCAGCGGCTGACGGCCGACGGGCGGGACGTGGCCGAGGAGACCCGCTTCACCTGGGACGGCCCGCACCTGGTGGAACAGGCCACCACGGGTGCGGGTTCGTCCGAGGCGTCCACACTGACCTGGGAACGGGAGGGCGTCCGGCCCCTGACCCAGACGGAGCGCACCACTCCCGCCGACGCGCCCCAGCACGTCGTCGACGAACGGTTCTACGCCATCGTCACCGACCTCGTCGGCACCCCGACCGAGCTCGTCTCCGAAGGCGGTGAGGTCGTCTGGCGCGCGGACGCCACGCTCTGGGGCCTCATGGCGGGTGAGGGCCGGGGAGCGTCGACTCCGCTGCGGTTCCCCGGCCAGTACACCGACCCCGAATCGCAGCTCCACTACAACTTCTTCCGGTACTACGACCCGGTTGCCGCCACCTACGTCAGTGCGGATCCGCTGGGACTGGACGCAGGGCCCAATCCCCGGGCGTACGCGTCGAATCCGATGACGTGGCTCGACTACCTGGGGCTCCTGAGCTGCGCCGAGAACGCTGAACTGCTTGCCAAGAACCTTGCGAGGGAGGGCCGGGCCAAGGGACCGGGAGAGGCCGCCGCACACATCGTGCCGTCCGGCATGAAGCGCAACGGAGCAGCGCAGGCACGGGCGCTGCTGGAAAAGTACGGTGTCGACATCAACGACGCCGCGAACGGTATCCCGCTGGGGCATCCGAGGCCGCACAACTTCACGCACCGGAAGAAGTTCCTCGAGCGCTTGAACACGCATCTCCAGGACGTCGCCACCGAAATGAAGAACGACGGCTATGGAGCACGTGCCATTCGAGGAGCGCTCCGACGCGAACTGCGCGGCGTCGGTCAGCAGGTCGAGAGGGAGCTCGCGGGTGGACAGCCGGGGCCGGGCGCCGTATGGACGGCACCATAATGACTGGCATGTCAGAGAAGCCCCTGTCGGTGTACCGACTTCTGCCGAGCCTGAGCGACTGCCGACCGCTGCGTCTCGACGATGTCGGGCTCTCCCGGCTCATGCGGTGGCAGCGGAGCGGGGCGGAGGCGGACCGTCCGGTCCGGCTGCGCGCCGAGTGGGGCGGAGAGCGCCGCTGGCCCAAGGGACAGTTCCCGTCGGGCCACCGGGGCGCACCGATTCTCAGTCGTCGGCTCGTCGACTGCTTCGAGGGCGAGTTGGCGGCGTCCGGCAGTCTGGTGCCCGTCGACATCGACGGGGCGGAGGAGGACGAGTACTACCTCCTTCTGGTGGAGCCGATGGTCGACTGCCTGGATCTGCGCAGGTCGTCGAAGCCGAAGAAGGGGAGCGGCGAGGTCAAGAAGGCGGTGTTCCGGGCCGACGCGCTGCCGGTCGGTCTGCCGGCTTTCCGTCTGCCGCAGTTCCCCCGTGCCGTCCAGTGGAACGGATGGGCGGTCGAGCGGCTGATCGGTCTCACCGGTGACGAGATCGAGGCCCGGCTGCTCTGGTCCGAGGATCCGGCGGCGGTGCCGCACCCCGACCCGTGGGGCTTCTGAGAGCGGCCGGCGGACCGGGTGGACACCGGGGCGCACACGCCCACGCGGATCGTCGTGGTCCTCGGACGACAAGGCCACGGTGATTCCCGACAGTAAGGCAGGACGTCATTGCCCCAGAAGCGCGGCAGCCGATGCCACCAGCACAAACCTGCTATCTCGATGTCTCGACTGGGGTCCGGTACGACGGCCACTCATCCCACTCGCTTCCACTCCTGGCAACGGTTGGTTTTGAAGTACTCGCCCTTGGTGAGGGTCACGCGGCCCGGGCCGTTCAAGATGTTGTTGGCGATGATCGAGCCGAACTCGCCGCTGGCGTTCTTGGCCCGCTCCCAGTAGCAGCCGAGCTCGTCCTCCGAGCCTGCGGTCTTGTAGGTGCCGGCCTTGATGTCCTCGCCGACGACGTACTCGCCCTCGCCGGAGAAGCTGGTCGCCTGGCCGGGCTTCTCGGTCTTCTTCGGCTTCGGCTTGGCCGTCACCGTCTCGGTCTCGGTGACCGTGGGGGCGGGTTCGGCCTCGGCGGTTTCGGTGACGGTGGCCGTGGGGCGGGGGCCGGCCTTGGTGCCGGCGGCCGTCGCCTTGCCGGTGTCCGCCGAGCCGCTGCTCGTGCCGATGCCGACGCCCATGAGCAGGGAGACCAGGGCGACCCCTCCGTACTTCAGCCATCGTCTGCGGTCGCCTGCGGGCCGCCCCGGGCCGGTCGGGGTGCCGAGGCCGAAGGGGCCGGCGCCCTGCGGGGGCTGGTCGGGAAGCTGCGGCGGCTGGTGGAAGGTCATGGCGTGCTCCGTTTCGGGCGTGCGTGATGTGTGGTGGTGGGTGCGATGTGGGGTGTCCGGCTGTGCGTGCGCCGGGGCTCAGAGGCCGCGGATCCTGCGGCCCGCCTCGGTCGCCGGGTAGAGGATCGCCTCGGCGACCCGGCCGCCGGAGTCCTTGACGCCGCCGCTGAAGTTGAGGCGTCCGGAGGTGCCGGTCTTGGCGGCGACGCCGTCCCAGTACTTCGCCTCGCGCTCCCAGCGGATGTCGTCGAGGAGCCGGACCAGGTCGTCGGTGCGGAAGGCGGACGCCGTGTCGGTCCACGGCATGGTGTGGTGGGCGGCGATGCCGATTCCGGCGAGGACGGCGGGCGCGGTGATGGCGCTGCGCGAGGTGAAGTGGTGGGCGTGGCGGGCGATGAGCTGCGCCAGGACCGGTACGACGGTGGCCTCGACCTGTTCGGGCCGGTAGGCCGCCGGCAGGTCGTCCTCGTGCACGGACTCGGCGGAGACCTGCACGCCGTTGCGCCCGTAGAGCGTGGTGACGACGAGGGCGCGCAGCGCGGAGAGGGTGACGACCTCGCGGTCGCTCGCGGACACCTGCCGCTTGCTGACGTTCACGAACCGTGCGAAGGAGACGCGCTGTCCGTCCACGTCGACGTGCACCGCGTCGGCGACCAGGTGCGCGAGGCGGGTGCCGTAGTCGCGCTGGTCCATGGACATGGCCAGGTTCTTGGCGACGGCCACGCCCTGCACGTTGCGGTCGTAGAAGATCTGCCGCGCGTCGGCGGGCGCGAGGTCGATGTACAGCTCGAACGGCAGGCGCACCTGGGCCAGTTCGGGGTAGGTCAGGCCGTACGTCTCGGGGTCGTCGTAGAGGTCGTGCCAGGCGGTGGTCTGGGTCTCGCCGTCGATGGCGATGACCATCGTGCCGGGCGCGACGGTGAGCGTGCGCAGGCCGCTGCCGAGGACGAGTTCGTCGCTGAGTGCGGCGAGCGGGCCGGCGTGCCAGAGGGTGACCGGCGGCGTGGACCAGGCGGCGCCGAGCTCGCCCTTCAGTCCGGTGGCGATGTACTCGGCGTACGGGGCGACGTTCTTGCCCTTGTGGGACGACTTCAGCGTGCGCTGCACGGTGGCCCGCAGCTCGGCGTGCCGCCGCACCAGGCCGGACGCCGCCTTCAGTTTGCGCGGGTCCTCCTCGGCACGGGGCGACGGTACGAGCTGGACGAGCGTGGGCACGGACATCGTTCCGACGACGGCGTCGGCGCGGAACGGCATCACGGTGAGCTGGGTTCCTTCGACGACGGCCGTCGGCATGGTCAGAGGCATGGGACTCCCCCCGGAGTGCTTGCGGCTTCCACTCGGAAGCAACACCAGAGAAGCACGGCATTGAAAGCATCGTCAATCACGTTGACAGATTTGACGGGCGCTGTAGGTTGTTGACTGTTCACTCCAGAGAGGCTCAGGACTCCCGCCATGCCCCAGTCATCCGCTCAGGTGACCGCCGCCGAGATCTCCCGCATCGCCGGGGTCACGCGCGCCACGGTCAGCAACTGGCGCCGCCGGCACGAGGACTTCCCCGCGCCGTCCGGCGGCACGGACAGCAGTCCGCTGTACGACCTGGAGTCCGTGCGCGCCTGGCTCGCCTCGCGCGGTCACACCTCGGCGGCGACCCCGTCGGAGGAGCTGCGTACGACGCTGCGTCTGCGCGCGCAGAGCGGCGGCAGCGGTGCCTCGGAAGGGCTGCTGCTCCTCGTCCACGCGGCGGCGGGGCGTACGGCGAAGGAGCTGACGGCCGCCACAGAGCTGCCGGACGCGGATCTCGTGGCGCACGCGCAGCGTGACACGGCGTCCGCGGCGGACGCCGTGCCGGCCGCCGACCCGGTGCGTTTCGAGGCGGGTGACGCGACGGTGCTGCGCGCGCTGTACGCGTGTGTACGGGACGAGGGCGGCCAGGCCGCACTGGGCGTGCTCGCGGAGCGGGAGCTGGAGGACAGCGCCGCGTCCGGCGCGTATCTGACGCCCGCGCCGCTGGCCGAGCTGATGGCCCGCCTGGTCCCGGGGCCCGTGTCGAGCGTGCTCGACCCGGCGTGCGGTGGCGGCACGCTGCTGGCGACCGCCGCCCGCCGGGGGGCGCGTGAGCTGTACGGCCAGGACAGTCTGCCCGTGCAGGCCCGGCGCAGTGCCGTGAGCCTGATGCTGCTGGCACCGGAGGCCACGGTCACCGTGCGCGCCGCCGACAGTCTCCGCGCGGACGCCTTTCCCGGGCTGGTCGCCGACGCGGTGCTGTGCAATCCGCCGTACGGCGTCCGGGACTGGGGGCACGACGAACTGGCCTACGACCCGCGCTGGGCGTACGGCGTACCGGCCCGCGCGGAGTCCGAGCTCGCGTGGGTGCAGCACGCGCTCGCCCATCTGGCGCCCGGTGGTCACGCGGTGCTGTTGCTGCCGCCGGCCACGGCGGGGCGTGCGTCGGGGCGGCGCGTGCGGGCGGAGCTGGTGCGCAGCGGTGCGCTGCGGGCGGTGATCGCGCTGCCGGTGGGCGCGTCGTTGCCGTTGCACGTCGGGCTCCAGGTGTGGGTGCTGCAACGGCCCGAGCCGGGCGGTCCGGAGCGCAAGTCGGTGCTGTTCGTGGACACGGCGGCGGAAGCGGCGGCCGGTGCGGCGGGGACGACGGCGTCGGGCCGTACGCGGGGCGGGAGCCGGTCCGCCTCCCTGGACTGGCCCGGCGTCACGGCGCGTGCCCTGGATGCGTGGCGGGCGTTCACGGAGGACCCCGACACGTTCGAGGGCGAACCCGGTGTCGCGCACGCGGTCGGTGTGGTGGATCTGCTCGACGACGTGGTGGATCTGACCCCGGCCCGGCTCGTACGGGCGTCACGGTCCGAGGCCGATCCGGCGGAACTGTCGGCGGAGGTCGACGCCACCCGCCGGGACCTCGTCCGGGCCGCGAAGTCGCTCACGCGGGCGGCCGGTCACGAGGAGTGGAGCGCGGCGGGGGCCGCGGCGCGGGAGTGGCGCACGGCCACGGCGTCCGACCTGGCGCGCGGTGGGGCGCTCACCCTGCTGCGGACGGTGCCGGAGGGAGGGCGCGGGCGCGCGGAGGACTCAGGCGGGGGGCAGGCGGAGGTCCGTGTGGTGCTCACCGGGTCGGACATCTCGCGCGGGTCCGGTCCCACGGGCGACCCGGCGGAGCTGCGGAGTGACACGGCGCCCGTGATCGCCGTGGGGGACGTTCTCGTACGGGCGGTCGTGGGCGGGGACGGGCCGATGGCCCGGGTGGCGGGCGAGGAGGACGCCGGCGCGCTGCTCGGCCTCCACGTCCACCTGTTCCGTCCGGATCCGAAGCGCCTGGACGCGTGGTTCCTCGCCGGGTTCCTGGGCGCGGACGGGAACATCGCGGGCGCGTCCACGGGCAGCACGGTGCTGAGTGTCAGCCCTGGCCGGCTGCGGGTGCCGCTGCTGCCGCTGGAGGAGCAGCGGCGGTACGGGGAGGCCTTCCGGCACGTGCACGCGCTCCGGGCGGAGGCTCGGCGGGCGACGCGGCTGGCGGAGGAGACGGCGCGGTTGCTGGCGGGCGGGCTCACGGGCGGGCAGTTGCTGCCGTCGCGGGAGGCGGCGGAGGTACGCGGTCAGGGTGGCGATTCGCCCCATTAGGCACGCGGCCCTTCATACATAGACCACACTTGTCGGACCGTCCCGGCCGGCTGATCGGCTCGGGCGGTGGGGTCGGGACATTTCGGAAGGAATCCGGGGATCCAGTTGAACAGCAGTAAGCACACGGAGTTGGCGAACCACGCGTGGTCCGTCGCCGACCTCCTGCGGGGGGACTACAAGCAGTCCGACTACGGCAAGGTCATCCTGCCGTTCACGGTCCTGCGGCGACTGGAGTGCGTGCTCGATCCGACCCGCGAGAAGGTCGCGGAGATCGCGGAGCAGCACAAGGAGAGCGGGATCGACCCGGACCGCTTCCTGCGGCGGGCCTCGGGCCACTCGTTCTACAACCGGTCGAGCCTGACCCTGAAGAAGATCGCCGCGGACCCGCAGAACGCGGCGCAGAACCTCCAGGTGTATGTGGGGGCCTTCTCCGACAACGCGCGGGGAGTACTGGACCGGTTCGAGTTCGCTCAGCAGATCAAGCGGCTGGACAGCGCCGGGCTGCTCTACAAGGTCCTCGGCAAGTTCACGGACCTGGACCTGCGTCCGGAGGTCGTGCCCAACCACAACATGGGCTACATCTTCGAGGAACTGATCCGCCGGTTCGCGGAACAGTCGAACGAGACGGCCGGTGAGCACTTCACGCCCCGCGAGGTCATCCAGCTGATGGTGCGGCTGCTGGTCGCCCCGGACGGCGACGCGTTGCAGCTTCCGGGTGCGGTGCGCACGGTCCTCGACCCGGCCTGCGGCACGGGCGGCATGCTGTCCGCGATGGACGACCTCATCAAGGAGCTGAACCCGGACGCCACGGTGGAGGTGTTCGGGCAGGAACTCAACCCCGAGTCATGGGCGATCTGCCGGTCCGACCTGATGATCAAGGGCCAGGACCCGGAGAACATCGCCTTCGGCAACTCCTTCTCCGATGACGGGCACGCGCGGAAGTCCTTCGACTACATGCTGGCCAACCCGCCGTTCGGCGTGGAGTGGAAGAAGGTCAAGGACGAGGTCGAGCACGAGCACAAGGCGCTGGGCGAGGCCGGCCGGTTCGGGGCGGGGCTGCCGCGCATCAACGATGGATCACTGCTGTTCCTCCAGCACATGATCTCCAAGATGAAGCCGGTGGACGTGAACGGCGGGGGCGGTTCGCGGCTCGCGATCGTCTTCAACGGTTCGCCCCTGTTCACGGGCGCGGCGGGCTCGGGCGAGTCGGAGATCCGGCGCTGGATCCTGGAGAACGACTGGCTGGAGGGCATCGTCGCGCTGCCGGACCAGTTGTTCTACAACACCGGTATTTCGACTTACTTCTGGATTTTGACGAACCGGAAGAGCCCGGACCACAAGGGCAAGGTCGTGCTGCTGGACGCGCGGGACCAGTGGCAGAAGATGCGGAAGTCGCTGGGCGACAAGCGGAAGGCTCTGGGCAAGGAGCACATCGCCGAGGTCGTCAAGCTGTACGGAGAGGCGCTGGCCGTGGCGGGGGATGCGGAGCATCCGTTGCACGGGAAGGTCAAGGTCTTCGCGAACGAAGCCTTCGGGTACCAGCGGATCACGGTGGAGCGTCCGCTGAAGCTGCGGTTCGAGGTGACGGAGGAGACGCTGACGGCGCTGGAGGCGTCCAAGGCGATCCAGAGGCTTCCGCAGGCTTCGGCGTTGGCGGATGCGTGCAAGTCGCTGGTCGGGGCGAGTTGGGGCACGAAGCAGGAGGCTTGGCTCGCGTTGAAGGACGCGGTGGTGCAGGCCGGCGGGACGTGGCCTACGGGGGCGCCGTTCAACAAGGCGCTGCGGGATGTGCTGGGGGTGCGGGATCCGGGGGGTGAGGTGCAGCTCGTCAAGGGGCAGCCTGAGCCGGATGGGGAGCTTCGGGACTACGAGAACGTGCCGTTGGGGGAGGACGTCGAGGAATACTTGGTGCGGGAGGTTCACCCGCATGTGCCGGATGCATGGATCGACAGCAGTAAGACGAAGATTGGGTACGAAATTCCGTTTACACGGCACTTCTATGCGTATGAGCCGCCGCGGCCACTCACGGAGATCGATGCCGAGCTGAAGTCTCTTGAGACCGAAATCCAGGCTCTACTCGGGGAAGTGGCCCGGTGAGCACATCAGCCTTCACTCCGCGGTCCCTTACACTCCCTGACACCTACGAATTCGTGCGCCTCGGCTACGTCGCCCGCTTGCAGAACGGGCTGACCGTCGACGCTAAACGAGACGTCACAGGTGATGTCGTCACACGCCCCTACTTGCGTGTTGCCAACGTCCAAGCAGGAAGTCTGAACCTGGAATCGGTCACTGAGATCACCGTGCCCCGAAATGTGGCCGAGCGCAGCACTCTTCGTCCTGGTGACGTCCTGATGACCGAAGGTGGGGACTTGGACAAGCTGGGCCGTGGAACTGTCTGGCAGGGCGAACTTGAGGGGTGCCTGCACCAGAACCACATCTTCGCAGTTCGTCCCGATCCGATGCGTCTCGACGGTCGGTTCCTCGCCTACGTGACCCAGTCTCGGTACGGACGCCACTACTTCGAAAGTACCGGAACGAGAACCACGAATCTGGCTTCGACCAATAGCAGTAAAATTCAAAGTTTTCCTCTACCGCTACCACCCCTGGTTCAGCAGCGCCGCATCGCCGACTTCCTCGACGCCGAGGCAACCCGCATCGATAAGCTCGCGACGCTAAGGAAACGACACCAGTCACTGCTAGGCGAACGCAATCGACGCGCTATCGAGGATCTAGCAACAGGAGCAAAGCTTCCGTCTAGCCCGTCAGGAAACCCTTGGATCCCTACCGTGCCCGATGGCTGGGCTGTACTGCCACTCAAGCGACGTTGGCAGATCATTGACTGCAAACATAGAACGCCAGAATATGTTGACAGTGGCTACCCCGTCGTGAGCCCAGGAGATGTGTCTCCGGGCCGTTTGAACCTGTCACGCGCTCACCGCTTCGTTAGCGAGCATGACTTTCGCGACTTGGCCGATGATCTGAGGAGACCCCGACGTGGAGACATTGTCTACAGCCGAAACGCCTCGGTTGGCACAGCTGCATACGTTGACATAAGCGCGCCTTTCACCATGGGGCAAGACGTGTGTCGAATCACGAGTTCGGACCAGGATCAGCTCTTTCTGAGCTACGTACTGAACACCGTAGCTTTGGCTGAATTGCAGAGCCTTCAAATCGGTAGCACCTTCACGCGCGTGAACATCGGGACGCTACTTCAGCTGTCAATTCCATGCCCACCGCCCGCAAGGCAGCGTCAAATCGCAAAGCGGATGGATGAGACAAATGAAGCTTGGCATCGTCTCGACAACCTCCTCACCCGTCAACTCAACACCTTGCTTGAACGCCGCCAGGCCCTCATCACCGCAGCCGTGACTGGCCAGTTTGACGTAACTACGGCCAGCGGTCGCAACGTGACCGATGGAGTCGCCGTATGAGTCCCGTGCACGACGAGTCCTCCTTCGGGGCCGCCATCGTTGGCGTCCTCTGCGAGAGAGGCTGGCAAGAGGCGAACCCCGAGGACTATCAGGCCGACCTCGGGCTCGACACCAACGAGCTGTTCACCTTCATCGGCAAGAGTCAGCCTGACGAGTGGAATGAAATCCTTACCGTCTACGGTGGCAATCCCAACGAGGCCCAGCGTGGTTTCGCACAGCGGCTCGACCGGGCCATCGCCGATGACGGGCTACTTCACGTCCTCCGGAACGGCGTCAAGGACCGAGGGGTCCGACTTCGTGTCGCCTACTTCAGGCCCAACCTCATCTCCGCTCCCTCCGTCCTCAACGGCTACCGGGCCAACCGTCTCACCGTCGTCCGTGAACTCCCCTACGCCACCAAGCAGGCCGACTGGGGCCACCGGCTCGACCTGACCCTGTTTCTCAACGGCATCCCAGTCGCCACGGCCGAGTTGAAGAACCCGCTCACCGGGCAGGGTGTCGAGCAGGCCAAGGAGCAGTACCGGACCGACCGGGACCCGACCGAGCTGATCTTCACCCGCCGCGTCATCGCGAACTTCGCCGTCGACCCGGACCTGGTCTTCGTCACCACGCAGCTGCGCGGCAAGAACACCCAGTTCCTGCCCTTCAACACCGGCTCGAACGGCCCCGGCCAGCCCGGCGGATCCGGCAACCCCGCGCCCACCACCCACGGCACATACGCCACCTCCTACCTCTGGGAACAGGTCTGGCAGCGGGACAACTGGCTCGACCTCCTCCAGCGTTTCGTGCACCAGCAGAAGCACAAGACGCCCGGTGGCGGCACCACCAAGACGACGATCTTCCCTCGCTTCCACCAGTGGGACGTGGTCAAGAAGCTCACCACACACGCGTCCGTTCACGGTGCCGGCCAGAACTACCTGGTGATGGCCTCCGCGGGCTCCGGCAAGTCGAACACCATCGGCTGGCTGGCCCACCGACTCAGTGACCTGCACGCCCGGACCGATCCGAGCGTCCTGAACCCCGAGGCTCTCGCCGAGGGCCGTATCAAGCCGGGCGAACCCGTCTTCGACAAGGTCATCGTCATCACCGACCGCCGGAACCTGGACGCCCAGCTCCGGGAGACCGTCGGCAGCTTCAGCCAGACCGACGGCCTGGTCGTCAAGGTCGACGAGAAGCACGGCGCCAAGAGCGAGCAGCTCGCCCGTGCCCTCTCCCGGGACACCGGGAAGATCGTCACGGTCACCCTGCACTCGTTCCCGGCGCTGCTGGACTACATCAAGCGCAACCCCACCGAGATCAAGGGCACCCGCTTCGCGGTCATCGTCGACGAGGCGCACTCCTCGCAGTCCGGTGACGCCGCCACCGCCGTGAAGTCCGCCCTGCGGGACCTCGGCCTGGACGCCGACTCGGGCGACGAGGGCGCGACCACGGTCACCGTGGACGGCCAGCTCAAGGCGAAGGCGGTGGCGCGCTCCCGCGCCACCAACCTCTCCTACTTCGCTTTCACCGCCACACCCAAGTCCAAGACACTCGAACTCTTCGGCACGGAAGGCGTGGAGAACGGCACAACCGTCTACCGCCCCTTCCACACCTACTCCATGCGCCAGGCCATCGAGGAAGGCTTCATCCTCGACCCCCTGCGCAACTACGTCACCTACAACACCTACTGGAAGCTCGCGAACCTCAACCGCGACGAGAAGGAGGTCGACCCCTCCAAGGCGAACAGCCTGCTCGCCCGGTTCGCGCTCATGCACGAGCACACGGTGTCGCAGCACGCCCAGGTGATCGTCGAGCACTTCGTCCACCACACCCGCGGCCGGCTCGGCGGACGCGCCAAGGCCATGGTGGTCACGGCGTCCCGTCACTCCGCCGTCCAGATGGCCCGCGCCATCCGCAGCTACATCGCCGACAGCGAGTACGACACCAAGTACCCGGACCTGGGCGTCCTGGTCGCGATCTCCGGCACCCTCGCCATCGACGGTGAGGAGACCACCGAGGTCAAGGAGAACGGCGGCATCTCCGAGGCCGCGCTGCCGAAGGCGTTCGGCTACACCCGCGCCGACGACAAGGCCGCGAAGGCCGGCGGCAAGGGGCAGCAGGAGTACCGGATCCTGGTCGTCGCCGAGAAGTACCAGACCGGCTTCGACCAGCCGCTCCTCACGACGATGTACGTCAACAAGACGCTGACCGGCATCGCCGCCGTGCAGACCCTCTCCCGCCTCAACCGCACCGCCGAGCGCAAGTCCCAGGCCGACCTCGCCGTCCTCGACTTCGTCAACGAGGCCGAGGACATCCAGGAAGCCTTCCGTCCGTACTTCGAGGAGGCGCACACCCTGCCCTCCGACCCGAATCTCCTCTACACGGCCCAGAGCCGCGTCATGTCCGCGCCGATCATCTCGGAGCAGGACATGGACGAGTTCGTCGCCGCGTACTTCGAGGCGGAGGAGAAGGCAGGCGGCGTCCAGTCCAAGTGGGAGAGGCTGCACGCGGAGTTGTACCGGCTCCTCTCCCCCGCCGTCGTCCGCTTCGCCGCTCTGCTGGAGAGCGAGGAGGAGGACGACGTCGAGACGGCCGAGGAGTTCCGTGCCAACCTCAATGACTACGTCCGCAAGTACGGCTTCCTCGCGCAGATCGTCCCGTACCGCGATGCCGAGTTGGAGCGCCTGCACCTCTACGGGCGCCACCTGCTCAACCGACTCCCCCGCCTCGCGGACGGTGGAGTCGACATAGGCGAGGTCGACCTCAGTCACCTGCGCGTCGAGAAGACCGGCGAGCACGACGTGTCCCTCACGCCCGAGGGTCCCGCCGAGCTCAAGGGCTTCGGTGACGGGGCGGGCGGGGCGAAGGACTCGGACAAGTCACTGCTGTCCGAGCTGATCGAGAAGTTCAACTCCAAATTCGGTACGGAGTTCACCGAGGAGGACGTCCTCCCGGCCTTCAACGCGACGAAGAAGGACCCGAAGGTCCGGGCCGCGGCCGTCGTCAACGACGAGGAGAACTTCGGGATCGTCTTCGACAAGAAGTTCGAGGAGAACATGATGGATCATGTCTCCACCATCGACACCCTCGGCAGGCGGTACTTCGGTACCGACCGGGACTTCAAGTCCAACCTCGACCGCAGCGCTCGCCGCGCGGCCTGGCGGATGATCCGCCGAGAGGAAGGGCTGGACGACTTTTGACGGACGACGAGTGGGGCCCGGTGCGTTTGCCGCACCGGGCCCCACTCGTCGTCCGTCCGCCGGTTCAGCGCTCGGCAGCCATCCGCACGAAACCGCCCCATGCTTCGGGGCCGAAGGCAAGCCTGGCCACTGCGGGCTGCTTCGAGTCCCTGACGAGAACGGCCCCAGAGGCTGCGGCGACCTCGACGCACTCGCCACCGTTGCCTGTGCTGTAGCTGCTCCTGACCCAAGCGGCCTCGGGCACAGCCGCCTTGCTGTGCTGCACGCTCATGTCTCTCCCATCAGTTGCTTGATGAACGCCGCTGACTCGCTCGGTGTCAGGGCTTGTGATCGGAGGATGCCATAGCGTGCTTCCAGCGTGCGCACGTATCCAGCGTCGGTGTAGATGCTGCTGTGATCTTGTACTTCCGCGTACGCGATCCGCTGGCCTCTGTCGGTGTCGATCAACGAGAAGGGGCCACTCAGCGCCCCATTGTCTTCCCGCTCAATCGGCATGACCTGCACCTCCACGTTCCTAGACTGACCCGTGACGAGGATGTGTTCCAGTGTCTCGCGCAAGACTTTCGCTCCACCGATCGGCCTGCGCAGCACGGCCTCTTCGATCACGAAGCTCATCAAGGGTGCAGGGCGACGGGAGAAGATCTCCTGGCGCGCCATCCGTGCCTCAAGCCTCTGCTCGATCACGTCGTCCTCCAGCAACGGCCGCTGCATGTGGAAGACCGCACGTGCGTAGGCTTCGGTCTGCAACAGACCAGGCACTGCGTACATGGCGTACAGGTTCAGGGCCGTGGCTTTCGACTCGATCCCAGCCATGTCCCGGAACATCGCCGGGTACTGAGCCTTCCCCACTTCCTCCTTCAGTGCGCGGAGTACACCCCCTGCCTCCAGAACCTCATCCGCCTTGTCGATGAACGACGCCTGCGGAATCCGCCTCCCCTGCTCGATAGAAGCAACCGTCTCCCCCGAGTACCCCACCCGCTTCCCGAACTCCGCCCGCTCCATCCCCGCCCGCGTCCGCAGCAGCTTCAACTGCCGTCCGAACGCCGTCACCACGCCCGTCCCGGGCTCATCCTCCGGCCGCCGCTGTTGCCGTACCGTCTCCTCGTCCCGCACCTCGGTCACCGCCCTTGCCGCCTCTCCCCGCGTACCGTCCCGTACAGCACCCGCACCCACCCCCGTACGAACGTCCGGAAGTAGCACGCCACCGCCGGTCACGCTAGGCCACAACCAGCCACTGTAAGTACCTGACCGTCACACAACCACCCGTCAAGGTGAACCGGTTCGCGATGGGCTCGCCCGCGACGCTCATCTCTGGAGTACTGATCCGGTCAAAGATCGAGTGAGGCCAGGGCGTTCGCGATCAGCTCCCGTGCCGCCGTTCCCCGCACGGCGTGCTCGGCGAGTCGGTCAAAGGCCCGTACATACAGGTCCACCTGACTGGGTTGGGTCAGGGTCTGGGCCGCGTCCAGGGTGTCCGCGTGGACC
This sequence comes from Streptomyces sp. NPDC031365, assembly GCF_055569765.1. Taxonomy (NCBI): domain Bacteria; kingdom Bacillati; phylum Actinomycetota; class Actinomycetes; order Kitasatosporales; family Streptomycetaceae; genus Streptomyces; species Streptomyces sp. NPDC031365. The sequence goes on along the minus strand of NZ_JBVIIM010000031.1, from coordinate 73,426 downwards.
CGTCCGCCGTCGAACACGGTGAAGGTGGCCATCGGCCAAACGGCCCGCTCAGCGGCGAACGGGATGATGCCCACGGCGACCCTGGGCCGAGCCATGACGGCCAGCAGGTGACCGTACTGAGCGGCCATCGTTTCGGCGTCGGCGACGCGGTGTCTCAGGACCGACTCCTCCAGCACGATCGAGAACCGGTGGTCGCCCTCCCGGATGACCCGGTTCCGTTCCATGCGGGCCGCTACGGCATCGCTCACATCGTCGGGAGTCCCCCGGAATGCCGCAATGGACGAAAGCAGTGCCGTGGCGTATGCGGGCGTCTGGAAAAACCCCGGCACGACGTCGGAGCAGTAGACACGGAACAGGCCTGTGCGTTCGTAGAGAGACGCTCCTGCCTCCTGAAGGCGGCGCAAGCCGGTGCGCTGCAACCGCTGCCACCGGACATGTGCCTCGGCAGACTGCCGGTTGGCTGCCGTCAGGTCCGCTGCTTCCTCCGCCGATGCCCCACACGCGGCGCACCAGGCCCGGATGTCGTTGTCGGACGGAGGAGTCCGGGCATGTTCGATGCGGGAGGTCTTCGACTCGTGCCAGCCGCACCGGGCGGCCAGTTCGCGCCCTGAGATCCCCGTGTCCAACCGCAGCTCACGAAGTCGCGTGGCCAGGGCTTCGCGTGCCTGCTGGACGCTCGGGGAGGGATGTCGGGACAACGAACCGGTCGATCCGTCAGAGCTCGAAGCGTTCGTGCGGGACGGCGAGCCGCCAGACCTCTTCGAACGCGGAGCGACAAAGCTCCACGGAGGCCGGGTCATCCGTGATCTCGTCCTCCACCACCGCACCATCACCCGAGAAGTGATGGACCCTGAGCAAGGTGTCATCGAACAGCCAGAAGTCGTTCCCCGGAAGCGCAAGGCCTGTTGTCAGTCTTCGTGGCAGCCATCGGACCTGCTCACCCGCCGTCACGTTGGCGTGCGTGACGTAGTGCTCCCACCTGATGTAGTCGCTGACGGGCTGCGAAACGATCCGGGCCCGTCGGATCACCACACCACGGGCCACGGTGTCACTGATCAGTTGGTCGTAGGGATGCCACCAGGACTCTCTGTCCGCCCAGTCGATGCGCTCTCCCCGGCGCCACGCCTCGAAGCGTTCAGTGGGCGCATAAGAATCGCGCGTCTCCAGGTGGACAGCGGAACGCTTGCACTCACCCAGGAGTTCACCGAAGCCGGGCACGCTCGACGGCATCGCAGGCCTCCCTGATCATGGGGATCATCCGGGCCGGGATCCGGATGACCGCTTCCGTTTCCGGTACTGAGCCGTTCGCCGGACTCGTCGCCTCGCATCGGGCCTGAGTCTCGGCGTCAGCCTGCCAGCCCTGAAGCAGGACTTCCTGAGCCTCCGTGTCGACCCACACCGTCGGGCAGTGGTCGCGGTCGGTGTCGGGGTCGATTCCAATGAACTCTACGGACATGTCGGCCTCCTCGCCTGGGCGCTTGCTCAGACTTGCACAAGCCTTCCCGACCTGCCGCTGGAGCGTCAACACGGCACCCGTACAGCTGAATTGGTGTGCAAGCTCGTGCAAGGAAGTGGAGTACCCGGAGCGGCGGTCTCTAGCGTTCCGGGACGGGGCCCGGACTCCGGGCCGACAAGCACCGTTCGACATCGGGAGGAACACCATCGTGAGCACCGCGACGACCGAGCTGCACCGGTTCCTGACCATCACCGGCCGGCTCCTGAAGGACGGCCGGCCCGCACCTGAGATGTTCTCCCCCGCCGTGGACGCCGTCTGGCACGAGATGCTCGGCACTCCCGAGTATGCGGCCCTCTGCCATGAGACCGCCGGGCAGCTGATCCGCCACGTCGCAGCGAGTGGCCACGGCCCGATCTCCTGGGCGGACGCCTACGAGGAGGCGTACGGCCCGTTGCCGGAGATCTGGTTCGCCGACGCCGACGGCACCATGGACCAGGAGGCACTCACCCGCTACCGCGCCACCGGCACCGTGGTCGCCGAGTGGGACTGCACCCCGACCGGCGGGGACGGCGACGACGACTTCGTTCCCGGACAGTCGGAGGCCGGTCGACGGTGACCACCCTCCCCACCACGTCGGCGCCCCGGCCCACTGCCGGGGCGCTGCGCCTCGTAGAGGCCCGCACCACCCGGCCGACGACCGTGGGCATCAGCGACTACGTGCGGCAGATGACCGCGTACTGCCCCTACCTCGCCCCCTCGCTCCGGCAGGACCTGACGACCTGGACGGTCTACCGTGCCGACGGCGACGCGGCCGCGGTGGAGGCGGAGCTCTTCCACGCGGGCGTCCAGGCCGCGGAGTGGCTGCGGCCTCTGCTGAAGCGACCGCACGGCCTTCTGCGATGCGAGAACATCGTCCTCCTCGGCGAGGTGTCCGGCACCACGCACCGCGATCTGCTGGCCTGGCCGCACTGGGTCCTGAAAAATCTGTACGGGCCGGTCGGTGTGATGTTCGGCAAGTTCTGCGCGGGAGCAGAGGAAGTCACCGCGCTCGGTGGGCGGATCCCGCCCGCACCCGCCTCGTTTCTCCCCGTGAGAGCCGCCGTCCGTCGCCGCGACCCGCGTTTCCTGCGCGCGACCCCAGAGCTGGCCGCGGCCCTCGCCGTGGCCGAGGACGACGGCCGCGACGTCTTCGAGCACGTTCCCACGCAGTGGAAGGAGATCCGCACATGGGCCAGCCACCTTCTCCCCCCGGCGAAGCCGTCGACCTTCTCACCGGACACATCGGTGAGCCCACCTCCGCACGGCTGCTGAGCGACCGGCGAGGCTCGCGGGCCTGGAAAATCCAGGGACCCGACGGTGCGGTCGCGCTGAAAGCCAACGACCCCCACGGCGACGACGCCCGTGACAAGGCCGCCGAGATGGCCCAGGAGGACGATCACCTTCTCCGCCTCACCGAAGCCGGCGCCCTCAGCCCCGCCTATCGGGTCGGTGCCGGAACGTGGGAGGGCGGCCGGTGGCTCGCCGTGAACTGGATCGACGGCGCACCCCTGTGGCGCGCCCTGGCCCTCGCCCGCGGGCCGGAAGGAGACCGCCCTTCGACCCGCCCTTGGCTTTTGGGCATCACCCGTACCTGGGCGGAACACCTCGCCCCTATGCATGCCATCGGCTGGGCACACGCCGACGTCCAGCCCACCAACACCCTCATCACCAACGACGGCCGCGCGGCAGTCATCGACTACGCCCTTGCCTGCGGCCCAGGTGACGGCCATCGCCTCCCTTACCGGGGCGCGCTCACCCACACCACCGCCCCCGAAGTCGCCGCCGCGATCCTCACCACCCCTGCCGACGCCCATGTCCAAGCCAGGCCGGCCGCCGACATCTGGAGTCTGGGGGCCTCCCTCTTCTGGTGCTGGACCGGTCACCATCCCGTCCCCTACCCCGATGAGGCCAACCGGACGGACAAGCTGCGGGCCATCGCCAAGGGCAGTACCACGGCCCTCGACGACATCCGGCCATGGCCGTTCGCCGCCTTCGAAGAAGTCATCACCGCCTGCCTGTCCGCTGACCCCGCCGACCGCCCCACCGCCGAGGATCTGGCGGCCTCATGGTGATTCTGCGCAACCTGGCTCCCGACGACGCCCCGGCCCTCCAACGCATCTACGGCGCCGGCTCGGTCCGTTACACGACTGGCAAGCCCCTCACTCTCGGCGAGGCCGAGAACAGGATTCGTACGGCCCTCGCAAGAGCCGCTCAGAATCCCTGTCAGCAGTGGACATGGGGCATCGTCATCGAGAAGGACCTGATCGGTCAGATCACCCTGCGGGAGAGAGCCCCGGCCCTGGCCACCCTGAGCTACATTCTCCGCGAGGACACCTGGGGCAACGGCTACGCCACCGAAGCCGCCCGGCACGTCGTCCGGTTCGCCTTCGCAGTCGTCGGTCTCGACCGTCTGGAAGCCACTCACCATCCTGCCAACATGGCCTCCGGACGCGTCCTGGCCAAAGCCGGGTTCACCCGCATCGGATCCGACCGGCATACTGGGAACGGACCTCCCGTGCCTTACCCGGCGTACACATCGGCAACGTTCATGACGCCGGTCGACCTCCAGAGCCTCCCACCCGCTGCGTCTCCCCTCGTACCGATCCGTACAGCGCCCGCGCCCGTCCCGTACGAACCCTCGGAAGCAGCGCGTCACCACTGGTCACGCTGGGAGATGACACGCGACGGTGAGTGCATGACAGCAACACCATCACCCGTCACTGTGCATCAGTTCTCGATGCGCTTCAGCTCCACCCCGCGCGGTGCCCGCCTCGCCCGGCGCATGTGCGAGCACTGCCTCGACGCTTGGGGCGTCCCGTACGACAGCGACGCCCACGACGTCGTCACGCTCGTGGCGGCCGAGCTGTGCGCCAACGCCGTGCGGCACGGGCACGTCGCCGGCCGGGACTTCCACGTACGCCTGGCCGCCGACCCGGCCGCCCGCACCGTACGGATCGAGGTCACCGACACCCGGGACGAGCGCCTCCCCCATCTCCCCGCCACACCACCGCGGGACGGCGAGAGCGGGCGCGGTCTGCTGCTCGTCGCCGCGCTGGCCGACCGCTGGGGCTGCTCGCCCCGTGCCGGGGGCGGGCCGGGCAAGACCGTCTGGGCGGAGTGCACCGCCTACCCCGCCTGACCTGATCACGCAAGCACCGCCCGCCCTGGTTGGACGCGCACGCCCTCGCCCGGAAGACTGATCCCCGATCACAGCGCAGAGCTCTTCGGGCACTCGACGCGAGCGGGGGCGGGACCAGGTGCCGGACGTACGACGGATCGCGGAACGCTACGAACTGCTGGACCAGTTCGGCCACGGCGGCATGGGGGACGTCTGGCGCGGTTACGACGTCGTACTGGACCGGCCGGTCGCCGTGAAGCTGATCCGGCCGCAGGCCGTGACGTCCCCGCATCTGGCGGAGGAGTTCGAGAAGCGCTTCCGGCGCGAGGCACGCGTCACCGCGCGGATCCAGCACCCGGGCGTCCCGCAGGTGTACGACGCGGTCCTTGACGAGTCGTACGAGCAGCTGTTCCTCGTCATGGAGCTGGTCGACGGCGTGCCGCTGACCGCCTACGTGCGCCCCGACCAGCAGCCGCCCCTCCCCATCGGCTGGGCGGTGTCTGTGGCGGCGCAGGTCGCGACCGTGCTGTCGTACGCGCACGACGTGCCCGTGGTCCACCGTGACCTGAAGCCGGGCAACATCCTGGTCGCCCGGGACGGCACGGTGAAGGTGCTGGACTTCGGCATCGCGGCGATCCTGCGGACGGACGTCACCAAGCTGACCGCGACGGGCAGCCCGGTCGGGACGTACCAGTACATGGCACCGGAGCAGGTGCGCGGCGCCCGGGTCACACCGCGCACCGACCTGTACGCGCTCGGCTGCGTGCTGCACGAACTGCTCTGCGGGCGGCCCCTGTTCGCCGGGGACGGCGAGTGGCAGCTGATGATGCAGCACGTCAACGCGGCTCCCACTCCGCTGCGGCAGCTGCGTGCCGACGTACCGGAGGCCCTGGAAGCGCTCGTCCTGCACCTGCTCCGCAAGGCACCCGAGGCGCGTCCGGCGGATGTGCAGGAGGTGTACGAGCGTCTGCGGCCGTTCCTGCCGGCACCCGGCGAGGAGTCCGCACCGGGCGAGGCGGGGCCTTCCGGGGCGCCCGATCCGACCGGGATCTTCCGCCGCCCCTACGCACCCCGCGCGCGTGCCGGTACCTCGGGCACCCGGCCCGCCACGGCGCCGGACGCACCGCCCGCCCTCCCCGCGGCGGAGAAGGAGGAGCTGCGGGAGCAGCTGCGTGAAGTCGACGCGCACTACCGTGCGTTGCTGGAGGAGGAGCGGTACTCGCAGGCCGCCGAGGTGGTGGGCGAGATGATCGAGCCGGTGGCGCGGGTGCTCGGCCCGGACAACAAGGCCGTGCTCAGACTGCGCAGGCGCCGCGCGGACAGCCGCCAGCTGGCCGGTGACCACCGGGCCGCGCTGCCCGAGTTCGAGTCGCTCGCCGACGCCTACGCCCGGGTGAGCGGTCCGGGTGGCGAGGAGGCTCTGTACTGCCGTGCCCAGGCGGCCCGCTGCCGCGGTGAACTCGGCCGGGTGACCGAGGCGCTGGCCGGCCTGAACGGGGTACTGGACGCCGTACGGGCCGTCGACGGGGACGTGAGCGAGAACGCGGTGGAGCTGCGCCGCGACATCGGCATGATGCTGCTCGCACAGCAGCGTGCGGCGGAGGCGTACGACGTCCTGGAGCCGCTGCACACGGACCTGTGCGTGGTGCTGGGCCCGGACGACGAGCTGACCGCCGAGGTGGCGGAGACGCTGGACGTGATCCGGCTGGATCTCGACGGTGGCGACTCGGGTTCCTCCCCCTGACCTGGCCTTCCTCTCCGGCCCCGCCCGCACGGACACTAGGATCCGCCCATGCCTCGACTCGCCTTCGACATCGGCTTCTTCGCCGAACTGCCCAAGCTCCAGCCGCCGGTCAGGAAGGGCGTGCTGGACGCCTGGGAGAAGTTCGACCGGCTCACCCTCGATCAGCTCTTCAAGGACCCGGGGCTGAAGCTGGAGAGCCTGACGAAGGCGCAGGACAAACAGATCCGGACGATCCGTATCGACCAGTTCTGGCGCGGGGTGGTGCTGGCGCCGGATTCCGGGGACACCTTCGTTCTGCTGCGGGTGCTGCCGCACGACAAGGCCATCGCCTGGGCCATGAAGCAGAAGTCCAGCATCAACGCGGTGACGCGCGCGGTCGAGATCCGGGACGCGGCGACCCTGGACGAGATCACGCCCGCATACGAGCGGGTGGCGGAGTCGTCGCCGAAGCCCCGGCTGTTCGCGAAGTTCTCCGACGGGGACCTCGGCGCGCTCGGTATCGACGCCGAGACGTTGCGGCAGGCGCGGTCGATGGTCGACCAGGAGCAGTTGGACGTCTTCGCGCCGCTGCTGCCGCAGGACCAGCGGGAGGTACTGCAGTATCTCGCCGCGGGCTGCACGGTGGAGGAGGTCTGGCAGGACATCGTGGCGCCCGCCCTCCAGGCGTCCACGCAGCCGGTGGACACGCGGGACTACGAGACGGCGATCCAGCACACCCGGGCTCGGTTCGCGCTGGTGACGGCCTCCGAGGAACTGCGGGACATCCTCGAGAAGCCCTTCGCGGCCTGGCGGGTCTTCCTGCACCCCTCGCAGCGGAAGGTGGCGTACCGGGCGTCGTACTCGGGGCCCGCGCAGGTCACCGGCGGGCCTGGCACCGGCAAGACGGTCGTCGCGCTGCACCGGGTCAAGCATCTGCTCGGGCATCTGCGGGACGGCGACCGCATCCTGTTGACGACGTACACCAACGCCCTGGTCAACGCGCTCCGGTCGGGTCTGGAGTCGCTGGTGGACGATCCTGAACTGCGCGACCGCGTGGACATCTCGACCGTGGACGGCTTCGCGAGCCGTGTCGTCGCGGAGGTACCGGACGCGGTGGCCCTGCGTCCGCTGATGAGCAACGAGGAAGTGAGCCGCTGGGGGAAGGCCGCGAAGGCGACCGGCTTCACCGGCAGCGCGCAGTTCCTCGTCCAGGAGTACCGGCACGTCGTCCTGGCGCAGGGCATCGGCAGCCTCACCGAGTACGAGGCGGCGGACCGGCGGGGCCGGGGCAGCCGGCTGACGGCGGCCGAACGTCCGCTGGTGTGGCGGACGGTGGAGCGGTTCACGGCGGACCTGGCGGCGGACGGGTGCCGTACCTGGCTCCAGACGTGCGCGGAGGCGGCGCGGCTGCTGGAGGCGAAGGGGCCCCGGTACCGGCACGTGGTGGTGGACGAGGCGCAGGACCTGCACCCCGCGCAGTGGCGGCTGCTCCGCGCGGCCGTGCCGGTCCGCCCGGACGACCTGTTCATCGCGGGCGACCCGCACCAGCGCATCTACGACTCCAAGGTGTCGCTGAAGTCGCTCGGCATCAAGGTGACCGGGCGGTCGGTGAAACTGCGCAAGAACTACCGCAGCACACAGGAGATCCTGCGCTGGTCCACCGCCCTGCTGATCGGCCGGCCGGTCGACCGGCTCGAGGACGAGGGCCGCCACGAGACCCTGCTCGGCTACCGCTCCGCCCTGCACGGCGACGGGCCCGTCGTGCACGCCGCGGCGAGCGAGGAAGCCGAACTGGACGCGCTCGTCGACCAGGTGCGGGACTGGATGGACGCGGGTGTCGGCGCCGGGGAGATCGGAGTGAGCGCCCGGTTCAACAAGACGTGCGCGAAGGCGGTGGCGCGTCTGAAGGACGCGGGCATCCTCGCGGTCAGCCTGCGCAACGCCTCCGGCGACTCCTCGGCGGGCGAGGTGACAGCCGTACGGGTCGGCACCATGCACTCCTTCAAAGGGCTGGAGTTCCGCTGCGTCGCGGTCATCGGCGTCGACGACGAGGCACTGCCGTTCCAGAAGGCGGTCACGCCTGCCGAGGTCGACTCCAAGCAGCACGAGACGGACCTGATGTCCGAACGCTGCCTGCTGTTCGTCGCCTGCACGCGCGCCCGGGACAGCCTCTCCGTGTCCTGGTCGGGTGACCCGAGCACCTTCCTGACCGAGGCGGGCGTCACCGCCGCCTGAACCGTCGACGACCGGCGCCGCGCGTGATGCGCGGCCGCTTCGGCGTTCCCTCGCCACCGTGGCGCTTCTCTGAGCCCCAGCCCTTCAGCACTGCAACCACCACACCCTCGAACACATTCGATTGACAGTGCTTTCAGCGCCATGGTTAGGTAACCATGCTTGCGGTGATGCCTGCGGAACAGCACCGCAAGCGCCTGCCCCTTGCACCCGAAGGGCCTCCAAGTGCCTTGCACTTGCGGCTCGTTCGTTCGAAACCGCACCGCAGCCGTGGGCCTTCCACGCCGCCACACGTCAGGAACACCATGAAGATCAAGCGCGCCCGTATCGAGAACTTCTGCTGCCTACGCAGCCTCGACGTCTCCTTCGACTCCATCACCTCGCTCATCGGCCCGACGGGTGTCGGCAAGTCCACCGTGCTGCGCGCCCTGGACTGGTTCTTCAACGGTGAGAAGGGCGGCGTACTCGGTGAGGAGGACGTGCACTCCGCCGCGGACACCAAGCGGATCCGCGTGGAAGTCGAGTTCGACGGCCTCACCGCCTCCGACCGCGAGGCCCTCGGCCACTACGCGCCGGACGGCGTCGAAAGTCTGAGTATCTGGCGCACCTGGGAGAACGGGGAGGACCGCATCACGGGCAAGGCCCTGGCCTACGCCCCCTTCGAGAGGATCCGGGCGTGCGCGGGGAACCGGGAGAGGACGGCCGCGTACAAGGCCTTACGTGACCATGACCCTGCGCTCGGGCTGCCTGCCGTCCGCAGTTGGGACGCCGCCGAAGCCGAAATGCGCTCCTGGGAGGCCAGGAACCGGGACAGGCTCACCAAGGCGGAGGTGGAGGGCACGCACTTCTTCGGCTTCGCCGGCCAGGGCCTCCTCGGCAAGCTGATCGACTTCGTCTTCATCTCGGCCGATCTGCGGGCCTACGAGGAGACCGACGACAACAAGGCCTCGGTGGTGGGCCGGATCCTTGAGCACGCCGTCGACCGCTCGGAGGCCGAGGCTCAGTTCACGGCCATCGACGAGGACGCGCAGGCGGCCCGCGAGAAGGTGCACAAGGAGATCTACGAGCCGGTGCTCGCGAAGTTGTCCGGCGCCCTGTCTCAAGAGGTCGGCCGGTTCACCACCGGACGGGACGTCGTCGTCACCCCGACTGCTCAGGTCCCGAAGCGGGCCAGGACCGCGTTCGCGGTCAACATCCGTGACGGGGCGGCCCTGACCCCGGTCCGCCGCCAGGGGCACGGGTTTCAGCGCGCGCTGATCATCGCCGCGCTCAGGTATCTCTCGGAGTGCCGCCGCCCCGAGAGCGGTACGCGCTCCCTGTGCCTGGCGATCGAGGAGCCCGAACTGTTCCAGCACCCGGCACAGACCCGGGTGTTCGCTCAGGTGCTGCGCAGCCTGGTCGAATCGGCCGAGGACCAGACCCAGGTGATGTACGCGACGCACAGTCCGGTGTTCATCGACCCGAGCGACTACCAGCAGGTGCGCAGGCTGTACCGCATCGGGGGTGGTGAGCATCCGGAGGTGCGCCTGCGGGAGCTCACCGAAACGGAGCTGCGGCAGTCCCTCGACGGCCATGTACCGGAAAGGTCCATCGCGCGACGAGGAGCCACGCGGTACATCAAGGAGCTTGCCGAGGCGCTCTTCGCCGACGTCGCCGTCCTGGTCGAGGGCGCCACGGACGAGAGCGTCCTCCTGGCCTTCGCCGAGCGTCAGGGCTTCAGCCTCGGCGCCGAAGGCATCTGCGTGGTGAACGCCGAGGGCAAGGGCAACATGATCCTCTGCCACGCCGTCCTCACCGGGTTCGGCGTAGCCTGCCACCTCGTCTTCGACGCGGACACGGGGCCGAGGAAGGTGGCCGACGCAGACACGGAAAAGAAGGCGACGAGCATTCGAGAGAGCATCGGGAAGAACGCGAGGATCTTCGGCTACCTGGGGGTCAACGCAGAAGCCAGTCCCACGAGCATGAGCGAGGCCACCCATACCCTCTTCGAGGACGACCTCGACACCTACCTCAAGGACGACTGGCCCGCTTGGAACGCCTGCCGCCAGGAACTGATCGCGCAGGGCGATGGATACGTGGACGGCAAGCACGGGCCGACCTACGCCGAGGCCGCACGCACCGCCGGCGGTGAGCCCAAGCTGCTGCACGCGCTGCTGGAGAACGTACGGGCCATGACCGGGCGGCCGACGCCCGGCAGGTCACACCATCCACGGGATTCATACCGTTCCTGTCGGGCGCCGACCGTAGGCTGTGGCCGGAGAAAAAGGGGAGACGATGACTGACGACCGTAAGGGAACCGTTCCGGTGTGGACGCTGGCGACCGGTGATGTCCGGGTGCCCGTGTTGACCGGGGACGGGCCGATGACGGCTGAGCGCCTGACGGAGCTGCGCAGTGCGCTGGCGATCCTGGCCGAGGAGCCGATCGCCACGCTCGAGGTGCACCCGCTGCCCGACCGGATCGACCGCGGCCGAGGCATCCCGCTCGATGCCACGAGTCCCTTGGCGCAGCACCTGTCGCAGCTCATCACGCAGTCAGCGCGTGGTTCCTCCGCGTCGGTGACAGCAGGGACCGCTTCCGGCGAAGGTCTGTATCGCATGGTGATTCCGGCGAAGGTCGCCGCGCAGTGCGGTCAGGGCATCATTCGCCCGATGGTGGCGAAGGGCGCGGACGGCGCCATCCGCGGCCCATTGGTGAACTCGGCGGGAAAGATCGTCGGCGCCGCGACGTTCGTGCCGGCCGGTCAAGCGGCGACGGCCGGCGCGGTCGGTGGAGCCGGTGCGACAGCCGGTGTGGCGATCGGCGGCAGTGCGATGCTCACCGTGGCCGCGCCACTCGTCCTCATGGCCGTGGCGGTGGGGGTGAGCGCGCATGCCGACGGCAAGCGCCAGCAGGCCATCGAGCACATCACCGAACTGCTGGAGCAACTGCACGAGCAGAAACTCGTGGAGGAGCACAGCGAACTCGACGGCTGCCGTGACGCCATCGACAAGGCCACCGCCATTCTGCTCGACCAGGGCAAGCCCGGTGTCTCGCTGGGCCTGGACTCGGCCGTGCACGCCATCAACTCGGCGCTGGGCGCCGCCGACCGCCGCCTTGCCGGGTGGCGGAGCGCACTCGACAAGCTGCCCGAGGACAAGGCCGTCGATCTCGGCACGCTGACCAAGTCGTTCCCCGGCATCGACGACCACGGCGGCATCTTCCGCGCCCACCTCGAACTCGCCTCCCTGGCGATCGCGTTGAAGCGGCGGGTCGTCGTCCTCCAGGCCGTCGAGCACGCCCAGTCCGACCCCGGCAACCTGTTCGAGAACTTCACCCGCACGCTCAAGAGCGACCAGAAGCGCCTCGACGAACTGGAGTCGAGCATCGCCGAGGTCCTGGTCCGCCTGTCGGCACTGGAGTTGGCGCGCCCGCACGGTCTGCGGCCCGTCTTCACGACCGCGGAGGTAGACCGCCTCATGCGGGCGGCACACCGGATTCGTCAACTGGGCGACGGCGCCGTGGTCGACGGCCGCGCGACGGACGTGGCGATCGAGATTGCCCGCGACGAGGACGGCTCGGTGATCGTGTTCCCCGCGCTGCCGGCGTCGGCGTAGGGGGCTCTCACCAGTCAGCCGGAAGCTCGGACCCGCCGTTGACCAGACAGTCCGGGGGCATGGCCGGTGAACCGCGGCTCACCGGCACCGCGCCGAACTGTCCGGTCCACACCCGCAACCCAGTTCTACGGTGCCAGGCTGCGCAGTTTGGACACCTCGTCCTCGGTACTGGGGTCGACCGGGCTGGCGTCGAGGTGGAGCTGTACTTCAAGGGCTGCAACACCGGTGCAGCGAGCTCTGTCTGCGAGATGAAGACAGCCGTAGCCCCGGGCCCTCGGGTCAGTGGACGGGGTGCCAGTGCTCCAGCGCATCGTCCAGCAGCGGCGCCTCGGGGTCGTCCCAGATCAGGCAGCCCCACACCAGGCCAGGCACATCCGGGCCCCTGGCATCGGCCGGCCCTTCGGTGAGCGTGCGGTGCACGGCGTCGAGATACGCGGCGATCGACGGATGGCCCGGCTTGTCGCAGGCCACGTTGTCCGGCAGCGACCAGCGGCCGACGCCGTCCGCGCCCACGTAGTGCCCGGATTCGGGACCCGCTTCGTCGCCGGTCAGCCACGGCACCACCGCGGCACCCCACACGTCGCCGCGGCCGGTCTCGGGCAGCCGCGCCCTGAGCGCGTCCGCCGGGCCGAGCAGAATCCCGCCGGGCAGGAACGCCCCACAGCCGACCTCGCCCTCTTCCTCATTGGCCTCGATGTACTGGTGCTCCACACCGCCGCAGAGCCGCCAGAGAGCACCCAGCTCAGCGGGAAGACCGAAGCCGAGGTACTGCCTCAGCTGGGCGTCGGCAGCCTCAATGGCCTGCTCCGGGGCGGGCGGCAGCAGGGAGGCGTACGAGACCGGGGCGTTCGCCTTCAGCCAGTCGGTGAGGCGGCGCCAGGCCATCTCCAGATTCCATTGGTCACTCACCCCGCCAACCTACTGTTTTCCCGTCCAAAGTTGACGGTGGGCTTCAGCCCCGAATGAGTCGCGTACCGGGCGGAAAGGCGTGCAGCGGCCAGGAGCGCGCTGCCGACGCTGGAATTGGCCCGCCCCGGCGATCCGCGGCCCGTCGTCACGACCTCGGAAGCCGACCGCCTGATGCGCGCGGCACGTCGGATTCACCAGCGGGGCGACGGTGTCATGGTCGATGACCGCGCGGCAGACGTGGTGATCGAGGTCGCCGCGAAGAGGACGGTTCGGTGGTCGTGCTCCCTGCGCTGCCCCCGTAGGTGGTGGGCCCGCTCGCACTCACTTGGGCGGCGCTTCTGCACCGTGCGCGAAGCAGCGTGGTCCGGAGAAGCAGCTCACGCCCTTCGCGGGTGCCGCTGTCAAAGTGCCGTTCGCGGCGCTGGTCACCTCGCCGCATCACCATGAGGTGTGATCACCGATGACGTTCAGGGCGCGGTCAGCGGGAACAGCATGCACGTGCTGGTGGCGTGGGCGAGGACGCGGTCCGTCGCGTCGAGCAGCCGGGCCTCGGCGAGGGCGGTCCGGCGGCCGCTGTGCACGACCGTGCCGATGGCGCGGACCCGGCCGGTGTCGACCGTGATCCGGCGCAGGAACTTCACGTTCAAATCGAGCGAGGTGTAGCCCGTGCCCGGCGGCAGGGTGGACTGGACGGCGCAGCCGGCCGCCGAGTCGAGCAGGGTGGCGTAGATCCCGCCGTGCACGCTGCCGATGGGGTTGTAGTGCTCCTCGCCCGGGAGCAGTGAGAAGACGGCGCGCCCCTTCTCCACCTCGTCGAGGCTCATGCCCAGCGTCGCGCCCACTGGCGGCGCGGGCAGGTTTCCCGCCTGCAGTTCGCGCAGGAAGTCCAGGCCGGAGGAGAGCCCGACGGCGGCTGCCGAGGATGCGGGATCCCCCCACTCGTACGTACGCGTCCGTCCCACAGCCCCGCTCCTCCCGGTCTGACTTCCGAAAGCGAAGTTAGTGGTGTGTCACCCTGGCTGTCAATCACGAAGCCAGGCTCCTACGATGGTGGGATGGAGTGGCTTGAGACGAGCACGGAGAACTGCCCGGTCCAGCTCACGCTCGGCGTGGTCGGCGAGAAGTGGACCCTGCTGATCCTGCGTGACGCCTGCAACGGGGTCCGTCGCTTCGACGAGTTCCGCCGTCACATCGGCCTGTCGGAGGCCGTCCTCAGCGACCGCCTCCGGAAGCTGACCGCCGCGGGCATCCTGCGGTCCGTGCCGTACCAGGAGCCCGGCAGCCGTTCCCGCAACGAGTACCGGGTGACGCGCAAGGGCTGGGACCTGTGGCCGGTGCTGGTGGCGCTGAAACAGTGGGGTGAGACGCACCTGGGGGACGGGGGCGGGGACGGGTCGGTCCTCGATCTGCGGCACGAGGAGTGCGGGACCCTGGTACGCGTGGTGGTCGAGTGCGAGCGGGGGCACACCGCGCTGTCGCCCGGCGAGGTCGTCGCGAGGCCGGGCCCCGCGGCCCTGCCCCACTCCTGACGTACGCGACGGCGTCAGCCGTGCGGGACGTCCTTGACGAACACGACCCCGTCGGTGCGCGGCAGACGGTCCGGGTCGAACGGGGCGTAGCCGAAGTACGGGGAGACGCGGGGAGCGGGGCACGCGTCGCCGAGGGCGGCGGACAGGCGGCCGGCGTCGAGTACGTACCGGTCCTCGGGGAGGGCGTACAGGAGCCCTTCGAGGGTGTCCGGGGGCGGGGTGTCCACTCCGTGGTGCCGGATGGTGCCGAGGGCCGTGGCGAGGAAGGCGTACTGGTCGCCGAGCCGGGCGCTCACGAGGGCACCGGCGCTCCACCACTCGAGCAGCGGATGGTCCCACATGCGCATCGTGCTCCTGTCCCGCTGGAGGTGGCTGTTGTGGGCGTGGACGAGTACCGGTCCCCGTGCGGCGAGGGCGAGGAGGTTGCCCGCCATCATCGCGTCCCGCGTGGCCAGGAGGCGGGTCATGCGGGCCGGTGAGGGGTCGGCCATCCAGGAGTGGTAGCGCAACAGGCCCGTGGCGGTACGTCCGTGCAGGTGTGCCCGGTCCCAGTCGTCCCGCGATGCCGCCTTGAGCAGGTGCGGCGTCCGGGTGTCGAGCAGCGCCACCAAGTCGTCGGTGAGCAGCCGCAGTTCCTGTGCCCCGGCCGACCGGCCCACGGACCGGGACGGGTCCCTCATGGCGGCCGGGTCGGTCCACGGATCGTCCGTTCCGAGGAGCTGGTCGAGTACTTCCGCCGTGCAAGGGAGCAGGGCCGCCTCGACGTGGGCCGCGAGGTAGCCGTGGAGGGCGGTGAGGGACTGCCTCGGGCTCGCGGCGCCGGTGATCTCCAGCGGGCCGTCGATGCCCGCGAAGTGGAGCTGGTCGGATGCGGGGCGGTCGTCGTTGTACTCCCGCATCCAGCGGACGAGTTCGCGGTTGGCCGCCGAGGCGCCCCACTCGTGGCTGAAGCCGTGTTCCATGACCGCGTCGAGGGTGCCGGTCCCGGAGGTGACGTACGCGTCCACGGCGAGGCCCCGCAGGCAGTCGCTCTCGAGTGCGATCGTCCGGTATCCCTCCTGCTCGACGAGCTGCCGGAAGAGTTCGTTGCGCAGGTCGAGCAGAGTGTCCTCACCGTGAGTGGGTTCTCCCAGGGCGAGGACGCGTGGGCGGGCCGGAAGCAGCTTCATCACGGCCGGGGCGTCGACGGCATGGGCGACGTCGTTCAGATCGGGTGCCATACCCTCAACGGTATCGTTGAACATTCGGTGGAAACTTTTCCGCGATATTGTTCGCCGTATGGGGCAGAACCTTCAAAGCGGTGGCAAGCTCAGGCCGGTCGATCTGGCCCGACGGCACGGCCTGTCCACGCAGGCGGTCCGGAACTACGAGGAGGCGGGCATCCTTCCTGCCGCCGACCGCACGCCGCACGGCTATCGCACCTACACACCGCTGCACGCACTGGCCCTGCGCGCGTTCCTCGCCCTGGTCCCCGGCCACAGCCACCGGACGGCGACGGCGATCATGCAGGCCGTGAACCGGGACGCGGCCGACGAGGCGTTCCGCCTGATCGACGAGAGCCACGCCCAGCTGCTCGACGACCGGCGCACGCTCCAGTCCGTGGAGAGGGCTCTCCGCGACCTCTCCCCCCGGACGGGAGCCGCACAGGACAGCGCGGTGCCAGTGCCCCGGACCGGCCGTACGTTCATCGGCCCGTTGGCCGGGGAGCTCGGCATCCGGCCGGCGACCCTGCGCAAGTGGGAGAACGCCGGGCTCGTACGGCCACGCCGCGACCCGGTGACCGGATACCGGGTCTACGACGAGGCGGACGTGCGCGACGCACGACTGGCCCATCAACTCCGGCGCGGCGGCCACCTGCTGGAGCAGATCGCCCCACTGCTCGCACAGGTGCGGACGGCCGGTGGACCGGAGCCTCTGGAGGGCACACTGCGCGACTGGCACGGCCGGCTGTCCGCCCGCGGACGGGCCATGCTGACCGGCGCCGCCGAACTGGATGCGTACCTCAGCGCACGCGCGTGAACATCCGCGCACGCGCGTGAACACCCTCGCCACCGGAGCCCCGCCCGCTCCCGCGGGGACGCGGGTGACACCGGCGGTAGCCGGTGTCACGGGCCGCGACGCGCTCCTGCCGCCTGGGTGTCGCCGCACGCGGCAGTCCGACCAGCTGGGGAGCGGTCGTCGAGTACGGGCAGGACGATCAGCCGGCCGGAGGTCCGCTGAAGGCGACCAACTGTTCCCCGTTGAGCACCACGACCGCAGCGCAGCCCTCGCGGTACTCCGCTTCGCTGTCGGACTCCCGGTGGTGGGACGGCAGGGGCCAGGACGGCCGGAACGGATCGGCGGCACATCCCCGGTCCTCAGCGGGCAGGAGCCCCGGTCCGCCGGTTCCGGTGGGGTGTTCCCTCGGCGGACGGCTCAGAGGTGACCGGGTCCGGAGCGGCCGAGTGCGGCATCGGTGTCGTCGTTCTTCGACGGGGCAGCGTCCCCTGCCTGCGGGACGGGCTCGGGCAGCATGCGGAAGAACAGCCAGCCGAGGACGGGCATCAGCACGAGCGGGGCCAGGGCGGTGCGCAGTGAGGTCGCGTCGGCCAGGTGCCCGATCAGAGGGCTGGCCAGGCCGCCGACACTGACGGTCAGGCCGAGTGTGACGCCGGCGGCGGTGCCCACACGGGAGGGCAGGTAGTCCTGCCCGAGGGTGATGAGCAGGGAGAACGGCACGTACAGGCTCGTCGACGCCAGGGCCACGAACGGGTACAGCGCCGGGCCTGGTGCGAGGAGCAGGCCCGGCACGGATACGGCGGTGAGCAGACAGGACCAGCGGCAGACGGCGACCCGGTCCCAGCGCTGGGCCAGGGCCCCGCCCAGCACGGAACCGACCGCGCCGCCGACATAGAGCACGAACAGCGCCGCGGTGCCCGCCGCCGTGCTGCCCCCCATACGCTCGGTGGCGTACAGGGACAGGAACGTGCTCAGTCCGGTGAAGACGACCGACCGGCACACCACGGCCAGCGTCAGCTTCACGAACGAGGCGATGTCGTCGGTCCGGTCCGCCACCGCGGCGCCGCGTCCGGCACCGGTGTGCCGTTCCAGCGCCCTCAGCACGGGCAGGCACAGCACTGCGCCGACGAGCGCCGGCAGGACCAGGAGCGGCGTCAGATGCAGGCCTCCGGTGGCGACGACCGTGGCGACCATGAGCGGGGCGAGTGCGAAGCCGAGGTTGCCCCCCAGCGAGAACCAGCCCATCGCGCTGTGACTGCCCCCGCTCACGATCCGGGCCACCCGGGCGGACTCGGGGTGGTAGGCGGCCACGCCGACTCCGGAGACGGCCACGAACGCGAGGGTCAGCGCGTAGGAGCCGCTGAGCCCACTCAGCCCGATACCCAGACCGCCCAGTAGCGTGCCGGTCGGCAGCAGCCAGGGCACGGGCCGGCGGTCGGTCAGCGCGCCGAACACGGGTTGCGCCACCGAGGAGAGCAGGGAGGCCGCGAGCACGATGCCCGAGACCGCGGCATAGCCGTAGGCGCGCTCGGCCGCGAAGAACG
Organism: Streptomyces sp. NPDC031365; assembly: GCF_055569765.1. Lineage (NCBI taxonomy): Bacteria > Bacillati > Actinomycetota > Actinomycetes > Kitasatosporales > Streptomycetaceae > Streptomyces > Streptomyces sp. NPDC031365. The sequence continues at coordinate 55,284 of NZ_JBVIIM010000031.1, read as the reverse complement.
GCACCAGGGACGCCACAGCGCCCTGGTAGACGTCCACGCAGGCGTGACCGGCGGTCAGCAGGACGATCGATCGATTCCGTCGCACCCCGCCATGGTGGGCTCCCCGTCGGGTGTCGCACTTCCGATAAACTGCCACGCGATGACGGAAATCCGCCACACGTCGACCGCACCGACCCGCACACAGCGGTTGGCTCCCGGCGCCGCGATCGACGCCCACCGGCACGACGACCACCAGATCGTCTACGCCGGCCGCGGGGTACTGGCCGTCACCACCGACGCCGGCTCCTGGGTCGCCCCCGCCAACCGCGCCATCTGGGTCCCCGCCGGCACCGTCCACGCCCATCAGGCGCACGGTGAGATCCGGTTGCACCTGGTGGGACTGCCCGCAGTCGTGAATCCGCTGGGCCTCGCCACGCCGACCGTCCTCGCCGTGGCCCCACTGCTGCGTGAACTGATCATCGCCTACACCCGCTCCCCGGGCGGCAGCGGTCCCGAACGGGACCGGTTGCGCGCCGTGCTGCTCGACCAGTTGCGGGCCTCGCCGCAGGAACCACTGCACCTGCCCACCCCGGCCGATCCCCTGCTACGGAGGCTGTGCGACACCCTGCGCGCCGATCCGGCCGACGGCCGCACCCTGGCCGAGCTGGGCCGGGTCGTCGGGGCGAGCGACCGGACCCTGTCCCGGCTCTTCCACAGGGACCTCGGCATGACGTTCCCGCAATGGCGCACCCAACTGCGCCTCCACCACGCGCTGGTGCTGCTGGCCGAGGATATGCCGGTGACCACCGTCGCGCACCGGTGCGGCTGGTCGTCCGCCAGCACCTTCATCGACGTGTTCCGTCGCGCCTTCGGCCACACACCCGGCGCCCGTCTCGGAAGCTGACGACCCGGCACGGTCCCGCCCGGCTCCCGGCTCCCGGCACCCGCTGACGCGTTTCGGGATCGCTCCATGCCGCACCTCGCCTTCGGCATCGGCGTCTTGGCCGGACTCGGGACGTCGTCGCCCCGACGGCGGCACGCCGTCGGCTCACATGGGCCGACCACCCTGCGCCCGGTCCGGCGTGTGCGTCACACCGGCAGCGCGTGCAGCTTCTTTCCGTGCAGGGCGAGGACGCGCTTGCCGTCGGTTGCCACCAGCCAGGAGTGGTGGTCGCCGCTGCCGTCGTTGAACGTCCAGCGCACCTCACCGGTCTTCGCGTCCATCGCGATGATGCCGCCCTTCTCGTCCAGGTCCGTGGCACCGTAGAGGGTGCCGCCCGCCTTGACGTACTGCCGCGGCACCTGGAGTTCGGCGGCCGCGAGCGCCTCTGACTCCCAGAGCAGCTTGCCGGTCCGCGGTTCGACGGCCCGCACCGTCCTGGCGCTGTCGGCGATGTAGAGCACGTCCTCCACCACGGCCGGCTCCTTGAAGAGCGTGAAGTCCGATGTCTCCAGGGCCCACTTCTCCTTGCCGTCGGACAGGTTGAAGGCCTGGATCCTCTTCCCCTGGGGGACGATCACCAGTTCCCCGTGTACGGCGAAGAAGCCGTAGTTCGTCTTCGTTGTCTTGTGCGTCCACACCTGCCGGCCGGTGGCGGTGTCGCGCACGGTGAGGTTCTTCTTGAAGTCGGTGTAGACGAGGTGGCGGTCACGCACGGCGGCGTGGATGCCGTTCTGCAGGGTGCCGAGGTCGCGCTGTTCCTTCCAGGCGATCCTGCCGGTGGTGCTGTCGAGGGCCGCGATGACGTTGGTCCTGGACGAACCGTCGTCCTCGAGGATCTCGGCGATGACGTACACCTGGTCCTCGTCCACCGCGATCGGCCGCGGCTGCCGGTAGCCCTTGCCCAGGTGGCTGCGCCAGGTCTCCTTGCCGGAGGCCGGGTCGTATCCGGTGACGGTGCCGTCGTACTCGCTGCTGGCGAGGTACAACGTGTCCTTGCCGAGCAGCAGGGGTGCGCCGGGGACCGTGCCGCCCGGCAGCGACCACTTCCGCCTGCCGGTCGCGGCGTCGAGAGCGGCCAGCGGACTTCCGCTGGCGATCACGACGCCGCCCGCGACCACGAGCTCGTCGTTGTCCCCGTAGGTCTCGGCCGAGGTCGACTTCGTCCACAGCGGCTCAGGGGCCCGGCCGTTCCTGTCGGTACCACCGCCGTCGCCAGAGCCGTCGTCGCCACCGCCCGGCTCGTCGCCGCCGGCGCTTCCGGGGTCCTGGACGTCCACCGCTTCCCCGTCGCAGCCGACCGTACCCGCGGCCAGGGCGGCCAGCGCGAGACCGCCGCCGGCCAGCCGCAGCACACGCCGACGGGAAGCAGTCCGGGGCATCCCCCACGACCTGGACGAGCTTCCGTCCGACATGCTGTCTTCGATGGCCATTCGCCGTACCCCCGTGATGCGCCAGAGCAGGAACATGAGCAGGACAGCACACGCCGTACCGAACATACGGACGTACGACCCCGCTACCAGGAACGTTAACCGGGACCCTGCGACGCGTACGGCGCCGGATCCCAAACAGGACAACACCGTGAAGCAATCGAGACAGCGCGACACGGACCGCCCAGGAGTACCTGGTTGTAGGGCCGCAGCAGGTCGGACAACCTCGACCTGTCCAGGGTCCGGGAACGTCGGGCGGAGCCCGAGGAGTGCGGTTCCCCCCGGACCGGGGCCGCCGGGCCGGCGGCGTCGCTCCGCACACGCGTGAACGTCCTCGGCACCGGAGCCCGCCCCACTCCCACGAGGGCGTGGGCGACCGGCGGGGGCTGGTGTCACAGGCCGTGCCGCGACGGCCGTGCGCGGCAAAAAGCGGTCGACAGACCGCCGCTCCGCTCGGTGTGATGGTCCGTGACCGTCCCCCACCCGGAGCGGGCCGACCACAGGAGCTGCCTTGGCGACCACCGAAGCCGCGGACACCCGCCCCGAGATCGATGCCGCGCTGGCCAGACGCCTGGTGGACGCGCAGTTTCCGCAGTGGGCGGCGCTGCCGCTGGAGCGGCTCGACCCGGCCGGCCTGGATCATGTGATCTACCGGCTGGGCGAGGAGTTGTCCGTCCGGCTGCCCCGTCACGCGGGGGCGATCGGGCAGGCCAGGAAGGAGTCACGGTGGCTGCCCCTGCTCGCCCCGCACCTCCCCCTGACGATTCCGGTACCGGTGGGAGTGGGTGAGCCCGCCTTCGGCTATCCGTGGCCGTGGGCGGTGTCCCGTTGGCTGGACGGCGAGGTGGCCACCGTCGAGACACTGGCGGACTCGGAGACGGCCGCCGTCGAACTGGCGCGCTTCCTCACCGCGCTGCAGCGCTTCGCGCCACCCGAGGCGGCCACTTCGGCCGATCACCGCACCGAGGACCTCACCGGCCACCCTTTGGCCGACCGCGACAGCGCGACGCGGGCCGCCATCGCCCGGGTCGACGGCGTCTTCGATGCCACGGCGATGACCGGACTGTGGGACGCGGCACTCGACGCACCGGGGTGGCACGGCCCTCCGGTCTGGTTCCACGGCGACTTCCACACCGGCAATCTGCTGACCCGCGGAGGACGGCTCAGCGCCGTCCTCGACTTCGGCGGGCTCGGCGTCGGTGACCCGGCCTGCGACCTGATGATCGCCTTCACGCTGATGACGGCCGGCAACCGGGCGGTCTTCCGCGACGCGCTGGGCGTCGACGACGCCACCTGGCTGCGGGGCCGCGGCTGGGCGCTGGCCACCGGCCTCAACGCCTACACCTCCTACGCCGCCGTCAACCCCCGGATCGCCGCCCAGACCACTCGGCAGATCACCGAGGCGCTGATCGGCTGAGAGTCCGGCCCTCTACAGGGTCCGGTCCCCTGCCGGGTCCGTCCGGCAGTCCGGTGGATACGTCGGCCGGTCTGCCGGGGTCTGTGGACCGGCAGCCACCGCCCGCATGCGCGGGAAGCGGGATATCTCTCTCTTCCTCTCTCACTCTCCGGTGGCGGTGCGGGAGACATGTTCGTGCCGGGAGCCGGCGGAGGGAACCTGCAACCTTTCAGGGTCACTTCGCTTCCCCCTTGTTCAAACATGTGGGTCAAGGACCGACGAGGGAGGAGCAGTACGGATGAGGATCAGACGACAGTGGGGTGCCCTGCTCACAGGAGTGGTGATCATGACGGCGGCCGCTCTCGGCGCGGCTGCGCCGGCGCAGGCCTACAACCCCGACCCGAAGGTGTCGTTCAAGTACGTCGACACGGACAACTGCCCGTGCTCCGTCAGCGACTCGTACGACGGCACCTACTTCCGTCATGACCCCGACGGGAAGGCCGTGAAGATCAACCTGTACCACCCCGACTCAGGAGCCTGGCTGGGGAAGATCGAGTTCCACCCGTACGGCGAGAAGCTCTGGGTCTACGACACCAAGAACGACGGCGACACCTTCTACGTCCAGCTCAATTTCGCCACAGTCTCCAACATCTACCCGGTGGGGCCAGTGGTGTCGGCGCCCGGCACATCCGCCGCCGTCGACTACACGACGTACGACTACGACCTCGCTGAGGGAGGGGCCTTCCACGTCTCGGTGTACGACGACGCCGGCAAGAAGGACCACATCACCTCGACCGGCGCCGTCGTGAGCTGACCGCGCACCGTCAGGCGTCGACCCGCAGGGCGTTGAGCAGCATCGGGAGTGAGGCGTGCAGTTCGCGTTCCCAGTAGGCCCAGGTGTGGGTGCCGGGGCCGTAGAAGTGGGTGGTGACGTGTTGCGCGCCCACGCGCTGCAGTTCGGCGGCCAGGGCGTGGTTCTGGCGGTTGAAGTCGGCCTCGAGGGCGCTGGTGCTGCCCGGTGGGTCCAGGGGGCCGGTGGTGCCGTCACCGCAGGACAGGTACACGGGGAGGGACTTGAGTCGCTTGGCGAGGTGGACGGGGTCGTGGGCCTGCCAGATACCGCGCTGGGCGACCGGGTCGCCCCAGACGCGGAGCGGGTCGTTGTTCTGGCCCGCGAAGAAGCCCATGATGCGGTTGACCGACTCCTCGTTCAGGAGCGGGTGCGCGGAACCGGAGTAGGCGGCGGTCGCCCTGAACATGCCGGGGTGGCGGGCGGCGTACAGCAGGGCGCCCTGGCCCCCCATCGACAGGCCGGCCACCACGCGGTCGCGTCCGGCGCCCCAGTCGCGCTCCAGGAGGTGGCGCAACTCCACGGTGTGGAAGGTCTCCCACGCGGGGTCACCGCCCTCGCCGTGGTTCCACCAGTCGCTGTACCAGCCGTTCCAGCCGGCTTCGGGCATGACGACGAGGACGTTGCGCAGGCTGTCGATGTCCGCGACGTCCGTCTTGGCGGTCCATGACGTGTAGTCGCCGCAGCAGCCGTGCAACAGCCAGAAGGTGGGCCAGTGTTGGCGGCGGTCGGCCGGGTTCCAGCCGTCGGGCGTGAGGAGACGGACCTTGACCGTCCGGCCGCCGAGGGCCGTCGAGCGGACGGACAGGTCGACCTGGCGGTCCGCGACCTGGGTGACGGCGACGACCTCGGCGCCGTGCGGTCGTGGGGCGGCGCGGGCGGAGACCTGCTCACCGGTGGCGGCGGCCGTGGCGGACGGGGCGGCAAGTGCCGGTGTGATCGGGACGAGGGTGAGGAGCAGTACGGCGAGGACGAGTCGTAGACGGGTTCTGAGGGTCAGGACGGCGGTCACAGCGGCTCCCTGCGGTGCGGTTCGTCGCTTCATGAACGGTTCAACCGGGCTCGGAGACTTGCTGTGAGGCAGCATTCACCACGGGGCACTCGTGCAACAGTGCTCGCGTTCGTACGTCGGGGGCAGCCGGGCCGGATTCGGCCGTCACGGGTCCACCTGTGACGGCGGGGGGTACCGGGCGCATCCGCGATCCGCCCGGTATCGCGATGATGGCCGACGAGTCCGTGTGGGGCGTACCGGCCGGGGTGCGACGGTACGTTCCAGCAGGCCGACGGGGGGCATGGCGGACTCGCAGCGTAGGTTTCACAGCGCTGGGCGGCTCGGAGCGGAGTGGACGGGGCCGGGGGTGCTCCTGTGTGTGAGGGCGCCGTGCGGTTGCCTCTGCCTTTCCGTCCGGATGAGTGCCGAACGGACTAGAATACCCTGCGGGGTATCAATGGAGGAGGCTGTGTGGAACTGGACATGGCGGCCGACGAGCTGAAGAGCGTGCTCAACCGGCTGCGACGGGCGCAGGGACAGATCGCGGGGATCATCAGGATGATCGAGGAGGGGCGGGACTGCGAGGATGTGATCACGCAGCTCGCCGCGGTCTCCCGGGCGCTCGACCGGGCCGGTTTCGCGATCATCGCGACGGGGTTGCAGCACTGCATGGCCGAGGGCGGACAGATGGACGGCGACCGGGACCAGATGCGCGCCCGTCTGGAGAAGCTGTTCCTGTCGCTGGCCTGAGCACCGTTCCCACGTCGCGGTCCCGGCGCACACGAAGGCGGCCGCGAGGCCGGCGGGGCCACCGCGAAGCCAGGGCACACCGCGGGCGGGGCGCGGAGACCTGCGCGGCGGGGCACTTCGCCCGTCCCGGGCGCCGCCGGGGTGGCTTCCCGCACGGCCGGGCTCCGGCGGCGGCGCGCCTGGGCGAGCCGACAGGGGCCGAGAGCGAAGGGCCCGGCGGCCCGGCGGCCCGGACCTGCCCGTGGATCAGGGCGTTCAGCCGCGACGGGTGCCGCAGGATGGCGTACCGCCCGGTGCGCCGGAGAATCGACCGCCCTGACGGTTCCGCGCGCGGGTCGGCGAGACGGCGCCCCGGGATTCCTCGCCCGGTCGTGGCCCGCCCGGTGAGGGCGGGAGTGTCTCAGGAGAGGGAGAGGAAGAGCTTCTCCATCTTCTGGGTGTCGAGGCTGTCGGCTCCGCCCTCCTGGGTCAGGCACTGCTTGAGACCGCTGGCGACGATGGCGAAGCCGGCCCGGTCCAGGGCGCGGTTGACCGCGGCGAGCTGGGTGACGATGTCCTCGCAGTCGCGCCCTTCCTCCAGCATGCGCACGACGCCGGCGAGCTGGCCCTGGGCGCGCTTGAGCCGGTTGGCGGCCGACCGTACCTGGTCGGCGGGGAGCTGGACCATGGGTGTTCCTCTCTACGGACCGGGCGGGGACCCGGCTGCGGTCACTGGCCGGAGCTCTGGGTGGCGAGGGAGGCGCGCACCTCGTCCATGTCGAGCCCGCGGACGGCGGTGATCACCTGGTCCAGGGCCTGGGGCGGCAGGGCGCCGGGCTGGGAGAAGACCAGGACGCCTTCGCGGAAGGCCATCAGGGTGGGGATGGAGGTGATGTCCGCCGCGGCGGCCAGGGCCTGCTCGGCCTCCGTGTCGACCTTGCCGAAGACGATGTCGGAGTGTGCCTGGGAGGCCTTCTCGTAGACGGGGGCGAACATCCGGCACGGTCCGCACCAGGCGGCCCAGAAGTCGACGAGGACGATGTCGTTGCCGGTGACGGTCTGCTCGAAGTCTGCGGCGGTGAGGGCGACGGTGCTCATGGGACGGTTCCTTCCGTTTCACCGAAGTTCGGGGGCCGAATACCCCCTGGGGTACATAACACCGAGGTGGGGCGGGTCATTCCGCCGGCGCTCCACGGGTGCTCCCGCCTGCCCCGCGGGGAGCGTATGGGGACGGCGGCACGACATGCCGCTGCCCCGGCGCGCCGAAGGGGCGTGCGCCGGGGCAGCGGGGGGCCGGGGCGGCAGGGGACTAGGTCCGGTGGACGGCTCGCCGCAGCGGGCAGCGGGCGACGAAGCCGTAGCAGACACCCGCACCGGCGCCCAGTGAGGCGATGGCTGCGAGGACCGGGACGGCTATGTGGGCGGGGGCCTGCTGGATGAGGACGAAGGTGCCCATGGCCAGCACGAACCAGGCGAAGAGCCGGGAGAGGACGTGGGCGGGGACGCGCCCGGCCAGCCGCGCCCCGGCGAGGCTGCCGACGACCGCGAAGCCGGTGACGGCCAGGGTCAGGCTCCAGTTGATCTGGACGCTCGAGAGGTAGCCGGCGAAGCCGGCGGCGGACTTCATCGCGATGACGAGCAGTGAGGTCCCGATGGCGACCGGCATGGGCAGCCCGCCCAGCAGGGCCAGAGCGGGGACGACGAGGAAGCCGCCGCCCGCGCCGACCAGGCCGGTGGCCAGGCCGACGGCCGCACCGTCCAGCAGGATCCTCCCCACCGGGAGCTGCGTATGGGTCCGGTCGGGGCCGTCGGTGCGGCGGCCGGACCGGAGCATGGCGGCGGCGGTGACGATCATCATGACCGCGAAGGCGATGAGCAGGACGGCGTCGGGAATGCGGCCGCCGAGGAGTCCACCGGTGTAGGCGCCCGCCATGCCGGCCGCCCCGAACAGGACGCCGGTGCGCCAGCGGACCCGTCCGCCGCGGGCATGGTTGATCATGCCCACGGCGGAGGTGACGCCGACGACGAACAGGGAGGTGGCGATGGCCTCCTTGGCGTCCATGCCCGCGACGTAGACCAGCAGCGGCACGGTCAGGATCGACCCGCCTCCCCCGAGCAGCCCGAGGGAGACGCCGACCAGCAGCGCGAGGACCAGGACGAGCGTCAGCATCATGCTGATCACCTGCCGTCGGCCAGCTGGGCGACGGCCTTGCGCGGGTCGAAGGACGGGGTGCGGTTCCACGGCATCTTCGACAGCAGTACGCCCATGGCGCAGGTGTTGCTGAGGGCGGCGAAGGCCAGTCCGCCGCCGACGAACGCGGACAGCGCCTGCAGACCGGGGACGGCGAAGCTGCCGAGGGCGCCGACCAGCACCAGGGAGCCGGCGGCCAGGCGGACCTGGCGCTCCATGTCCCAGCGCTCCTGACCGTAGTTGGTCGGGGCACCGGACTTCTCCCAGGCGGTCATGCCGCCCGAGAGGACCGCCAGGCCGGGGAGCCCTGCTTCGGCGAGGGCGCGTTCGGCCTGGCCGGCGCGCTGGCCGGAGCGGCACACCAGCACCACGTCGGTGTCCAGGTGCCGGGTCAGTTCCTCGCGGTGCTCGCGCAGGGTGTCGAGCGGGACGTTGTAGGAGCCGGGGATGTGGGTTCCCTCGAACTCGGCGGGCGAGCGGACGTCGAGCAGGCGCGGCGGGTGGGTCGAGTCGAGCCTGGCGCGCAGTTCGTCGATGGTCAGGCTGCGGGGGGTGGTGGGGGTGGTCACGCGTTGGTCTCCTGTCGGTTGTCGCGGGTCGCGGGGATGTCGGAGCGGAGGGTGCACAGGCCCAGGTCGAGGGCGTTGTCGAAGCTGTCGTCGACGGCGACGACGTCGCGGCCGCGGGCGTGGAGCAGCGCGGCGACGACTCCGGCGCGGTAGCCGCCGGCGCAGTGCACCCAGAGGCGGCCCGCGGGGATCTCCGACAGGCGCCCCGGCACCTCGTGGATGGGGATGTGCACCGAGCCGGGGATGTGCGCCTCGTCGCGCTCCTGGTTGCGGCGCACGTCCAGGACGACGAGGTCGTCGTCGCCGCCGGCCAGGGCGGCCTCGAGGTCGCCGAAGGTGGCGCGGTCGTAGGAGGCCGGGGGCTCGCCGCCGGTCCAGTCCTCGGGCCCGCCGGTGGCCATGGCGGCCGGGCGGTCGATGCCGATGCGGACCAGCTCACGCTGGGCCTCGGCCACGTCCGCGGCGCTCTCGCCGAGCAGGGTGACCGGGGTGCCCCACGGGATCAGCCAGCCCAGGTAGGTGACGAACTGGCCGTCCAGCCCGAAGTTGAGGCTGCCGGCCAGGTGCCCGGCGGCGAAGGCGGTGCGGTCGCGCAGGTCCACCACCCACTCCCCGGCCTCGATCCTGCGCCGCAGCTCGGCCGGTTCCGCCACGGACGGCGCGGACAGGTCCGGCTTGCCGGGCGCGCCGGAGTTGGCCGGGCCCATGTGGGCGTAGTAGGCCGGGTAGGCATCCAGGCCCGCCAGGAGCTGCTCGACGTAGGCCTCCTCGTCGGCGGTCAGCGCGGTGTTGGTCCGCTTCTCCTCGCCGATCGTGCTGGACAGTCCGGCGGCCTGGGTCGCGGAGCAGAACGAGCCGAACCCGTGGGTGGGGTAGACGGCCGTCTCGTCCGGCAGTTCCTTCGCCAGCCGGCGCGCCGAGCGCCACTGTGCCCGCACCAGGGTGTCGGTGTGGTCCGGCCCCAGCAGGTCGGGCCGTCCGGTGGAGCCGTACAGCAGGGAGCCTCCGGTGAACACCGCGACCTGCTGCCCGTCGGCCTCAAGGGCGTAGGACAGGTGGGTGTGGGTGTGGCCCGGGGTGTGGATCACCCGCACCCGCAGGGTGTCACCGACGTCGATCACCTGGCCGTCGCGCACCGGGGTGCGCTCGTAGGAGACCTCGTCGTCGGCGTTCACCAGGTACTGCGCGCCCACCTCACGGGCCAGGGCCAGGCCGCCGGTGACGTAGTCGTTGTGGATGTGCGTCTCGAACACGTGGGTGATCCGCACTCCGGCGGCGTCGGCCAGCGCGGTGACGCGGTCGTAGTCCCGCTGGGGGTCGACCACCAGGGCCACGACGCCGTCGTGGGCGAGATAGGTGCGGTCCCCCAGGCCGGGGGTCTCGACGGGCAGGACGGTGATCATCGCGTCTCCTCCGAAGTGGTCGGGACAGGGCGGGTGCCGGGCTCGTCACCGGTGACCACGGGGCGGTCGGCGTCGATCCAGGCGGCGGTGCCGCCGCTGACGCTGTGGGCGTCGTAGCCCAGGTCGCGGAGCAGGGAGGTCGCCTGTGCGCTGCGGCCGCCGCTCTGGCAGATCACGTGGACCGGCCGGTCCTTGGGCAGCCCGGCGAGTTCGAGAGGGAGGTTGGGAAGAGGTGCCGACCGGGCGCCGGGGACGTGGCCGGCGCGGTACTCGCCGCTGTTGCGGACGTCGACGACGAGGGCGCCTGCCGTGTGCGCCTCGGCGAACCGCTGCTGGTCGATCTCGGGAACCATGCGGGGAACTCCTGCTCGCTTGCCTTCAGAAATACCCAGGGGGGTATGCCATGACTCAACCGTAGCAGGGCCCGTCTTATGCCCCGGGGGGTATCCAGGAGTGATGCGCCTCACGCGTACGGGACTCGCCTGCCGCCATGAATCGGGGAGGTGGCCCGTCACCACCCCGCGCCCCCGGGGCCGGCTCCTGGTGATGCGTCGCCCGCGGCCGGTGCGGGTGGCGCCTGCGGGACGGACGGGAAGCGCACATTTCCACCGGTGGGGCCCATCGTCCTGGCCACCCGTGGGACCTGCTACGCCCCCGGACACCGGCGGTGCCGCGCGGCCGGGTGGTCGACGGCGGAAAGGTGCCGCCGCACACCGCGTCCTCCGCCGCGCGTCAAGAGCGCCCGCAGGGCCGGGGCCCCGGTCCGGGCGGCGTTGTCAGTGGTCGTCGATAGATTCTTTCGTGTTCCGCCGGTTCGGCGAGGACGTCCCCTTTCGCATGTATGGGAGATGGTGCGTTGTCCGTCTGGGAGAGGTCGAGCACGGCGCGGGTGGTGCCGTCCGCGCGGCCGCGGAAGCTGGCCAAGGTGCCGTTCGTCGAGTTGGCCGACGGGCGCTTGCAGGGTGTGGTGTCCAGCGGGTCGGACATCGGGCGGGTGTATGTGTCGTCGGTCGAGACCGGGACGTACGCCTTCGCGTGCAGCACCAACAACAACCGTCCCTGCGGCGGGGCGCGCGGCGGTTTCTGCAATCACATACGCGCGCTGGTGGATGAGGCCGTGCTGCAGTACGGCGTCGAGCGCGTGGCCCGGTACCTGAAGGCCGAGGTCACCGACGAGGACCCGGGCGCGCACTCCGTGTTCAGTGCCATGTACGCCACGCGGCCCGCTCAGGGGGACAGTTCGGCCGCGGCCCAGGTGTTCAGCCGGTTCCTGCGGCATCTGGCCTATCTCGAATTCGCGCCGACCACCGCTCCCTTGCCGGAGATGCAGTGGTTCCCGACGACGAGGGCGGTGGCCTGATGCGCACCGATCTGCTGACCGACGTCATCACCGGGCTCGACGAGGCACTCACCGCCGTGGACGGATTCGACGAGGCCCTCGTCGACGGGCTGCTCCGTCCGCAGCCGGCGCAGGCCGTCGGGCTCGCCGGGCTCGCCGAGGCCGTCGCCGGGTCACCGCTGGCCGGACGGGTCGCCGAGGCGGCCGAGAAGACGGCGGCCGGTGCGGCCGGTGAGGACCACTTCGTGGCGCTCGCCGCCGCGCGCACCGCACTGCTCGGTTCCGTGCACGACGCGCTCGTCGTGCGGGCCGAGGAGGCCGTCGGGCGGCCGCGCGCCGGGGAGGACGGCGGCACCGCTGCGGCCGGGGATGCGGCGCACGCGGTCAACCTGCATGTGGCCGCGCGTAGTTGGCTGTGTGATCTGGCGCGCGCCGGATGGCACGGGATCGATCACGACCTGGTCGCCGGGGCCGCGCCCGTGGTGTCCGCGATGCTCCCGGAACCCGGTCTGCGCCGCCTTGCCGCGCTGCTCGACGGCTTCGCCGCGGAACTCGCCGCGTCCTGCCCCGGAGCGTCCCTGGAGCACGTTCCCGTGCGCCGGTGGGCCGATCTGTGGTCGCGGGCCATGCTGCTGACGCTGCCCGGTGCGGTCTCCGCCCCCGCTGTCGCGGAGGTGACAGGCCGTCTGCTGCCGCTCGGTGTCGACGTCCAGGAGCACGCCACCGCCGTACAGGCGCAGGTACACGCCGTGTTCGAGCCGGCGGACGGGGGCGCGCCGCGGCTGGTGCGGGCCAGTGTGTCCGCGCCGAAGCCCGACACCGTCGTCGGGGCGGGGCTGTGGCAGCTGCTCCGGCCGCACATGTCCCTGCTGGCCGCCGTGGGTGAGGGGCGTGCCGTGGACGTGGACGCGATGCCCGTCACCGGTGAGGGCGATCTGGTCTGGGACGACACCCGGGCCAGGACGGGCGAGCCCGCCGACGTGTTCGCCACCGCGCGGGTGGCGCTGCCCTCCGCGGCCGCCTCCCCGGTCTCGCCCCTGGACCGGCATCCCGCGCGGATCGCCGTGCCCGTGCTGGTGGAGGGGTACGGCGTGGAGGACGGCGAGGACGGGGTGGCCTTCCGGTTCGCCGGGGGGCGTCTCGCCGTGGACGTCGGCCGGGTTCCGGCCGCCGGTCCGCTCACCCCGGAGGCCGTCGCCTCGTCCGGTGCGTGTGTCGGGCTGCTGCGCTGGGACGCCGGGGAGTTCCTGCTCCAGCCGCTCGCCGTCGAGCGGACCGTGCGGAAGAAGCCCGTCGCCGTGCATGCGGGGGCATGGGCCGGGGGTACGACCGACAAGGCCGGCGTGCGGGCCGAGAAGGCGGCGACCGACGCCGTCACCGTGCTGCGCGAACGTGCCGGAAAGCTGCTGCGGAAATGAGCGAGGAGAGCGTTGCCGGGGCCGCGGTCCCCGATCCCGACGAGAACCGGCGGCAGGTGCTGTACTGGCGGCTGCTGGCCCGCCTCTTCGATCCCGAGGAGCAGGCCTCACTGGAATCCGCGAGCCTGGCCGTGGTCGAGGACATCGGTCTGCCGTCCGCCCTGCTCGACCCGGGGGCGTCGGTCGACTCGGTGGTGCAGCGGCATCCGGAGCTGGCCGCCGAGCTCGACGGGCTGATGACGCCCGCACCGGACGAGGACGCCACGCGTGACCGGGCGGCGGAGGTGCGGCGCGCGGCGCTCGCGTCGAAGGTGCTGCTGAATGTGTTCTCCTCCGGCTCCGGTACCGTCACCGCCGAGCAGCTGGCCCGCTGGCAGTCCGACGCGGGCTGGCTGGAGCGGGCGCTGGGGTGCCGGCCCGGGGACCTGCGGGGCGGGCGTGGCGGCGGCGTTCAGCCGGCGGGGGCCGGAGGGGGCGTCAGTCCGACCGGTACCGGTGTCGGCGGGCCCACGCCCGATCTCAGCCGGCTGATTCCCGGGATCGGGCCGGAGCTGGGCTCCATCGAGGCCGGTCTCGTCAAGCGGATGCACCTGCGCGAGGTGCTGGCCGACCCTGCCCTCGCCTCCCGGCTGACGCCGAGCATGTCGCTGATCGAGCAGTTGCTGCGGGACAAGGACAACCTCTCGGGGGTGGCCCTGGCGAACGCCAAGGCGCTCATCCGGCGTTACGTCGACGAGGTCGCCCAGGTCCTGCGCAGCCAGGTGGAGAAGGCCACGGTCGGCGACATCGACCGGTCCGTCCCCCCCAAGCGGGTCTTCCGCAACCTCGACATCGACCGCACCATCTGGAAGAACCTCACCAACTGGAGCCCGGAGGAGGAGCGGCTCTACGTCGACCGGCTCTACTACCGGCACACCAGCCGCAAGACGACGCCGCAGCGGCTGATCGTGGTCGTGGACCAGTCGGGCTCCATGGTCGACTCGATGGTCAACTGCACCATCCTGGCGTCCATCTTCGCCGGGCTGCCGAAGGTCGACGTGCACCTCATCGCGTACGACACGCAGGCGCTGGACCTCACGCCGTGGTCGCACGACCCGTTCGAGACGCTGCTGCGGACGAAGCTCGGCGGGGGCACCGACGGCACCGTCGCCATGGCGCTCGCCCAGCCGAAGATCGCGGAGCCGCGCAACACGGTGGTGGTGTGGATCTCCGACTTCTACGAATGGCGCACGCACGAACTGTTCGACAGCATGGCCGCCATCCACCGTTCGGGGGCGAAGTTCATCCCGGTGGGCTCGGTGACCAGCGGGGGCCGCGGCAGCGTCAACCCCTGGTTCCGGGAGCGGTTCAAGGACCTCGGTACGCCGGTGCTCTCCGGCCACATCAAGAAGCTCGTGCACGAACTCAAGACGTTTCTCACGTGATCGACGCGGCAGCGTCACACGTCTCTCTTCGATCACCGTACGAAAGGCTCTTCCTTCATGTCCGACCTGCTGCGCGCGCCCGCCGAGATCAAGTTCGCCGAGGAGCTCGACTGGCTGGAGTCGATCGACGACAACCCCAAGCCGTTCTCGTGGCGTCTGTCCCCGAAGATGGTCCGTCTGTTCATCCTCGGCTCCGAGCGGGCCGACGGACTGGACCGGGAGGTGTCGCAGAAGTGGTTCGGTGACCGGAGCTTCGTCGAGCGGTCCATCGTCACGCTCGCCTCCGACCGCGGCCTGCTCCTCATCGGCGACCCCGGCACGGGCAAGAGCTGGCTGGCCGAGCTGCTGTCGGCCGCGATCTGCCGCAACTCCACGCTCGTGGTCCAGGGCACCGCCGGCACCACCGAGGACCACATCAAGTACTCGTGGAACGTCTCCATGGTCATCGCCAAGGGGCAGTCGCGGGAGTCGATGATCCCCTCGCCGATCATGACCGCGATGGAGGGCGGCGTCATCGGCCGCTTCGAGGAGCTGACCCGGTCCACGAGTGACGTGCAGGACGCGCTGATCTCGATCCTCTCCGAGAAGTACATCTCCGTCCCCGAGCTGGAGAGCGGGGGCGGCGACGACAACATCGTGTTCGCCAAGCCCGGCTTCTCCATCATCGCCACGGCCAACAGCCGCGACCGGGGGGTCAACGACCTGTCGTCCGCGCTCAAGCGCCGCTTCAACTTCGTCCGCATCCCGGTGGTGACGAACAAGAAGAGCGAGGCGGAGATCGTCCGGTTCCGCACCGAGGAGCTGCTGCGCCGGCACTCGATCGAGCTGGATGTGCCGCCTACCCTGCTCGACGTGCTGCTGCAGAGCTTCGCCGATCTGCGCGCCTCGGCCGCGGCGGCCGGCAGCGACGACGAGAAGCTGGAGTCGGCGCTGTCGACGGCCGAGCAGATCGGTGTCCTGGAGGACGCCGTCCTGCACAGCAACTTCTTCGGCGAGCGCGCTCTCACCGCCCGTACCCTCGCCTCCTCGCTGGTCGGCTCACTGACCCGGCGCGAGCCCGAGGACCTGGCCATCCTCAACAAGTACCTGCACGGAGTGGTCGAGCCGCGCAGCAAGGAGGAGGGCGGCTCCTGGCCCGAGTTCCTGGAGGGCGGCCGCGACGCGATCGCCACCCTGTCATGAGCGGGCCCCAGCAGAGCACGGAGGGCACGTCGTTCGACGCGCTGCGTGGGCAACTGCGGGAGGCGGCCACCACGTTCGCGGGCGGGCAGGACGCCCTGGAGGGCATCCTGCTCGGCATGGTCGACGACGTGGACCGCGCGGTGCGCGAGCCGCTGGAGATCTTCCCCGTCTGTCACCACTCCCCCGCCTCGGCGCTCGCCATGGCCCGCAGGCTGCGGGAGAAGCAGCCCAGGGTCGTGTACCTGGAGCTGTGCGAGGACATGGCGCCGCTCCTCACCGAGTTGCGCAACTGCCGGCTTCCGGTGGCGGTGCAGGCGTTCGCCGGTGACATCGACGGCTTCCCCCAGGAGTGGGCACCGCTGTCGGTGGTCGCGCCGATCACCGAGGCGTCGGCCGAGTACCAGGCCATCGCGTACGCCCTGGACACGCCCGGGGTGGAACTCGTCCTGGTCGACCGGTCCTCGGACCATGTCTTCCAGTGGGACAGCAGGGGCGAACAGGTCCCGGAGGGGAGCGAGCCACCGGCCGGGGCGGAGGCCGCGCTGCACGGTGAGGCCGTCGGGGTCGAGATCGGTGACCTGCGTCCGCGATTCGCCGAACTGGAGGAGCACCTGCTGCGCCACGGCAAGGTGCGGCACTGGTCGGAGTGGTGGCACCAGTACGTCGAGGTGCCGCTCGGCGACAGCGCCGCCGGCCATGACACCTACCGCCAGGTCATGTTCCTCATCGGCAGCCTGTTCCGGCGGCTCGCCCCCGGTGACGGCGCCCGGGTCCGGGTCGACGAGGACCGCGAGCGGTACATGTGGACGCGGATGCGCGAACACCTGGCGGCGACCGGCACGGACCCGGAGGACTGCCTGTACGTGTGCGGGGCGTTCCACGCGGCCAGCCGGGTCGAGGAGTTCGGCGTCCACGGCAGCGCCGGTACGTTCACGATCTCACCGCGTACCGCCACCACCTGGCAGTACGGGCTGATCCCGTCCAGTCACGCCGCGATCGAGGCGCAGTTCGGCCTCGCCCCGGGCTCGGTGTCGATCGCGGCGACGGAGTGGGCGAAGAACCTGAAGCGGACCCGGGTGAAGCCGTACCGGCTCCAGGGTCAGGCGGGGACGAAGAAGTCCGCGAAGAAGCCGGCGGCCGCCGCTCCGGCCGTATCGGCGCCGCCGGCCACGGCGGCCGACGACCGGCTGACCGGCTTCCTGCGCAGGCCACCCGTGCTCGACTCTCTGGACGAGGCCGAACTGCTCGGCTGGTCGGTGGACATCGTGCGCGCGGCCCGGCGGGACGGCTACCTCGCCTCCACGGCCGACGCCATCGCCGTGTTCGAGACGTCCATCCTGCTCGCCGGCATGCGCGACCGGGCCAAGCCGACGCCGTACGACTTCCAGGACGCGGCGGTCACCTGCATAGAGAAGGACAGCGTCCCCGGCCGGCGGGACGTGCGGCGGCTCGTCGAGATCATGATGGGCGGCGACCGGATCGGACAGGTGGGCTACGAGGCCCTGCCGCCGCTCGCCCGCGACGTGTACGACCGGCTCGAGCCGCTGGGGCTGAAGCTGCAACAGCGCGGTGTGCAGCGGGCCCTGCTGGACATGACGTCCCGGCCGGAGCTCGAGACGTGCTCCGACATCCTGTGGATGCTGCGTCGGCTGATGCCGCACGGTGCGGCACGGCCGATCATGGGTGAGCGGCGGCTCGGTGAGCGGTCGATCCAGGAGTCCTGGGACCTGGCCCTCGGCACCCACCAGCGCGCCCTCATCGAGCTCGGCTACGAGGGTGTCAGCGTCGAGCAGGTACTGGAGCAGCGGCTGCGGCGCGACGCGTACGGGCCGCAGGCGACGACCGCGACCGTGCTGGCGGCGGTCGAGGACACGCTGCTGTTTCTGCGCGGCCGCCGTCTGGCCGACGAGCTCGGCACGCACGCGCTGAAGGTGCTGGCCGCGGAGCGCGGTGTCGACGGGGCGCCGGAGGTGCTGCGCCGGGCACGTGCGCTGCTGGCGTACTACCGCACCAGCGAGCCGGTGCTGCCGGGGTGGATCGAGTCCTTCGTCAAGACGGGGTACGCCCACTACTGCACGCTGCTGCCGACGGCGTTCCGGGACGAGGACGCGACGGTGGGGCAGGTCGCGGCGATGCTCGGTTTCCTGTTCAGCATGGAGAGCCTCGCGCTGTCGCTGGGATGCGACCGGACCCAGCTGGAGCTCGCGGTCGCCCAGTCGCACCCGGACGACCCGTCAAAGACGGCTCTGCTGTGGGCGGCGCAGGTGCAGCTCGGCACCCTGTCCCGGGCGGAACTGCGGGCCCGGTGCGACGAGTTGCTGGACAACCCGCTGGTGGTGCCCGCCTACCCGCGCTACCTCAGCGGCTTCGTGCAGGCCCTGGAGCCGGTGCCGGGGCTGGCGGACGTGGTGGTGGAGGCGGTGTCGAACGCGTTCGGGCGGCTTCCGGACACGGTGCTGCTGCCCTGGCTGCCCCTCCTGATCACCACCCTGCGCTCCGGCGCGGCGGACCTCGCTCCGCTGCTGGTCCGCGAGGCGGGGCGGATCTTCCCGGGCCGGCTGGCGGCGCTGGACGCGTGGATACCGCCGTGGCGGATGCCGGAGACGGGTCCTTTCGGCGTTTCCCGGGCGAAGGCCGCGGCCGAGGTCCCCCTCGGCGCCACGCTGCTGACGGCTCATCCGGAGGCGTGCGACGCGGTGGCGGAGCTGCTCGGCTGTGAGGAGGGCTGGGCATCCTCCCGCGCCCCGGTCCCGTCGGGCGCCGGGCTGCTGGCTGCGCATCCGGCGGCGTGCGACGCGGTGTCGGTGTTGCTGGGGTGTGACGGCGAGTGGGCCGCGGGGGCCGGTGGGCCCTCGCCGGGCGTCACGCTCGTGAGGCGCCATCCAGCCACGTCACAGGCCGTTGAGTCACTGCTCACCGCCACCTGACGGCTGCGTCGGGACCCCGGAGTCACCGGAGCCCCGACGCACACCAGGAGAAGCCCCGCCGCCGTGGCCGGGCCCCGGAGTCACCGGAGCCCGGCCGGGTGCGGGCGCCCGGTGGGAGAGGCGTGCCCGGCCGGCACGCCACCGGGCCCGTGGTCAGGCGAACGGGATGGTCAGCACCGAGCCCTTGCCCACCTGGAGGGTGGAGGGGCCGTTGCCCAGTGCGCTCCAGACCTCGACGCGAACGGTGCCGCCGTCCAGGTCACCGAGGGTGCCCGAAGCGGAGTGCAGCCCCTGCCGGGCCGAGGAGTACTCCTCCCAGCCGGGGACCGGGTCGGTGGCGAAGTAGCGGTACGTCTCCACGCGGTCGAACGTGCCGTCGCCGGTCAGGTCGTACGACACCCGGGCCTGCTGGGCGTGTCCGACGGAGGTACCCGCGTCCACGGCGAAGGTGAACGCCGTGGTGGAGCCCGCTTCCAGTGTGCCCTTGACGTTCTTCACCTCGTAGACGAGCGGAGTCCTCGGGGTTCCGTCGTTGTTCTGTCCGCCGGCCGAGGGGATGGTGTCGGAGCCGGCCGTCGCGGTCGCCTCGGTGGCGAGCCCGCCGCCCGAGCGCGGGTAGAAGGTGTCCCCCGTGACGTGTGGCGGAGGAGCGTCACCGGTGGTGGTGACGGTCACGGTGCCGCTCGCCGGGCCGACCTGGCCGGAGGTGTCGCGGGCCTTGACGCTGTAGGTGTACTCGGTACCGGGGGCCAGCCCGGTGTCGGTGTGCGTGGTCCCGGTGGCGGTGGCGACCTTGGCGGTGCCGCGGAAGACGTCGTAGTTCGTGACGCCCTTGTCGTCGGTCGCCGCGGCCCAGGTCAGCTTGACGGAGGTGTCGGTGACGTCGCTCGCGGCCGGGGTGCCGGGCGCGGTGGGCCTCTCGTCGTCCGGCGGCGGTTCCTCACCGCCGCCTACGGCGCCGCAGAGCGTATCGAGCCTCGTGTCGTCGCCCGCTCCGGACGCGGTCGACTTCGCCGGGACGTTCAGGACGCCGCCGTCGGAGAAGACCACGGAGCACTCCTGGGTGCCGTAGTTGTGCGCGGCGTACGTCGTGGTGCCGTCCTTGTCGAAGGCGACAGCCGTCGGCATGTTGGCGGTGACGGACATGTCCGGGGCGCCGATGGAGTTCATCGTGGAGACCCAGTGGTACGTGTGGGCCTTGGTCTCGCCCTCCTCGGGCACGTATCCGCCGTTCCCCTGGTTCCACTGCTGCATCGCCTTGGCCGGGTCGTAGAGTGCCTGGACCTGCCAGAAGATGTCGCGCCACTCGACGGCCGGTCCGCCGTTCTCCCTCTCCATCTCCGCGACGCTGCGGCGCAGCATGTCCTTCTCCCGGGCCAGGTGCAGCGAACCACCGGTCATGGGAAGGAAGTTGATGCCGTGGATCTCCTCGGGGTTGGCGGTCCACCAGGTGGCGTAGGCGCCGCCGCTGCTCCAGACCATGCCCACGGCGTCATGGGTGAAGTCCTCGGGGTAGACCTGCTGGTCGGCGTCGAACCAGTACTGCGCGATCGACTCCGACTCGGTCATCATCATGTAGACGCCCTGGTCGCGCAGCGCCTTGTCGCCCACGGCCGAACCCCACATGATCAGGCCGGCGCTGAGGTTGATCGACTCCGAGGACGACTCCTGGTTGTTGCCGGCGGCGAAGGCCTCGTGGCCGGCGGCCCAGCTGTGGCCGGCGTAGACGTCGAAACCCCGCAGGAAGGGGTACTTGGTGTCGTTCCTGGCCGGGTTGGCGGCGTCCTTGACCAGTTCCCCGACCATGCCGCCCCACTCCGAGTCGGCGGCCCACTGCGGGTCGTACTGTGCGACGACGGCCGCGGCCATCACGTAGTACGAGTAGTGGAAGTGGTGGTCGTTGAGTTCCTGGTCGCTGCCGTAGGAGGCGGGGTAGCCGATGAGGGTGCGCCACTTCTGGTCGTAGGAGAACTCCGAGGGCCCCCCGACGGTGAACCACTCCTGCATACGTGCCTTGAGCAGTCCAAGGAGCTTGTCGCGGCTCGCGGTGTCGCCGATCTGGTCGGCGATCGGCACCAGCTGGGCGAGCTTGCCCAGGGCCTTGCCGGTCCAGTAGGTGTCGACGGCGCCGCTGAACGGGTCGTCCTGCGCCAGCACGTCCTCGATGTACGTCCTGAGCTTGGCCCGGTCGACGCCCGCGGCGCTCGGCAGCCCGGGCAGGACGCCGTTCACCTTCTGCACGGTGGTGAAGGACGTGCCCTCGCGGACCTTCATCTCACCGCGCGGCGAGACGTAGGTGTAGTCGGTCAGCGGGTCGGAGGTGTGCAGCCACTGGTGGCGGTACAGCGCCTGGAGGGTGCCGGTCTCCTCGCCCTCCTTCGGCTCGGTGATCAGCTTGTAGGTGGCCTCCACCTCACCGTCGCCCTCCCGGTAGTCCCAGTCCACCTGGGAGCCGGTCACGAAGCTGAAGGCGTACTTCTGGTAGTCGGCGAGCGCGTCCTTGCTCGGCAGGACCGCCAGGGAGAAGTAGTCCTCGGAGCCGAGGTCGGCCCGGATGTCGCTGCCGGAGACGGTCCAGTCGCTGCCGCTCGGGGCGAACAGCGCGTAGTGGTGGCCGGAGATGGTGACCCCGAGGACGTTGCCGCGGTCGGCGAACACGGCCGGCGTGGCCGCGGCGCTGATCTGCGCGGCGCCGCCCGTGCCTTCGGCGTACACGTACGGCATGCCGTGGCCGATGGTCGCCCGCAGGGTGCGTGTCCCGTCGTTCCAGTACGGAGTGACGGTCCAGTCGCTCCAGCCGTCCGCCTTGGCGTCGGGTGAGTTGAGACCCGTGAGACCGAGGGTGAGGTCGGGCTTGTGCGGGAACTCGTACTGGCGGCCCTCACCGACGATCTGGTGCGTGGTCGGATGGCCGACCTCGAGTCCGCCGGACACCGCCTTGTAGGTGAGGGGGTGTCCGTACATGTTCTCGGACCACGGGTTGGCGGCGAAGCGCTGGAAGGCCAGTGAGGACCACCAGTCGTTGGTCGGAACCGGCTTGTCCGCCACGGCGGACGTGACCTTCGGCTCGACCGCCTGACCGCTGTTGTTGGACGGTCCCTGCGTTCCGGCCGGCCGGACATCGCTGTGACTTCCCTTGCCCACGGGGACGGTGGCGGCCGAGGCGGACCCTGCACCAGCGGTCGCCACCAGTCCCGTGGCGGCCAGGGCAGCCGCCGACAGGAGGGCGAGACGTCTACGGAATCTCATGAGCCACCTTTCTGAGAGCGCTCTCAAGAGTCCCGTCAACGTAGGGGCATGACGATGAACGGTCAACAGTTGTAACCAAGAACGACCCGTCGGGCAGGGCGGGTTCAAGCGCTGACGCCTCGGCGCGCACGGACGGGGAGCCACGGTGTGCAGGGGTTCCCTCCCCCGCACAGGGGGCCCGGGCGTCGGACCGCCCACCCCCGCCGGGTCGACTCGAAGCGAGCCGGTGCCGGACCGGCGGACATGGTCGTGGAGGCGGTGTCGAACGCGTTCGAACGGCCGCCGGACACGGTGCTGCTGCTCTCGCTGCCCTTCTGATCACCGCCCCGCACTCCGGCGCGGCGGACCTCACCGTGCTGCCGATCCGCAAGTCCGGCCGGACCCTTCCGGCCGGCGGCGCCCGACCGCCTGGCCACCACCGCGCCGGCGGATCCCGGAGACCGTGTCTCCGTGCGCGGTGGGGACGACCGGGACACGCCGTCCCGGGTGCGGGCGTCCCGGCTCGGCCGCGTCCCGTCAGGGTGCGGGGTCGACGACGTCCTGGGTGCCGAGGACCGCGAGAAGGCCGAGCAGGTCGGCGCTGTCGGTGCCCAGGGCGGGGGTGAACCAGAGCAGGCGCTGCCTGCCGTCCTCGCTGAACAGGTTGAGGCAGTTGACCGCGACGACGCCGAGTGCGGGGTGCTGGATGCGTTTGCGGTCGTCGCGCCGGAAGGCCACGTCGTGGTCGGCCCACAGTGCGGCGAACTCGGGCGAGGTGTCGAGCAGCGACCGGATCATCGACGTGGCCTCGACGTCCTTGGCGTCCCGCCGGGCTGCGGCCGCCCGCAGGTCGGCGACGAACGCACGGGACTGGGTGGCGTGGTCGGCCTCCGGGTACAGACGCCGGGCGTCGGCCTCCGTGAACCACCGGTGGACGAAGCTGGCCCGGGGCCCTTGGAAGCGGGAGTGGTCTCCCAGAAGCGCCACCGCGAGAGGGTTCTGCACCAACGTGACATGCAGATCGGTGATGACCTGCGCGGGTGTCGAGGGCATCCGCTGGAGCAGGTCGAGCATGCCGGGATGGACGTGTGAGGCCGGACCGCCCGGGGCGGGCACCGGGCGGTCCGCCAGATGGTAGAGGTAGTCCCGCTCGTCGGCGGTCAGGCGCAGCGCCCGGGCCAGTGCGGCGATCATCTGCTCCGACGGCTGGGATCCGGCGCCCCGCTCGAGCTCGTTGTAGTAGTCCACGGATGCCCCGGCGAGCTGGGCGACCTCGTCCCGGCGCAGCCCCGGCACCCGGCGCCGGGGCCCGGCCGGAAGCCCCACGTCGGCCGGCCGGATACGGTCACGCCGCGACCGCAGGAACGCTCCCAGCTCGGTGTACTTCGCAGAACCCATGTCGGCCATTCTCCGCCCGGCCGGGGCGCCGGCCCAGGGGATGACATCACCTGGTTCCGCCGGCCGGCACCGCGCATCGTGGAGGACATGACTACGAACGACTTCCCTTCCACGCCTTCCACACCGGCACCCCCGCGGGTTGCCGTCGTCACCGGCGGATCACGCGGCATCGGCCGCGCGGTCTCGCTCGAGCTGGCCCGGGACGGTCTGGCCGTCGTGGTGAACTACGCCAGGGACGCGGCCTCGGCCGAGGAGACGGCCGGGACGATCACCGCCGCCGGCGGGCGGGCGGTCCCCGTGCGGGCGGACGTGGCGGACGAAGAGGCGGTCGCCGCGCTGTTCGACCGGACGGAACAGGAGTTCGGCGGCGTGGACGTCGTCGTGAACTGCGCCGGCCGTCTCGCCCTGTCGCCCATCGCCGACCTCGATCTGGCGGTGCTCGACGCGGTGCACCGCACCAACATCCGCGGCGCCTTCGTGGTGGCCCAGCAGGCCGCTCGGCGGCTGCGGGCGGGCGGCTCCTTCCTGGGCGTGTCGACCTCCGTGGTCGGTGCGCGTTTCCCCGCTTACGGGGCGTACGTGGCGAGCAAGGCCGCCATCGAGTCGATCACGCTGATCCTCGCCCGCGAGCTGCGCGGCCGGGACATCACGGTGAACACCCTCTCCCCCGGGCCGACGGCCACGGACCTGTTCCTCGACGGCAAGACGCCCGAGGAGATCGACAGGCTCGCCAAGACCCCGCCGTTGGAACGGCTGGGCACCCCGGAGGACATCGCCCGGGTCGCCGCCTTCCTCACCGGTCCGGCAGGGCACTGGGTGAACGGGCAGGTCCTGCGGGCCAACGGGGGCATGGTGTGAGCATCCGACCGCGCATCGTGCCGGTCACCCCCGAGACGTCCGTACGACGTCCCGTGACGGCCTACGACGTCCGCATCATGAGACAGAGCTTCCGGAGGAGAACAGCCATGCCTTTCGCCAACTTCAAGGTCCCCGCGGGCACCCTCACCCCCGAGGACAAGAAGAAGATGGTCGAGCGCACCACCGACCTGTATGTGGAGATCTACGGTGAGCGGGCCCGTGCCACCACTGTCGTGCTCGTCGACGAGGTTGTCGACGGGGGCTGGGGTGTGGCCGGCGACGTCCTCACCGCCGCCGTGCTCAACGGCGACGCCTGAGCCCCGGCGCCGGTGGGCGCGGGGGCCCGCCCCCGCGCCCACCGGAACGTCAGGCCGCGCGCCGTGCACGGGCGCGGTGAGCGCGGATGATGTCCGCGTACCGGTGGCCGGAGCCCTTGATGGTGCGGGTCTGGGTGTCGTAGTCGACGTGGACGAGCCCGAAGCGCTTGTCGTAGCCGTAGGCCCACTCGAAGTTGTCCAGCAGCGACCAGGCGAAGTAGCCGGCCAGCGGAGCACCCTTGCGGGCGGCCGCGGTGCAGGCGGCCAGGTGCCGTGCGAGGTAGTCCTGGCGTTCCGGGTCGTCGACGGAGCCGTCGGGGCGGACGACGTCGGGGAAGGCCGAGCCGTTCTCGGTGACGTAGAGCTTGCGGGCGCCGTACTCGTCGGTGAGGCGCAGCAGCAGTGCTTCGATACCGCTCGCGTCGATCTCCCAGTCCATGCCGGTGCGCGGGACGCCGTCGCGGCGGACGAACGCGGCGTAGGGGGCGGGGCCGTTCGGGTCGGCGGCGACCACCTGGGGGAAGTAGTAGTTCAGGCCGAGCCAGTCGAGTGGGGCCGCGATGGTCTCCAGGTCGCCTTGCCGCTCGGGGAGTTCGACGCCGTAGACCTCGCGCATGTCCTCCGGGAAGCCGCGGCCGTGGACCGGGTCGAGCCACCAGCGGTTGGTGTGGCCGTCCATGCGGACGGCAGCGGCCCAATCCTCGGGACTGTCGCTCGCGGCGTGGATCGTGGAGAGGTTGTTGACGATGCCGACCCGGGCGTCCGGGGCGGCGGCGCGGATGGCGCGGGCGGCCAGACCGTGGCCCAGCAGGAGGTGGTAGGAGGCGCGGACGGCGGCGGTCAGGTCCGTCCGGCCGGGGGCCATCGTGCCCTCGAGGTGGCCGATCCAGGCGGCGCACAGGGGCTCGTTGAGGGTCGCCCAGTGGTTCACGCGGTCGCCGAGGCGTTCGGCGACGACGGAGGCGTACGCGGCGAAGTGCTCGGCGGTGTCGCGTTCGGGCCAGCCGCCGCGGTCCTGGAGGGTCTGCGGCAGGTCCCAGTGGTAGAGCGTGACCGACGGGGTGATGCCGGCCTCGAGCAGGCCGTCGACCAGCCGGTCGTAGAAGGCCAGGCCCTTGTCGTTCACCGGGCCGTCACCGCCTGGCAGGACCCGCGGCCAGGCGATGGACAGACGGTAGGCGTTGGTGCCGAGACGGCGCATCAGGCCGATGTCCTCGCGCCAGCGGTGGTAGTGGTCGCAGGCGATGTCGCCGTGGTCGCCGTGGTCGATGGTGCCGGGGGTGTGCGAGAAGGTGTCCCAGATCGACGGGGAACGGCCGTCCTCCGCCACGGCCCCCTCGATCTGGTACGCCGAGGTGGCCGTGCCCCACAGGAAGTCGTCGGGGAGGGCGGCGTAGT
The DNA here is from genome assembly GCF_055569765.1 of Streptomyces sp. NPDC031365. Taxonomy (NCBI): domain Bacteria; kingdom Bacillati; phylum Actinomycetota; class Actinomycetes; order Kitasatosporales; family Streptomycetaceae; genus Streptomyces; species Streptomyces sp. NPDC031365. The sequence continues at coordinate 29,317 of NZ_JBVIIM010000031.1, read as the reverse complement.
CGATGGTCACGGAAGTCCTTTCGGGATCAGGGGAGCCGGTCACTTGACGGCTCCTGCCGTCAGGCCGGCGACGAGGTAGCGCTGGAGGAGCAGGAATCCGGCGACCACGGGGACGCTCACCACGAGGGAGGCGGCCATGATCTGGTTCCAGTACACGTCGTTGAGGGTGGAATAGCCCTGGAGGCCGACCGCCAGGGTGCGGGTGGTGTCGTTGGTCATCACGGACGCGAAGAGGACTTCGCCCCAGGCGGTCATGAAGGCGTAGACGGCGACCGCGACGATCCCGGGGACGGCCGCCGGGACGACGACGCGAAAGAGCGCGCCGAGCGGGCCGCAGCCGTCCACCAGCGCCGCCTCGTCCAGGTCGCGCGGGACGGAGTCGAAGTAGCCGATCAGCATCCAGATGGAGAACGGCAGCGAGAAGGTCAGATACGTCAGGATCAGCCCGCCGCGGGAGCCGAACAGGGCGATGCCGGTGGCGTTGCCGATGTTGACGTAGATGAGGAACAGCGGGAGGAGGAAGAGGATGCCCGGGAACATCTGCGTCGACAGTACGGTCACCGTGAAGACGCGCTTGCCCCGGAAGTCGTAGCGGCTGACGGCGTACGCGGCGAACACCGCGATGACGACCGAGCAGACGGTCGCGGCGCCCGCCACGACGAGCGAGTTCACGAAGTAGCGGCCCAGCGGGACCGTGGACCAGATGTCGATGTACGGGCGAATCGTCAACTCGGTCGGCAGCCAGCGGAATGCGCCCGTGACGTCGGAGAGCGGCTTCAGCGAGCTCGAGATCATGACGTAGACCGGGACCATGACGAAACCCGTGAGCAGGGTCAGGAAGATCCGCCGGTACCACAGGAAGGAGCGGGGCGGGGCCATCGGGGACCGGGGCAGGCTCATGAGGCGGTCCTGTGCCGGCGCGAGGTGAGCACGAGGTAGACGCCCGTGACGACGAGCAGGAACAGCAGGAGCAGGACCGACATCGCGGATCCGGTGCCGAAGTTCCAGGTGACGAAGGACGCCTGGTAGATGTGGACCGAGATGAGGTCCGCTGCTCCGGGGGCGGCCTTGCCGAAGAGGACGTAGGGGGTGTTGAAGTCGTTGAACGTCCACAGGAACAGGACCAGGACCAGCACCTGGTTCACGGGGCGGAGCGAGGGCAGGGTGATGCGGCGTATCTGCTGGATCATTCCGGCGCCGTCGAGGGCGGCGGCCTCGTACAGCTCGCGCGGGATGTTCTGCAGGCCGGCCATCACGATGAGGAAGGCGAACGGCCAGCCCTTCCACACCGACACTGTCAGCAGGGCGACGAAGCTGTTGTCGCCGATGAGCCAGAAGGACGGCTTGTCGGTGATGCCGAGCTGGTCGTGCAGGACGTGGTTCACCAGGCCGTTGTCGTGCTGGAACATGAACACCCAGGTGATGACGGCCGCGTAGACCGGCAGGGCGTAGGGCACCAGGAACAGGGCGCGCAGCAGGCCGCGGCCGCGGAAGGTGTCCTGCAGGAAGACGGCCGCCGCCGTGCCGATCAGCCAGCACAGCCCGACGGACAGGAGGGTGAAGGCGATGGTGACGAGGAACGAGTGGAGCAGTGCCTCTCCGACGGGGGCGTCGAAGTCCACCGACACGGAGTAGTTGTCGAAGCCGGCCCAGGGGGCGGTGCCCCAGTCGCGGATGTAGAACTGGGTGAGTTCCTTGAAGCTCATCACGAAGCCGATGACCATCGGCACCAGGTGGACGAGCAGTTCGAGGAGGAGTGCGGGCAGGAGCAGCAGGTAGGGCAGTCCGATACGGCGGATCCGCCCGGTGCGGCGGCGAGGGCCGGCCGCACCGGGGGAGCTCTTCCGCACGGCCGCCTCCGCTGCGGGAGCAGTGGCAGTCATCGCGGCGTCGGGGCTCACTTCCTGGGCATCTGCTGCTGCGCCTTGGTGAGCGCGGCCTTCACCGAGCCGGTGGTCACCTCGCGTCCGGCGGCGGCGTCGGCGAACAGTTCCTTGACGGCCGTACCGACGGCGGTCTCGAACTGCGACTCGTCGGGCACCTGCGGCAGGGCGACGGCACTCGTGGCGAGGGTGTCCTTCAGCACGGCGTTGGCCGGGGAGTTGAAGGCCGCGTCCTCCTGGGCGGCCTTGACCGGCGGGATGGAGCTGTACGCCGTGTTGAGGATCTTCTGCTCGGCGTCGCTGGTCATGAACTTCACGAACTTCGTGGCGCCGTCGAGGTTGTCGCTGTTCTTGAAGACGGCGAGGTTGATGCCGGCGACCATCGAGTTGACCTGCTTGCCCGTGCCGGGGGTGCCGGACCGCACGGGCACCGGGGCGATGCCGTAGGTGTCCTCGCTCATGCCCTGGGACTTGAGGTTGGCGGAGGCGGACTGCCACAGCAGCATGCCGGTCTTGCCCTTGGCGAAGTCGCTCACCGACTGGTTCTGGGCGTACTCGGCGTTGCCCGGGGCGATGATCTTGTCCTTGGCCATGAGATCGACGTACTGCTTGACCGCTGCGACCGCGCCGTCGCTCGTGAAGTCGGCCGTGCCGTCGGCGGTGAAGAAGTCGGCACCGTGCTGCTTGGCGAAGACGAAGGCGTGATGGATGTTCTCGGCGGGGTTCGAACCCTCCACTCCTATGCCCCACTTGCCGTCCCTGGACAGCTTCTTGCCGGCGGCGATCAGTTCGTCCCAGGTGGCCGGCGGGCCGTCGATGCCGGCGTCGGCGAACATCTGCTTGTTGTAGTAGAGGGCGTACGCCATCGAGTAGAGCGGGACGGCGGCAGGGTCCTGGCCGGCGGCACCGGTGGAGCCGAGCGCGGAGTCGACGAAACGGTCCTTGCCGCCGATCCTCTCGAACCGCTTCGCGTCCCACGGCTGCAGGGCACCGGTCGCCTGGAGCGACGCGGACCAGGTGTTCCCGATGTTCAGCACGTCCGGGCCCTGGCCGGAGGTGGTGGCGGTCAGGATCCGGTTGAGCAGGTCGGACCAGGGCACGACCTCCAGCTTGACCTTGATGCCGGTCTGCTTCTCGAACGTGTCGAGTTCGGGCTGGAGGACCTTCTTGTCGATCTCGATACTGGCGCCCTGGTTCGAGGCCCAGTAAGTGAGTTCCTTCGGTGAGTCGTTGGACCCGCCCGTGCTCGACCCGCCTCCGCAGGCCGAGGCGGCGAGTGCGAGAGACAGCATGACGGCGCCTGTGGCCGCGGCTCGGATACTGCGCATGGCTCCTGGTGTCCCTTTCCGGGAAGTGCGTACGGGACGTGCATACGGGCAGTGCCTACAGCCGTGACAGCAGTCGCACCGGCAGTGCCTCATGGCTTAATTTAGGACGTGAGTTAAACCCTGCGGACGCGCCGCGTCAAGGGTTTGGACGGAGTCACCCAACTCGTGCGGCACCCCTTGACTCATTCGTTCCGCGGATGAACCATTCAGCGGCGAGAGAGCGCTCCCACCACCCCACGCCGTTCACTTCCTGAACCAGGAGCCGCCCCATGACGTCCGACTCCCCGTCCGTCCCGTCCTCCCCGCCGCCCTCCCGGCGGCCCGCGATCGGCCGCCGTGCCGTTCTCGGCGCCGCAGCCGTCGCTCCCGTGCTGGCCGGACTGCCCTCGGCCGCCTCGGCCGCGCCCGCGGCGGGACGCGGGAAACCGCGCCGGCTGAAGGGCGGCGGCGATCTCGGCCCCAACGTGATCGTCTTCGACCCGTCGACGCCCGGCATCCAGGCCACGCTCGACGAGGTGTTCGCCCGCCAGGAGTCGGCACAGTTCGGCACCGGCCGCTACCAACTGCTGTTCAAGCCGGGCACGTACCACGGGCTCAACGCACAGATCGGCTTCTACACCTCGGTCTCCGGGCTCGGCCTCTCCCCCGACGACACCACGATCAACGGTGACGTGACGGTCGACGCCGGCTGGTTCGACGGCAACGCCACACAGAACTTCTGGCGTTCGGCGGAGAACCTGGCGCTCGTCCCGGTCAACGGCACCAACCGCTGGGCGGTCGCCCAGGCCGCGCCGTTCCGCCGGATGCACGTACGCGGCGGCCTCAACCTGGCCCCGTCCGGCTACGGCTGGGCGAGCGGCGGCTACATCGCCGACAGCCGCGTCGACGGCACGGTCGGGCCGTACTCGCAGCAGCAGTGGTACACCCGGGACAGCTCGGTCGGCGGCTGGACCAACGCCGTGTGGAACATGGTGTTCTCCGGCGTCGAGGGCGCACCCGCGCAGAGCTTCCCCGACCCGCCGTACACCACGCTCGAGACGACACCGCTCTCCCGCGAGAAGCCCTTCCTGTACCTCGACGGCGACCGGTACCGGGTCTTCCTGCCCGCACTGCGCGCCAACGCGCGCGGTGTCACCTGGGGCAACGGCACCCCGCGCGGCACCTCCCTGCCGCTGGACCGCTTCTACGTAGCGAGGCCCGGCGACTCGGCGGCCACGCTCAACCAGGCGCTCGCCCAGGGCCTCGACCTGCTGTTCACTCCGGGCATCTACCGGGTCGACCAGCCCGTACGGGTGAACCGCCCGGGCACGGTCGTCCTGGGCCTCGGTTACGCCACCCTGATCCCCGACAACGGCGTCACCGCCCTGAAGGTCGCCGACGTCGACGGCGTACGGCTGGCCGGCTTCCTGATCGACGCCGGGCCGGTCAACTCCCCCACCCTGCTGGAGATCGGCCCGGACGGCGCCTCCCGGGACCACTCCTCGAACCCCATCACCGTGCAGGACGTCTTCATCCGGATCGGCGGCGCGGGGCCCGGCAAGGCGACCACCAGCATGGTGGTCAACGCCCGGCACACCATCATCGACCACACCTGGGTCTGGCGCGCCGACCACGGTGACGGCGTCGGCTGGGAGACCAACCGCTGCGACTACGGAGTCGTCGTCAACGGGCACGACGTCCTCGCCACCGGTCTGTTCGTCGAACACTTCAACAAGTACGACGTCCAGTGGAACGGCGAACGCGGCCGCACGATCTTCTTCCAGAACGAGAAGGCGTACGACGCACCCGACCAGGCCGCCATCCAGAACGGCTCGACGAAGGGCTACGCGGCGTACAGGGTCGGCGACCGGGTCACCGCCCACGAGGGCTGGGGCATGGGCAGTTACTGCTACTACAACGTGAACCCGGGCATCGTCCAGCACCACGGCTTCGCCGCCCCGGACCGGCCGGGTGTGCGCTTCCACCATCTGCTGGTCGTCTCGCTGAGCGGGCACGGGCAGTACGAGTGCGTCATCAACGACACCGGGGCTCCGACCTCGGGCAGCGACACCGTGCCGTCCAAGGTCGTGTCGTATCCCTGACCCCGGCGCCGGGGCACGTCCCTGACCGACGCCGACGGTCGGGCGTTCCCCTACGGCGGCGGTGGCGGCCCCTCCCGGCTGAGTTGCGGGAGGGGCCGCCGTTCATGGCCGCCGTTCAGGCCTTACCGCGCCGGTGCGGGAGCCGGTGCGGGGGCGTGGCCGGTGGGCCGGGTGGTGAAGGTGCCACGGCCCTGGGTGCGGCTGCGCAACCGGGTCGCGTACCCGAACAGTTCGGCCAGCGGCACGGTCGCGGTGACGACCGTGCCGCCCGCCCGGGTGACCGAGCCGGTCACCCGGCCGCGGCGCGCGGCCAGATCACCGAGCACGCCGCCCACCGCGTCCTCGGGCACGGTGACCGTGACCTCGACCACCGGTTCCAGCAGGACCATCGCGCAGGCCCGCAGGGCGTCCCGCAGGGCGAACCGTCCGGCGGTGCGGAAGGCGGTGTCCGAGGAGTCCTTCACATGGGTCGACCCGTCGGTGAGCGTGACCCGCAGCCCGGTCACCGGATGCCCGCCCAGGGGCCCCTCGGTGAGTGCGTCCCGGCAGCCGGCCTCGACGGCGCGGACGTACTCCTGCGGAACGCGCCCGCCGACGACCGTCGAGCGGAACTCGAAGCCGGACTCCGGGCAGTCCAGAGGTTCGACCTCGAGGACGACATGGGCGAACTGGCCCGCCCCGCCGTCCTGTTTGACGTGCCGGTACACGAACCCGGACACTCCGCGGCCGACGGTCTCCCGGTAACCGACCCGGGGCCGGCCCACGTTGACGCCCAGTCCGTGATCACGCCGGACCTTCTCCACCGCGACCTCCAGATGCAGCTCACCCATGCCGGACAGCACCGTCTGGCCGGTCTCGGGGTCGGTGCGCACCACCAGCGAGGGGTCCTCCTCGGCGAGTCTCGCCAGCGCCGACGCCAGGCGTCCGGTGTTCGTGCCCTTCAGTGCCTCGACGGCCACGGAGACGACCGGTTCGGCGACACCAGGAGGTTCCAGGAGCAGCGGGGCGCCGGGCGCGCACAGGGTGGAGCCGGCGCGGGTGGACCTCAGTCCGACCACGGCGACGATGTCCCCGGCGGTCGCACGGTCCAGCCGGTCGTGCCGGTCGGCCCGGACGCGCAGGATGCGGCCGATGCGCTCGGTGCGGCGTGCGGTGGCGTCCCACACGGTGTCTCCCTTCTCGATCGTCCCCGCGTAGACGCGCAGGTAGGTCAGCCGCCCGGTGGCGGTCGCGTTCACCTTGAACGCGAGGGCGGCCAGCGGTGCCGCCGGGTCGGCGGCCCGCAGCCGGTCGGTGCCGTCGTCGTGCGTGCCGCGCACCGGTGGCACGTCGAGCGGCGACGGCAGATAGGCGAGTACGGCGTCGAGCAGCGGTTCGATGCCGCGGTTGCGGTAGGCGGAGCCGCACAGGACGACGACGGCGTCACCGCTGCGGGTCAGGTCCCGCAGGGCGCCGGTGAGCGTGCCGGTGCCGATCGCGCCCGTGTCGCAGAACTCCTCCAGCGCGCCGGGATGCAGCTCGGCGACGGCCTCCTCCAGCAGCCGGCGCCGTCGGTGCGCCTCCTCACGCAGTTCCTGCGGCACGGGCGCCGCGTCGCGTGCCTCGCCCTCGTCGGACCAGGTCAAGGCCCGCATGCGGAGCAGGTCGACGACACCGCTGAAGGTGTCCTCCGCACTGATCGGCAACTGCACCGGCAGGGGTGCGGGGTGCAGCCGCTCCCGTATGGAGGCGACGGCAGCGTCCAACTCGGCTCCGGCCCGGTCCATCTTGTTGACGAACGCGATGCGCGGCACACCGTGCCGGTCCGCCTGCCGCCACACCGACTCGCTCTGCGGCTCCACACCGGCGACCGCGTCGAACACGGCGACCGCGCCGTCGAGGACGCGCAGGGAGCGCTCCACCTCGTCGGCGAAGTCGACGTGGCCCGGGGTGTCGATGAGGTTGATCCGGTGACCGTCCCAGGCACAGCTGACGGCGGCGGCGAAGATGGTGATGCCCCGGTCGCGTTCCTGCGGGTCGAAGTCGGTGACCGTGGTGCCGTCGTGCACCTCACCGCGCTTGTGCGTGGTGCCGGTGGCGAACAGGATCCGCTCGGTGACGGTGGTCTTTCCGGCGTCGACGTGGGCGAGGATGCCGAGGTTGCGGACGGCGGCGAGTGGGTTGGCGTTCATCGGGTTGCGCATGGCCCGTGGCCTTTCGGGTGTTCCGGGAAAGGGCAGCGCGATGTGCCCGGCGCACGGCGTCGGACGCCCCTTGATGCGGGGGCGTCGTCGGTGGTCAGACGTGCGTCATGGGCATCCGGTGCCGGGCGCGCAGCGGGCACCGGACGGCCGGAGACACCAGGATCACCATGGACCGGCGGGACCGGGAACGGGGAGCGGCGACGGCGGCGTGGTCACGCACGGCCGGACTCCCCTCACTGGTCATGGATACGCGGCCCCGGGAAGGGGGCGGCGCCTGCCCGGTGAGTGTAGGGAGGGCAGGGAGGAGGGTGCCACGCATTTGTCGGTCTCTCCGAGCTCACGCCGCAGAGGTCCACGAGAGGACTGTTGACGTTCCCTCAGCGGCACCGGCCGATTGCCCTGGCCTCGCCTCCCCACCGAGTTCGCCATGGCGTTCACCTCGACCCCGCGCGGTGCCCGCCTCTCCCGGCTCTTCGTCGCGCAGTGTCCGGACTCCCGGGGCCACCCCTACGACAGCGACGTCAACGAGACGCTGGCCGTGATCACCGCCGAGCTGTGCGCCAACGCCGTACGGCACGGACGTGTCCCCGGCCGGGACTTCCACGTCCGGCTGGCCGCCGAGGCGGACGGCGTGCGGCTGCGCGTGGAGGTCTCCGACACCCGCGCCGAACGCCGTCACCGCCGTCACCGCCGCCACTGGCAATAACTCAGGTGGGCGCGGCGCACTATCTGGATAAGGTCGGGCAATGCCCGTGCTGAAGCGGCTGTGTGCCGGTCATGCCCCGGCGGTCCTGGCCTTCGAGCTGGCGAACCGCGCCTACTTCGCTGCCTCGGTACCCGACCGCGGCGACGACTTCTTCGACCAGTTCGCCGCCCGTTACAACGCCTTGCTGGCTGAGCAGGCAGCCGGTATCTGCGCCTTCCACGTGCTCGTCGCCGAGGACGGCTCGGTACTCGGCAGGTTCAATCTGATCGACATCGAAGACCACACTGCGGAACTCGGCTATCGGGTCGCCCAGCATGTTGCCGGCCGTGGCGTGGCGACCGCGACCGTGCGGGAGCTGTGCCGGCTGGCGGCGGCCCGGCACGGGCTGCGCACATTGCGGGCTGCCACCGCCCGCCGGAACGCAGCGTCCCAGAAGGTGCTGACCAAGGCCGGGTTCCTCCCTGTCGGCCCGGCCGACCCGGCCCACCTCAGCGGTGAGCCAGGCACCTGGTATCAGCGCGACGTGGTGCTCCGGCCGGACCGTGCGACATAGCAAGCCGGTTCGCGCGTGCCGAACCCCGTCGGTTCGGTGCTGAGGTTCGAGGATGTCAGTGGAGCGACTCGGCGGCGATCCGCGCGTAGCGCTCCCGCAGCAGGTCGACGACCGGGTGATCGCTGGAGAAACCGGTGGCCCCCAGGGCGGCCAGTGGGCGCAGGCCCACCGCGGCATTCGTGGCGAACGCGGCATCCATCGAGCCGAGTTCCCGGACGGACACCGGCCGCGAGACCCAGGGAACTCCGGTGCGCCGTAGCAGGGCCTGGGTGACGCCCGGCAGTTGGGGAGCCTCCGGCCAGACCACCCGGTCTCCTTCGACGAAGCCCACATTCCATGTGGCGCCCTCGGCGACCAGGCCGTCCGGCGTGGTGAACAGGACGTCGTCCCAGCCGTCCAACTGCGCCGCCCGCCGCAGGTGCAACGCCTCGAAGAGGCCGGTGTGCTTGACCGAGAACACCTGCCGCACGTACGGAACGGGCAGCGCACGCTGCGGAGGCAGATCGAGGGCGGGGGCGGGGCGGACGGTGACCAGGGTCCGCGGACGGGCCGCTGCGGCCGGTAGCCCCAGGGACAGGTCCGGGTCGAAGACCGTCACCCGCACGGTCAGCGGTTCTGCCGCGTCCGCGACGGCCGCCGCGACATCACCGCGAACGGCCGCGGGGTCCAGCGCGACACCGAACACCGCACGGCAATCCCTGACCAGGCGCTCGAGATGCAGCGTCAGACCGCGAACCGCGCCCTTCTCCACCCGCATCGTGGTGAAGTGGCCGTAGTTGACCAATGCCAGCGCGGCCCACTCGGCGACCGAGGCAGGCGGTTCCAGCCACTGTCCCTGTGCCCCCATGACGCACAGTGTTCCATTCGGTGGGCGCGGCAGGCCGGCCACAGAAGTGATCATCATCACAGCTGGACGCGGGTGGCAGGAACAGGGGGTTTCTGACACCATCGCCGCGACTCTGATCACTTGCACCGCTTCGACGTCGACCGCGGAACGAGGACCCGGCACGGTGACGCAGACCTTCGAAACCGCGGCCGGCCGGGCGGGTTTCACACTGGACGACTCACAGCGCGCCGCTGCCCGTCGGCTCACCCGGCTCGGCGAGGAGATCGCGGGGAGACGCCGCTTCCTCCGGCGCGGCGCCACTCCTCGTAGCCTGTACCTGTGGGGGCCGGTCGGGCGCGGCAAGAGCTGGCTGGCCGACGTCTTCTTCGACTCGCTGGACTTACGGCACAAACGACGCTTCCACTTCCATGAGTTCTTCCGGGAGTTCCACACCGCGTACGCCCGTCACCGGACCGACCGGCGCGCCTGCGACCTGGCCGTCGCCTCGCTTCTTGAGGGCTGCGGGCTGCTGTACTTCGACGAGTTCCACGTACACGACCCCGGCGACGCCGTCATGATGGGCCGGGTTCTCACCTCCCTGTTCCAGCAGCGGATTCCGCTGCTGGCGACTTCGAACTACGCTCCCTGCGATCTGCTGCCCAATCCGGTCCATCGCCCTCTCTTCGAGTCGACGATCGCTCTGCTGGAACGCTCCATGGACATCGTCGAAGTGGCCGGTCCCGCCGACTACCGGTCCGCGGGACGCCCGGAGGAACCCAGGGCGGAGTTCCAACGGGGCTTCTACCTCTGGCCGGGCGCCGAGGAGCAGCTCGCCGCGGCGGGTCTGGCACCTCCTACGGCCGGGGAACGGTGCGCGGTGACCACTGGTGGACGGGACCTCCCCGCACTCGCCGTGCGCGGGCGCCTGGTCTGGTTCGACTTCGACGAACTGTGCGACTCGGCGACCTCGACGGGCGACTACCTCTCCCTGACAGACCGTTTCGACACCTGGGTGCTGTCCGGGCTGCCCCTCCTGACGCCGGGCCACCGTGACGCGGCGCAGCGGTTCGCCAACCTCGTCGACGTGCTCTGTGACCGCGACGCGCGCCTGAGTCTGGTCGGTGAGGGCCCTCTGGAGGCCTGCCTCCGAGACGGGGCCCTTCCGATCGACATGAACAGGACCATCAGCCGCCTGGGCCTGCTGCGGACCCTCACCGGTCCGGACGGCGGCTCCGTCGCCGTCGCTCCGGCACCGGGCGACAGCTCCACAGGAGGAGACGGATTCCATGGCGGCTGACGAGAAGCTGCGCGACTATCTGAAGCGGGCGACCACCGAGCTGCGCCAGACGCGTCAGCGACTGCAGACACTGGAGAACGCGGCACACGAGCCCCTGGCCGTCATCGGCATGGCCTGCCGCTATCCCGGAGGCGTCAACTCGCCGCAGGACCTGTGGCGGCTCGTGGATTCCGGCACCGACGCGGTGGGTCCGTTCCCCGACGACCGCGGCTGGGACAACGAGGGCATCTACCACCCGGACCCGGACCGCCCCGGCCACACGTACACCCGCGAAGGCGGGTTCCTGCGGGAGGCCACCGGCTTCGACGCGGACTTCTTCGGCATCAACCGCCGAGAAGCGTTGGCCATGGATCCGCAGCAACGACTCCTCCTGGAGATCTCCTGGGAGGCGGTCGAACACGCGGGCATCGACATGTCGATGCTCAAGGGCAGCAGCACCGGCGTGTTCGCCTCGGCGATGTACCACGACTACGAGGCTCTGCTGAAGGACCAGGACGAGCTCGCCGGCTACGTCATCAACGGCAGCGCGGGCAGCGTCGCCTCAGGACGGATCTCCTACACCTTCGGCTTCGTGGGCCCCGCCGTGACCACCGACACGGCCTGTTCGTCCTCCCTGGTCAACCTGCACCTGGCAGCCGAGTCGCTGCGCCGCGGCGAGTGCGACCTGGCCCTCGCGGGCGGTGCCACCGTCATGTCCACCCCCGCGTCCTTCATCGAGTTCAGCAGGCAGGGTTCCCTCTCCCCGGACGGCCGCTGCAAGGCGTTCTCCGACCGCGCCGACGGCACCGGCTGGAGCGAAGGGGTGGGCATGCTCCTGCTCGAGCGGCTCTCCGACGCCCGCCGTAACGGGCACCGCGTCCTCGCCGTGCTCCGCGGGTCGGCGGTCAACCAGGACGGTGCCAGCAACGGCCTGACCGCCCCCAACGGCCCCTCTCAGCAGCGGGTCATCCGGCAGGCTCTCGCCAACGCGCGGCTGCGCCCCGACGAGGTGGACGCGGTCGAGGCGCACGGCACCGGCACCACGCTCGGGGACCCGATCGAGGCTCAATCGCTGCTCACCGCCTACGGTCGGGAGCGCTCACCGGAACGGCCGCTCTGGCTCGGTTCGCTGAAGTCGAACATCGGGCACAGCCAGGCCGCGGCGGGCGTCGGCGGAGTCATCAAGATGGTGATGGCGATGCGGCACGGCGTCCTGCCCCGGTCGCTGCACTGCGAAGAGCCCACCGGGCACGTCGACTGGTCGTCCGGCACCGTCCGGCTGCTCGACCGGGCCCGTCCCTGGCCCGAGACCGGACGCCCCCGCAGGGCGGCGGTCTCCGCCTTCGGTATCAGCGGCACCAACGCGCACGCCGTCCTGGAGGAGGCCCCGCCGCCCGAGCAAGCCGTCCCCGAGGGGTCGCGGAGCGCGAGGCAGGACGCCGCCGGGCCACGGGTGTTCACCGGCGACAGCGGCCTTCCGCTGCCCTTCGTGCTCTCCGGGGCCGGTGAGGCGGCACTGCGGGCCACCGCCCGCGCCCTGCTCGAGCACCTGTCCGCGTGGCCCGAGGGCACCGCCCCGTCCGCCGAGGACCTCTCCGTCGCCCTCACCCGCACACGGGCCCTGCACGGGCACCGCGCCGTCGTCCTCACCCCCGACGTGGGCGGGTTCCAGGGGGCGCTCGCCCTGCTGGCCGAGGGGGCGGAGGGTGCCGGCATCGTCAGGGGCCGGGTGTCGAACGCGGCCTCCCGGCCGGTGTTCGTCTTTCCGGGCCAGGGCTCCCAGTGGACCGGCATGGCGCGGGAACTGCTGGACTCCTCACCCGTGTTCGCCTCGCGTATCGCCGACTGCGAGAAGGCCCTGGCCCCGTACGTGGACTGGTCACTGACCGGCGTCCTGCGCGGGCTCGACGGAGGACCTTCCCCGGAGCGGGCGGACGTGCTCCAGCCCTCGCTGTTCGCCGTCATGGTGGGCCTCGCCGACGTCTGGCGGGCTCTGGGGGTGGAACCGGCCGCCGTGGTGGGGCACAGTCAGGGCGAGGTGGCGGCCGCGGTGACGGCCGGGGCGGTCTCCCTGGACGAGGCCGCACGGATCGTCGCCCTGCGCAGCAAGGCGCTGTACGAGCTGTCCGGCACCAGTGGCATGGCGTTCGTGACCCTCTCGCCGGAGGAGGCCCGCGAGCGGATCGCTCCGTGGGGGGACCTGCTCTCCGTGGGCGCGGTCAACGGCCCACGCTCGGTCGTGCTCTCCGGAGACGACACCGCCCTCGCGGAGGCTCTGGCGTCCTTCGCAGCGGACGGCGTGTGGGCCCGCCGGGTGCATGGCGTGGACATCCCGAGCCACTCCGCGCGGGTCGAGGAGGTACGGGAGCGGATCCTCGCGGGCTTCGAGGGGATCTCCCCGGTTTCCTCACCCCTGCCGTTCTGCTCCACCGTGACCGGCGACTTCCTCGACACGGACGCGCTCGGCGCGGACTACTGGTACCGCAACATGCGGCAGACGGTGCTCCTGGAGCCGGCCGTCCGCCGGCTGGCCGCCGAGGGGTACACGCACTTCCTCGAGATCAGTCCCCATCCGGTCCTGCGGATCGGCCTCCACGAGACCTGTGAGAGCGCGGGCGTACAGGTCTTCGTCGGCGAGACCCTGCGACGCGGGCAGGGTGGGGCGGCCCAGGTTCTGGCCGCGGTCGCCGAGGCCCATGTCCATGGTGTCGACGCCGACTGGGGCGCGCTGCACCCCGGCGGTCCCGCCGCGCACGTGGACCTGCCGACCTACCCCTTCCAGCACGAGCGTCTCTGGCCGCAGCGCCCCGCCGCGCACGGCGACGCGTCCTCGCTCGGCCTCGAACCGTCGGGAAGCCCGCTCCTCGGGGCCGCCGTGCCGCTGCCCGGCGGCGACGGCTTCCTCTTCACGGCGCGGTGGTCCCTGTCCTCTCACGCGTGGCTCGCCGACCACGTCCTGCACGGCAGCGCGGTGCTGCCCGGCACCGCGTTCCTTGAGATGGCCCTGCACGCGGGGGCCGCGGTCGGTCTCCCTCGTGTCGAGGAACTCCTGCTGGAAACCCCCCTGGAGCTGACCGCGCCGGGCGGTGTCCAGGCACAGGTGGTCATCGGCCCCCCGGACGCGCGCGGTGGCCGCGGGATACAGGTGTTCGCCCGCTCCGGTGACGGTACGGAGACCGCCGGGGAATGGACCCGCCACGCCTCCGGCCTGCTCGCTGCCCCGCTCGCCCCCGCCGCCCCTCCCGCGGGCAGCTGGCCGCCGCCCGGTGCCGATCCTGTCGGCCTCGACGGCGTCTACGAGGAGTTCGGCGCGGCGGGTTTCCACTACGGTCCCGCCTTCCGGGGCCTGCGCTCGGTCTGGCGCCGCGGCGAAGAGATCTTCGCCGAACTCGCCCTGCCCGCCGAGAGCGAACAGCAGGGTTCGGCCTTCGGGCTGCACCCTGCGCTGCTGGATGCCGCCCTCCAGTCGATCGCCGTCGGCGGTATGCCCGGTGAGGACGGCGGTGTCTCGGGCGGACGCCTTCCCTTCGCCTGGCAGGGGGCCGAACTCCAGGCTCGGGGCATCACGGCGCTGCGGGTGAGGATCGCTCCGGCCGGCGAGGAGAAGGTGTCCCTGTGGCTCTCCGACCCGTCGGGGCTGCCGGTCGCGAGCATCGACTCCCTGGCCCTGCGGCGCGGGCGGCAGGACCTGTCGGCCCGGCGCCGTGCCGACTCGCTGTTCCGGCCGGTCTGGCAGCGGATCGAGACCCCGGCCACTGGGCGGGTGACATCCGTGGAGATCGGCTCCGGAGGGCTCGGCGGCGACCGGCGACAGGCCTCGTTCGCGGACTTCGTGACCGGGCTCGCGTCTGCCGACGCCCCTGACCTGGTGCTGGTCGAGGTGGCCGGCGACGACGACGTGTGTGCGGCTGCGGGCGAACACCTGGCCCTCCTGCGTGCCTGGCTCGACGAGCCGCGCCTCGAGCGGTCCCGTCTGGTGCTGGTGACCCGCAACGCCGTCGTCCTTCCCGACGAGGGGAGGGCGCCCGGCCTCGCGGTCGCCGCGGTGCGCGGTCTCGTCCGCTCGGCCCAATCCGAGAACCCCGGAACGATCACCCTCGTCGACCTCGACGAGGGGGACGCCGGGGGCGCGGACCTGCTCGAAGCCGCCGCGGCCTGCGAGGAGCCGGACGTGGCGGTGCGTGACGGTCAGCTCTTCGCGCCGCGACTGGTACGGGCCGCCCCGGCCGATGCTCCGGCCCTCGACCCGGAAGGGACGGTCCTGATCACCGGGGGTACCGGGGCTCTCGGAGGCGCAGTCGCCCGCCATCTGGTGACCGCGCACGGGGTACGCCATCTGCTCCTGGTGAGCCGTGGCGGGCACGCTCCGGCGCTTGCCGCCGAACTGGCGGCCCTCGGCGCGGACGTACGGGTGGCGGCCTGTGACGCGGCCGACCGGGAGTCGCTGGCCGGGCTTCTGGCCTCGGTCCCGGCGGACCACCCGCTCACCGCGGTGGTGCACGCGGCCGCCGTCCTGGACGACGGCGTCGTCCAGTCGCTGACGCCCGCACGGCTCGAATCGGTGCTGCGCGCCAAGGCGATCGCCGCACTGCATCTGCACGAGCTGACACGTGAGGCGGACCTGCGGGCCTTTGTCCTGTTCTCCTCCGCCGCGGCCTTGTTCGGGGCTCCCGGGCAGGCCAACTACTCGGCCGCGAACGCGGTCCTCGACGCGCTCGCCCAGGTGCGCCGGTCGCAAGGGCTTCCTGCGGTGTCGCTGGCCTGGGGGCTGTGGGCGACGTCCGGCGGCATGACAGGGCACCTGGACGCGGCGGGGCTGGCGCGCATCGAGCGCGACGGCCTCAAGGCGCTCACCGTCGAGGAGGGCCTCGCCCTCTTCGACGCCTCCCTCGGCCATGGTGAAGCGGTCCTGGCCCCGTTCCGCATCGACCTGGCGGAGCTGCGCCGCGGAGCGGGCGACGGCCCCGTCCCTCCGCTGCTGCGCGCCCTGTCGCCCGCCGCGGCCGACCCGAGGGCGGCGGCCGGCGCTCCTCCCGCGGGCACCCTGGCGCAGCGACTCGCCGCGGTGCCGGAACCCGAGCGCGGCCGGGTCCTCCTGAACCTCGTACGGGGTCACGCGGCCGCTGTCCTGGGGCTGCCCGACGCCCGTGCCGTCGAGGAGGACAAGGGGTTCTTCGCCCTGGGACTCGACTCGCTCACCGCGGTCCAGCTCCGCAACCGTCTCGGCGACGCTGCCGGGATCAAGCTGCCCACCACGCTCGTCTTCGACCATCCGACCGCCGCGGCGCTCAGCGCGCACCTGCTGAGTCTGATCACCGTGGTGGAGGACCGGTCTCCTGTGTTCGAGGAACTGGACGGTCTGGAGGCCACGGTGCGCACGCTCGTGGCCGAGGCCGGGGACGACTCGCTGCGCACCCGGCTCCACGAGCGGCTGACCGAGCTGGCCGCGCTCTGCGCCGTACCGGACGGAGCGGCGGGTGGCACGGGTCAGGACGGTGCGGGTCAGGACGGTGCGGGTCAGGACGGTGCGGGCGGGAACGGAACGACCGCCGATGCCCTGGCCTCGGCCTCTGCCGACGACATCTTCGACTTCATCCAGAAGGAGTTCGGGAGGTCCTGACACGGACGGCCCGGTGGCTCCCACCTCGGAGGTGAGGGCCGCCGGGCCGTGATCAGGGCCTGTGGGCGCGCCGGGGAACACCGGCGCGCCCGGTCGTTCACCCGGGCGCCAGCTCCACCAGGACCTTGCCGGTGTTCCCGCCGTTCATCATGTGCAGGAACGCGGCCGGTGCCGATTCCAGGCCGGTGAAGACCTCCTGCGGGCAGGTGATCCGGCCCGCGCGGATCAGCGACGCCAGACGGGAGTAGATCTGTTCGGCGCGGTGCTCGTGCTCGACGGCGATGAATCCCTCCATGCGGATCCGCTTGGCGATGAGGAGGGAATGGTTTCGCGGCCCGGGCGCGCTGTCGGCCAGCCTCTCGTCCAGGACCGCCCCGCACACGGCGATCCGGCCGTGCGGCGCCATCCGGCCGATCGCGGCCTCCAGCTGGGCGCCTCCGACGTTGTCGAAGTAGACGTCGATCGGACCGTCCGCGGCCTCCGCCAAGCGCTCGACCACGTTGCCGTCGCGGTAGTTGAACGCGGCGTCGAAGCCCAGCTCCTCCACCAGGTGGCGCACCTTCGCGTCCGTTCCGGCGCTGCCGATCACGCGGCGGGCCCCGTGCAGCCGAGCGAGCTGCCCGACTGTGGACCCGACCGCCCCCGCGGCGGTGGAGACGAAGACGCTCTCTCCGGGCGTGAACCCGGCGATGGTGAACAGACCCACGTGGGCGGTGAGCCCCGGCAGGCCCAGCACCCCGAGGTGAGTGCCCGGCGGCACCGTGGCGGCGTCCACACGTCGCGCCTGGTCGGCTCGCACAGTGGTGTATTCGCGCCAGCCCAGTTTGTGGAAGACGAAGTCCCCCGGCGACAACCGGTCGTCGCACGACTCGACGACCTCACCGACCGCACCGCCCTCCAGCGCCCTGCCCACCTGGAACGGCGGCGGATGGGACCTCCCCTCGTACATCCGGCCCCGCATGTAGGGGTCCACGCTCATCACCACGTTGCGCACCAGGATCTCGCCCGTCGCCGGCGGGATGACCGGGGCCTGGGCGAGCTCGAAGTTCCTCTCGGTGGGCCAGCCCTGCGGCCGGGACGCGAGGCGGACCTCGCGTGCGTGGACGGGCCGGCTCATCGCTCGGGCTCCTCGACGCGGACGACGGCGGTCAGGGGCAGATCGCCGGCGGAGGTGCCGACCATCACGCGTCGCTCGCCGGTACCGAGCGTCCAGGCCCCCGTGGCGGGGTCGAAGCCGCTCAGCGCACGGCGGTCGGCCTCGATCCGCACCCGGGTCCTCGCGCCCGGTTCGAGGCGCGCCTTCACGTAACCCACCAGTGCCCTCTCGGCCTGGGGGAAGGAGACGTCGGAGCTGGGCCCGACGTAGACCTGCACGACCTCGCTGCCCGCGCGGTCCCCGGTGTTGCGCACGTCGACCTCGACGGACACCGTGTCGCCCAGAGCGCGGACCGCGGCGTTCTCCAGCACGAAGGTCGTGTAGGAGAGGCCGTGCCCGAACGGGAACAGCGGTGCCACCTCGTGGTGGTCGTGCCAGCGGTATCCGACGAAGATCCCCTCGGAGTAGTGCTGTACGTCCTCGACGCCGGGATAGCGCTGTTCGTCCCCGGCCACGGCCGTCTCGTCCGCGCTCCGCACGAAGGTCTGCGTGAGTCTTCCGCCTGGTTCGGCCTCGCCGAAGAGGACGTCGGCGCACGCCTCCGCCCCCTGCTCGCCGGGGTACCACATGGCCAGCACGGCGGCGGTCCGGTCCAGCCACGGCAGGAGAACCGACGACCCGGTGTTCAGCACCACCACCGTGTTCGGGTTCGCCTCGGTGACCGCCTCGATCAGCTCGTCCTGGGGACCGGGGAGGGACAGCTCCGGCCGGTCGTAGCACTCCGCGATGTAGTCGTGGACGAACACGATCGCGGCGTCGGTGGACCGGGCCGCTTCGGCCGCGTCGGCGATCATCCGCCGGGCGTGGCTCGGGGTGGTCCAGGTGAACTCCAGCTGGACGGGCGTCCTGGGGTGCGGAAGCGCGCTCAGGACGAGTTCGTGCTCGCCCACCCCGAGGTCGAGGCTCAGCGTCGTGGAGTCGCCGAAGGACTTCCCGGAGAAGTGCGGCGGCCTCCCGTCCACCTCCATCGCGGCCCATCCCCCGATCGCGGTGAGCGTGAGGTGGTGGATACCGGGTTCGTCGACCCGCAGCGTGCCCTCGTACACGGGCTGGGGAGAGCCCTTCCCCGAGGGCAGCTCGCCGCGGCGGAAGGGAGGCGTCAGCGCCCCCTCGGGCGGTACGCCCACCGGTTGGTATCCGGGCGCGTACACGACCCGGCTCGCGGGGCCGATCGTCCGGCGGATCGCCTCGAGTGGCGAGGTGGGCCGCGCGGGCACCTTCACACTCCCCTCGGGCGCGTACCTGGGATCCAGCGCGGTGGCACCGATGACGGCGTAGCTGCTGGGTGCCGCGGCATCGAAGGGGAGCAGCGCGCGGGGGTTGTGCAGAAGGACCGCGCCCTCCCGCGCCACCTTCCGCGCGACACGGGCGCCGGCCTCGAGGTCCAGGGCGGGGCGCTGCGGGGCTTCCGCGTCCAGCAGCCCGAATCGTTCGAACTGGCCCAGCATGCGGCAGACCGCTTCGTCCAGGGCGCTCTCCGGTATCTCCCCCGACACGATCGCCGCTCGCAGCGTCGCGCCGAAGTGATCGGTGTCGGGCATCTCCTGGTCCAGCCCTTGGGCGAGGTAGTCGGCGGCGTGCGTGGCGTCCCAGTCCGAGACCACCCAGCCCTCGAAACCCCATTCACCCTTGAGGAGTTCCTGGAGCAGCCAGGGGTTTCCGCCGCTGAACGCCCCGTTGACGCTGTTCGACGCGGCTACCACCGAGCCGGCGCCGGCCCGCACGGCCGCTTCGAAGGCCGGCAGTTCGATCTCGCGCAGCGCCTGGTCACCGATCCGCACGTCGACCTTCATCCGGTTCAGCTCCTGGTTGTTGCACACCAGGTGTTTGACGGAGGCGATCAGGCCGGCGTTCTGGATGCCCTCGACCAGGGAGCTGCCGATCCGGGAGCTGACCAACGGGTCCTCGCTGAGCAACTCGGCGTTCCGGCCCCCGTTCGGCACCCGGATGATGTTGACCATCGGGCCGAGCACGACGTCGTGCCCGAGGGCACGCCCCTGGGTTCCGACGACGGCGCCGTACTCATGGGCGAGGTCCTCGTCGAAGCCGGAGGCCAGCGCGACCGGGGCCGGCAGGGCGGTGGCCCGCTGCGGCGCCCTGATGCCCGCAGGGCCGTCGGTGACCAGTACGTCGGGCACACCGAGCCGCGGCACACCGGCGATGCGCCCGGTGTTGGCGGGCACGTCCGGGTGCGGGGTGTACCTGACGAAGCCGAGCTTCTCGTCCAGTGTCATCTCCGAGACGAGTCCTGCGACCCTCGGGGACGGCGTGAATGTCACGACTGTTTCCATTCCTCGGAATTTCGGTGGTTTCGGCGGAACTCAGCCCTGGCTCTTCTTCCTGCCGAGTTCACGCAACTTCGTCGCCACCCGGTAATCCAGATAGGTGCAGTCGCTCACGATCCGCCCCTCTTCGTTCAGTGTGAGCACGGCGCAGAACCTGGACGGTTCCTCCTCGCCGCCTTCGGGGTTGAACGTCAGTCCGTCCACCACCACGACGTCGCCGTCCGCTATCAGCCGGGAGACCTCCAGCCGCCGACCGGGCGTCTCCTTGTCGATCCGCTTCTCGGTCTCGTACAGCCGGTCCCTCCCCTGGAAGGAGAAAAGGCCGGGGCTTTCGATCCGGACGTCCTCCGCGTAGAAGTTGAGCACGAAGTCCGCACCCTCGGAGTTGTAGCTCCTGATCCAGTCCTCGACGATCGAGCGATTGCGTTCGGTACGGCTCATTTTCCGCTCCACAGGGTTTGTGACGGCCTGGCTGACAGCTCAGCAGGACATCGGGGGGGAAGGAGGTATTGCTCTTCCGGATCACCGGGCGGCCTCGGACTCCCGCAGCCACCGGTCGACCGCGTCGGCGGTCGTGCCGGCCTGGTCCTCCAGCATGGTGAAGTGGTCCCCGGCGCCGTCCAGCGCGCGGTGCGGCAGCGGCCAGGACGGCCCTGGACCGCCTCCGAGCGACCGCTCGGCGCGCACCAGGAGGGTGGGTGTGGCGCTCGGCGCGGGAGTCCAGCCGTGGAAGATCCCGAAGTAGCCGCCCATCGCCGTGAGCCGGACGTCGGTCGCCCACCCGAACTCCTGGTTCCGGTCGACCATCGCGTCGGTCATCTCGGTGCGGAAGGCCGGGTCGGCCGCCTGGTCGGGCAGGTAGGTGTCCAGCAGGACCAGGGCGTCCGCCGGTGTGCCGACCTGTTCCAGCCGTACGGCGACCTCGTGGGCCAGCCAGCCGCCCGAGGAGTAGCCCATGACCGCGAAGCGGGCGCCGCCCGCGGTCCGTGCCACCGCCTCCGCGGCCCACTCGACCACGGCCTCGGCGCTGTCCGGCAGTGCGTCGCCCTCCTGGTATCCCGGCAGGGACAGCACGGACAGCGCACGCCTGCCGCGCAGCGCGGCGCCGAGGCGCGCGTACTGGTGCGGGCTGGACATGGCTGTGAGGGAGGGCACGGCTATCAGCGCCGTCCCGTCGAGGTCGTCCCCACCCTGGGCGAGGCGCACGGGCGCCGCCGCCTCCGGGCGTGCGCCCGGCGTGAAGCACGGGCGGAGGCGGGCTGCGGCGACCAGCAGTCCGGTCGCCTCCTCCACCTTGCCGTCCGCGCAGGCCTGCCGGTAGAGGGCGGTGACGGGCCCTTCGGCCACCGGAGCCGCAACGGGTTTCTCCCGCTCCCGGAGCAGCCCGGCCAGATGCTCCGCGAGCCGCGCGGCCGTCGGATGGTCGAAGATCGCCGTGGCGGTGAGAGGCAGGCCCGTCGCCGTGGCCAGCCGGTTGCGCAGTCGCACCGAGGTCAGCGAGTCGAACCCGAGTTCCAGGAACTTGTGGTCCGGGTCGACCTGATCGCCCGAGGCGTGCCCCAGAACCGCCGCGGCATGGGCCCGGACGAGGTCCAGCGGGTCGGCGAGGCCGCCGTCGTGCGCCTGCTCGGCGGGCGCGACCGGGCGTTCCGCGGGCACCAGATGCCGCAGCGGGTGGGGCACTCCTTCGTCCCGTGCCCGGGCCCGCAGGCTCCGCAGGTCGAAACGCACCGGGGCGAGAAGGGGATCCGGCCGGCTGCGGGCCGCGTCGAAGAGAGCGAGCGCCTCCTCCGTGTCCAGCGGCAGGACGCCGCCGCGCGACAGGGCCGCGAGGTCCTGCTCGTCGAGCGCACCGGTCATGCCGCTCCGCTCGGCCCACAGACCCCAGGCCAGCGACAGGCCGGGCAGGCCGGCGGAGCGCCGCCGCGCGGCGAGCGCGTCGAGGTAGGCGTTGGCCGCCGCGTACGCGGCCTGCCCCGGTGCGCCGAGGAGTCCGGAGGCGGAGGAGAACATCACGAAGGCGGTGAGCCGCTGGTCGTTCGTCAGTTCGTGCAGGTTCCGGGCCCCTTCGATCTTGGGCCGCAGAACCGCGTCGAGACGTTCCGGAGTCAGCGACTGGACCACACCGTCGTCGAGCACGCCTGCCGCGTGCACGACACCGCGCAACGGGGCGGTGTCGGGCACGCCGGCGAGCAGCGCGGCGAGTTCCTCCCGGTCCGCCACGTCGCAGGCGGCCACCCGGACCGACTCGGCTCCCAGCTCGGTGAGTTCAGCGGTCAGCCGCTCCGCGCGGGCGGACGGCGCACCGCCGCGGCCCACGAGCAGGAGGTGCCGCACCCGGTGCCCGGAGACCAGATGCCGGGCCACGGCCTGGCCCAGGACGCCGAGGCCGCCGGTGATCAGGACGGTGCCGTCCGGTCCGAACTCCCCGCCGGGCAAGGACGGAGGATTCCCGTCCGCACGCGCCGCGATCGCCGGGGCCGCCAGGACAAGGCGCGGCGCGAGGACGGCTCCGGAACGGACGGCGAGCTGCGCCTCGTCGAGCGAGGCCAGTGCGGCGACCGTCTTCGCTGTGTCCGTCTCCGACCGCTGGTCCGCGGCAAGGTCCACCAGCCGGAACCTTCCGGGGTGCTCGGCCTGCGCGGAGCGCACCAGCCCCCAGACAGCGGCCGCGGCCGGGTCCGGCGACTCGTCCGGCCGTACGGCCATGGCCCCACGGGTCACGAAGACGGTCGTGGGCCCGCCGGGCTCGGCGGCGGTCTCCCGGACGACACCGAGCACCGCGTGCAGGGCGGCAGGCGCGCCGTCGCCCGCGTCGACCTCCACGATCCGGACGGGCGCGGGGCGGGCGCCCGAGCCGCCGGGCGCGGGGACCTTTCGCCAGTCGACGCGGTACAGGGCGTCGCCACCCACCGGCCGGGCGGCGGCGAGCGGGCGCAGCAGCAGGGAACCGACGGTGGCCACGAGCGCGCCGGTCTCGTCGCGAGCGGTCAGGGACACCGAGTCGGTACCCGCCGGGGTGATCGCCACCCGCAGGACGGAGGCGCCCGTCCGGTGCACGGCGACCTCGCTCCAGGAGAACGGCAGCCGCACGCCGGCGGGTTCGAGGAAGGCGCCGAGCCCGATCGCGTGCAGGGCGGAGTCCAGCAGCGCCGGGTGCACCGAGAAGCGGCCGGACTCCTGCCGCCCCCCGCCCGGGCGGACCTCGGCGAGGATCTCGTCGCCGCGACGCCACGCTGCGGACAGACCGCGGAACGCGGGGCCGTAGTCCAACCCGGCCGCGGCCAGTTCGTCGTAGAACCCGTCAATGGCGAGTTCCTCGGCGTCCCGGGGCGGCCAGCTCTCCGGCGCGGCGGTGGCGGCGGGCGGGGCGGCGGACAGTGTGCCCGAGGCGTGTCGGGTCCAGGGGGCACCGGGCAGGCCGTCGGGGCAGGCGTGGATCGCGAGGGTGCGCGCGCCGGCGGGGTCCTCGGCGCCCACCAGCACCTGGATCCTTACCCCCGCGTCCTGCGGCAGGACCAGAGGGCCCTCCAAGGTCAGGTCCGCGACATGGGGGGCGCCGAGGTGCCGGCCGGCCTCCAGGGCGAGTTCCAGCAGCACGGTGCCCGGGAGCAACGGTTCGCCCGCCACGGAGTGGTCGGCGAGCCACGCCTGGTTCCGCAGGGACAGGCGCCCGGTGAAGACCGTGGTCTCCTCGTCCGCGAGGGTGAGGCCGGCGGAGAGCAGCGGATGGCCGAGCGCGTCGGCGCCGATGGCGCTCACATCACCGCCGGCGGTGGGCGTCAGCCAGTAGCGCTCGCGCTGGAAGGCGTAGGTGGGCAGCCCGGTGTGCCGGGCTTCGGGGAACACCGTGGGCCAGTCGACGGCCACGCCCAGGGTGAAGGCCTCCGCGAGCGCGGTCGTCATGCGGTCGGGTCCTCCGTCGCCACGCCGCAGTGTGCCGAGCGCCGGGGGCGCCAGGTCGGCGAGGAGGACCGGATGGGGACTCACCTCGATGAGCACGTGGCCGCGCGCGGCGAGGAGGTCAACCGCCTCGGCGAAGCGCACGGTCTGCCGCAGGTTGCGGTACCAGTAGCCGCCGTCGAGTTCGGTGCCCTCGAGCCACTGCCCCGTCGTGGTCGACAGGAACGGCACGGTGACGGGGCGCGGCGCGAGAGCGGTGAGGGAGCGGGCGAGTTCCTCCTCGATGTCCTCCACGTGTACGGAGTGCGAGGCGTAGTCCACCTTGACGCGGCGGGCTCCCTCGACTCGGGACACCAGTTCCCCGAGCGGACCGGCGTCGCCGGACACCACCACCGACCGGGGTCCGTTCACCGCGGCGAGCGACAGGCCCTCGGTGAGCAGCGCCTCGGCTTCGTCCGGGGCGACCGGCAGGGCGGCCATCCCGCCCCTGCCGGACAGGGCTCTCAGGGCCTGGGAACGCAGGGCCACGAGCCGGGCGCCGTCCTCGGTGCTCAGTGCCCCGGCGACGCAGGCCGCGGCGATCTCGCCCTGTGAGTGTCCCACCACGGCGGCCGGTTCCACTCCCGCCGCACGCCAGGTCGCGGCCAGCGCGACCATCACCGCCCAGAGCGCCGGCTGCACGACATCGACGCGTGCCAGCGCCTCCTCGTCCCCGAGCACGTCGTCGAGGTTCCAGTCCGCATAGGGCGCCAGTGCCTGGCCGCACTCGGCCAGCCGGGCGGCGAACACCGGGTTGTCGGCCGCGAGCCGGGTCGCCATACCGGCCCATTGCGAGCCCTGACCGGGGAAGACGAAGACCGGTCCGGCACTGCCCTGGGCGGTGCCCTCGACGAGGGTGCCGGCCGGTTCGCCGGCCGCCAGCGCCCGCAGGCCGGCGAGCAACTCCTCGCGGTCGGCGGCGACCACGGCGGCGCGGTGCGGGAAGGCGGTGCGGGCCGTGAGCGAGAGACCGACGTCCGCCGGGTCGAGGCCGGGGGCCGCGGTGACGTGCTCGGCCAGCGCTCGTGCCTGGGCGCGCAGCGCGGCCCGCGTCCTCGCGGAGAGCACCCACGGTGTCGTCCCCCGCTCCGCGACGGGCGTCGCGGGGACGTGGCGGGGCGCGGGCGCGTCCGGCGCCTGCTCGACCAGGACGTGGGCGTTGGTTCCGCTGATGCCGAAGGAGGACACGGCCGCCCGCCGCGGGCGGGCGGTCTCCGGCCAGGGACGGCCTTCGGTGAGCAGCGACACCGCTCCGGACTCCCATTCCACGTGGGGTGTCGGCCGGTCGACGTGGAGCGTCTTCGGCAGGGCGCCGGCACGGATCGCCATGACCATCTTGATCAGGCCGCCGATGCCCGAGGCCGCCTGGGTGTGCCCGATGTTGGATTTCAGCGAGCCCAGCCACAGCGGCCGGTCGGCGGGCCGGTCCTGACCGTAGGTGGCCAGCAGGGCCTGCGCCTCGATGGGGTCGCCCAGCCTGGTGCCGGTGCCGTGCGCCTCCACGGCGTCGATCTCGTCGGCACCCAGCCCCGCCTGTGCCAGAGCCTGCCGGATGACACGTTGCTGGCTCGGGCCGTTGGGCGCGGTCAGCCCGTTGGAGGCGCCGTCCTGGTTCACGGCGGAACCGCGGATCACGGCGAGCACCTGGTGTCCGTTGCGCCGGGCGTCGGAGAGCCGTTCGAGCAGGACGAGTCCCACCCCCTCGCCCCAGCCGGTTCCGTCCGCGGAGGCGGCGAAGGACTTGCAGCGCCCGTCGGCGGCGAGGCCGCCCTGGAGCGAGAACTCGACGAACGTGGAGGGGGTGGCCATCACCGTGACGCCTCCGGCCAGCGCCAGCGAGCACTCCCCCTGCCGCAGCGCCTGCGCGGCCAGGTGGAGCGACACGAGGGAGGAGGAGCAGGCGGTGTCGACCGTGATGGCCGGGCCTTCCAGTCCGAGCGCGTAGGAGACGCGTCCGGAGAGCACACTGCCCGCGTTGCCGGTGCTGAGGTAGCCGTCCACGCCCTCGGGTGCCTCGCCGAGGCCGGCGGCGTAGTCGTGGTACATGACGCCGGCGAAGACTCCCGTGTCGGTGCCCCGCACGGAGGCGGGGTCGATGCCGGCACGCTCGAACGCCTGCCAGGCGGTTTCCAGCAACAGCCGCTGCTGGGGGTCCATGGCGAGTGCCTCGTGCGGTGAGATGCCGAAGAACCCGGCGTCGAACTCGGCAGCGTCGTAAAGGAATCCGCCCTCGCCGACGGAGGAGCGGCCGGTCCTGTCAGGGCCTCCGAGGAGGCCGTCGAGGTCCCAGCCTCGGTCCTGCGGGAAGCCGGAGATGCCGTCCCGGCCCTCCGCGACGAGGTTCCACAGGTCCTCCGGGGAACGCACACCGCCCGGATAGCGGCAGGCCATGCCGACGACCGCCACCGGGTCGCCGTCATCAAGGACCGCCCGCGCCGGCGGTGGAGTCGCCGCCGCGGAGGCCTCCCGGTCCAGCAGTTCCTCGCCCAGGTGGCCGAGGAGCGCCGCGGGCGTGGGATGGTCGAAGACCAGGGTGGTGGGCAGACGGAGTCCGGTGTCGGCGGTCAGCCTGTTGCGCAGCTCGACGGCTATGAGGGAGTCGAAGCCGAGTTCCGTGAAGGCCCGGTCCAGAGCCACGGTCTCGCCTGTGGGGTGCCCGAGCACGGCCGCGATGTGGGTGCGCAGCAGGTCGGCGAGCTGGTGCTCGGTCCAGTCGGCGTCCTGACGGCGGACGCTCTGCGCGGTGGCCGCCGAGCGCCGGGCCGGGCCACGCAGCAGTCCGCGCAGGAGGGGCGGTACGGGTGTGTCCGCGGGGGCGGCGGGACGCAGGTCGAGTTCGGTGGGCACCAACAGCGGCTCGTGCAGGCCCAGGGCGAGGTCGAACAGGGCGAGGCCGTCCTCGGACCGGAGGGCGGTGAGGCCCGATCCGGTGATGCGGTCGCGGTCGCCGTCACGGAGCCGCCCTCCCATGCCGTCGGCCTCGTCCCACAGCCCCCAGGCCAGCGACACCGCGGGCAGGCCGAGGGCGTGCCGGTGCTGGGCAAGGGCGTCGAGGGCGGCGTTTCCGGCCGCGTAGTTGCCCTGTCCGGGTGCGCCGAAGACACCGGAGGCGGAGGAGAAGAGGACGAACGAGTCGAGGTCGTGGTCCCGTGTGAGGTCGTGCAGGTTCCAGGCGGCGTCGGCCTTGGGCCGGAGGACGGCGTCGATCCGTTCCGGCGTCAGGGAGGCGATCACTCCGTCGTCCAGGACACCGGCGGCGTGCACCACGGCGGTGAGCGGCCGGTCGTCGGGGATCGCGGCGACGAGGCGCGCGAGGGCCGCCCGGTCGCTCACGTCGCAGGACTCGATGTGGGCGGTGCCGCCCAGGGCCGCGATGTCGGCGGCGAGTGCACCGGCTCCCTCTGCGGTGGCGCCGCGGCGGCCGGCCAGGAGCACGTGCCGCACGCCGTGCGTACCCACCAGGTGGCGGGCGAGCAGAGCGCCGAGGCCACCGGTGCCGCCGGTGATCAGTACGGTTCCGTCGGGGTTCCACGTGTGGGGGGCGGCTGCGGAACCAGCTCTGGCCAGGCGGGCTGCGTAGGGGCGGCCGGCACGGACGGCGAGTTGCGGCTCGTCGGAGAGCACGGCGGTGGCGAGCACGGCCTCGGACTCCGGCGTGCCGTCGAGGTCGACGAGCTGGAGGACGCCCGGATGTTCGGCCTGTGCGGAACGTGCCAGTCCCCAGGCCGCGGCCTGGCCGGGGTGGGGAACGGGCTCACCCAGGCGTGCTGCCAGCGCGCCGTACGTGACGAGGACCAGCCGTGAGTCCGTGAACCGTCCCTCACCCGTCCAGAGCTGGAGCAGGGCGAGGGCACGGTGCGCGGCCCCCGTGGCGCCGGGCCCGGCGTTCCCGGGTTCGGGGAAGATCGCGTACACGGTCCCGGGCACCTCGGTGAGGGCGGTCAGTTCCTCGGCCGAGGTCACCGTGGCAGACGAGGTGGTCGCGCCCTCGGGCACCGGGAGCGGCACCCAGTCGATCCGGAACATCGCCTCATGACGGAGGTTCCCGCCCGGGGGCCGGGCGACCGGACGCAGGACGAGCCTGTCGACCGTGGCGACGGGCGCGCCGGCGGGGTCGAAGACCTCCAGCGCGACCGCGTCGGTGCCGGCCGGGGTGAGACGTACCCGCAGGGCGGCGGCCCCCGAGGCCTGGAGACTCACACCCGACCAGGAGAAGGGCACACTCGGCCGGTTGTCGGTGACGAAGGGTCCCAGGCCGACCGCGTGCAGGGCGGCGTCCAGCAGTGCCGGGTGCAGCCCGAACCGGCCGGCGGTCGCCACCTGGTCGGCGGGCAGTCCGACTTCGGCGTACACCTCGTCCGCGCGGCGCCAGACGGCGCGCAGTCCCTGGAAGACCGGGCCGTAACCGAAGCCGGATGCGGCGAGGTGCGCGTAGAGGCCGTCGACCGGGACGGCCTCGGCATCCGCGGGCGGCCACGCGACGGGGGTGGTCCGGGGCGCCGACGCGGGGCTGAGGCGTCCTGTGGCGTGGCGGGTCCAGGGCGCGTCGTCCCGGCGGGAATGGAGGCTGAGCGGTCGTCCGCCGTCCGGCCCCGGGCTGCCGACGGCCACCTGAAGCTGCACCTCGCCCCGCTCCGGAAGGACCAGAGGCGTCTCGATGACGAGTTCCTCGATGTACGTGCAGCCGACCTCGTCCCCCGCGCGGACGGCCATTTCCACGAAGGCCGTCCCGGGCACCATCACCGTGTCCTCGACCTTGTGGTCGGCCAGCCAGGGGTGGGTGCGCACGGACAACCGGCCCGTGAACAGGATCTGGTCGTCGTCGGCCACCGTCACCAGCGCGCCGAGCAGCGGGTGTGCCGCACCGCGCAGTCCCACGGCCGTCACGTCACCCGAGCGGGCGGTGTCCGGCCAGTGGCGCTGCCGGGCGAAGGGGTACGGGGGCAGGTCCACCCGGCGGCCCGGCAGCAGGGCACTCCAGTCCGGCCGGACGCCCTGGACGAAGAGTTCGGCGAGGGCGCTCAGCACAACATCCGCCTCGGGGCGGTCGGGGCGCAGGAGGGTGATGAACCGCGGTGCGGCTCCCTCCTGGGTGAGGCCGTCGAGGCTGTCCTGGGCCATGGCGGTGAGGACACCACCCGGCCCGAGCTCGACGTACCGCGACACACCCTCCGCGGCCAGCACCCCCACACCCGCATGGAACAACACCGGCTCCCGCACCTGCCGCACCCAATACCCCGGATCCGACAACACCCCCACACCCGCACGCTCACCCGTCACCGTCGACACCACAGGAACCACCGGCTCCGACAACACCAACTCCCCCACAACAGCCGCAAACTCCTCCAACATCGGCTCCATCAACGGCGAATGAAAAGCATGACCAACCACCAAACGCCGCACCCGATGACCCGCCGCACGAGCCCGCCCCTCAACCCCCTCAACAGCCCCCACCTCACCCGACACCACAACCGACCG
>NZ_JBVIIM010000030.1:80758-96375 GCF_055569765.1 Streptomyces sp. NPDC031365 | reverse complement strand
CCCGTCGCGCACCCCCCCCCCCCCCCCCCCCCCCCCCCCCCCCCCCCCCCCCCCCCCCCCCCCCCCCTCCCCCGCGTTCGACCATCCGTGGGGCGGGCGACCGCCCGCCGTCCCGCACCCGCACCCGAACCCCTCACCCGTGGCCGCAGTCCCGGCGGAGCGGGTCCTCACACCCCCGTCGGCACCCGCGGCCGGCTCTCCTCCTCCGCCTCCTCCCGCAGCCCGAAGCGGTCGTGGGCCCGCCGCAGCGGTGCCGGGGCCCACCAGGCGTGGCGGCCGAGCACGGCCATGGTGGCCGGGACCAGGAGCATCCGCACGACCGTCGCGTCGATGAGGACGGCGAGCGTGAGTCCGAGGCCGATCTGCAGAATGGGCGAGAACCCGCCCGTCATGAAGGCGCCGAAGACCACCGCCAGCAGCAGCGCCGCGCAGGTGACCACCCGGCCGGAGCGGCGCAGCCCGGTCACCACCGCCTCCCGGTGGTCGCCGGTGCGCTGCCGTGCCTCACGCATCCGGGCCAGGATGAACAGCTCGTAGTCCATGGCGAGTCCGAACGCGATCGCGACGATCAACGGCGGCGCGGTCAGGCTCAGCGCGCCCAGGCCCTCGGCGCCCAGCAGCCCGGCCAGATGACCGTCCTGGAAGACCCACACCACCACACCCAGCGCGGCGGCCAGACTGAGCAGCGTCGTCGCGATGGTGCGCAGCGGCAGCAGCACGGAACCGGTGAACGCGAACAGCAGGACGAAGATGCCGGCCAGGACGGTCAGCACCGCCCACGGCCCCCGTTCCGCGAGCATCCCGCGGAAGTCGACCAGCTGGGCCGCCGTACCGGTGACCTCGACCGGTTCGCCGCCGCGCATCTCCCGTACCCGCTCGACCAGTTCCGTCGCCTCCTCGCCATCGGTCCCTCCGGGCGGCAGGATCTCGATCACGGTGGCGCCGTCCGGCAGTTCGCGCGTCTCGGCACTCGCGGACAGCGCCCGGATCCGGTCGGTGGTCGCCGTGTCCGCGCCCGGACCGACGACGACGGTGATGGGCGAGACCCCGGTGCCCGGCGGGAAGTGCCCGGCGACGGTGTCGTGCAGCTGCCGGGCCTCGGTGTCCTCGGGCAGTTGCCGCGCGTCTCCCACGGCGATGCTCATCCCGGACACGGGCACCGCCAGGACCAGCAGCGCCGGGACGACCACGGCCAGTACGGCGACCCGCCGCCGGGCCGCGAAACGGGCGACGCGGGCGAAGAACCGGCCCTCCTCGCCGCCCTTCGGTGTCTTCGCCGGCGGGATCCGCCCGCCGAACCGCGCCAGCAGCGCGGGCAGCAGGGTGAGCGCGGCCAGCATGTCGATGACGACCACGGCGGCGACCGCGAGCCCCATACTGCGCAGGAACACGCTCGGGAACACCAGCAGTCCGGTCAGGCTGACGGCCACCGTGAGCCCGGAGAACAGCACGGTTCGCCCGGCCGCCGTGACCGTACGGTGCACCGCCTCGACGACGTCCTCCGTGTGCCGGCGCTCCTCGCGGAACCGCACCAGCATCAACAGGGCATAGTCCACCGCGAGTCCGAGCCCGAGCATCGTCGTCACCTGGATCGCGTACACGGAGATGTCGGTGACCTCGCTGAACGCGAAGAGCGCCAGGAAGGCCCCCGCGATCCCGCTGACCGCGACGATCAGCGGCAGCAGCGCCGAGCGCAGCCCGCCGAACACCACCAGGAGCAGTACCAGAACCACCGGCAGGGAGATCAACTCCGCGTTCTTCACGTCCTCCTGGGCCCGCTCGCCGATCTGCAGTCCCAGCAGCGGGCCCCCGCTCACATGGACGTCGGGCGCGTCGATCTCCCGGATGCGGTCGGCCGCCTCGCCGAGCGTGCGCTCCTCGGCGTCGTCGTCCAGCCCGCCCTCGAGCGTGACGGGAATGATCAGCGCCTGTCCGTCCTCGGCGGTCAGACCGGGCGTGGTGTACGGATCGGGTACGGCGGCGACACCGGCGACCTTCCGGACGTCGGCCACGGCCCGCTCGACCTCGGCGCGCAGCTCCGGGCCGGAGACGGCGGCACCGGCCACCACGCCGGTGACCGACTCGCCCGCCGGATCCACCCGGTCCAGGTACTGGGCGGCCGACTCCGATTCGGTTCCGGGCACTTCGGGCACGTTGTCGGAGAGCCGCGCGAAGACGCCCGTCCCCAGTCCGAAGCCCAGCAGCAGAAAGAGCCCCCACAGGAGCATCACGGTCAAAGGACGGCGGGTGGCCGCCCGGACGAGTGCGGAGAGCACGGTCCCTCCCGGCGAGTCATGGTTCGTCAACGACCCTCAGACTCCTGCCGGGAGGCGGGTCGGCGGATCGCCGGAGAGAGCGGTATGGGGCCCTCGCCCGTACGGGGGAGACGCCCCCCGCACTCCCTCCTCAGGGGGAGGCGGGAGTGACCAGCCCCGTCTCGTACGCGCAGATCACCGCCTGCACCCGGTCCCTGAGAGCGAGCTTGCTCAGCACATTGCTCACATGGGTCTTGACGGTGTGCTCACTGACGAACAGGGTCGTGGCGATCTCCGCGTTGGACAGCCCCCGGGCCAACAGCCGCAGCGTCTCCACCTCGCGCGCGGTGAGCGCGTCCAGGCGCTGCGGGGTCACGGGTTCGACGGCGGCCCCCTCCCTGCGGCGCCGCACGATGTCCGCGACCAGCCGCCGGGTCACGGCCGGGGCGAGCAGCGAGTCACCGGCCGCCACCACCCGCACCGCGTGCACGAGGTCGTCCCGGCGGACGTCCTTGAGCAGAAAGCCGCTGGCACCCGCGTACAGTGCCTCGTACACGTACTCGTCCAGGTCGAACGTGGTCAGCATGACCACCTTGCAGCCCGACTGCGCGCACACCTGGCGGGCCGCCTCCAGACCGTCCATCACCGGCATGCGGATGTCGAGCAGCAGCACGTCCGGGGCATGCCGACGCACCGCC
Organism: Streptomyces sp. NPDC031365; assembly: GCF_055569765.1. Lineage (NCBI taxonomy): Bacteria > Bacillati > Actinomycetota > Actinomycetes > Kitasatosporales > Streptomycetaceae > Streptomyces > Streptomyces sp. NPDC031365. The sequence continues at coordinate 93,422 of NZ_JBVIIM010000030.1, read as the reverse complement.
GCGACGGCCTGCTCGCCGTCACCGGCCTCGGCGACCACCTCGATGTCGTCCTGGGCGTCGAGGATCATGCCGAAGCCGGCCCGGACCAGCTCCTGGTCGTCGGCGACCACCACCCGGATGCTCACCCGAGGGCCCCCTGGCGGTCGGTGGCCGCGGGCAGCCGTACGAGGACCCGGAAGCCGCCGTCCGGACCGCTGCCGGTCTCGGCGCCGCCCCCGCACGCCGCCGCCCGCTCATGGATGCCGATCAGCCCGTGTCCGCCCCGCGGTGCCGACGGACCCCGCCCGTCGTCCGTCACCGTGAGGGTCAGCTGGTCCTCCGCCCAGTCCAGCTCGACCACGGCGCGGGACGCACGGGCGTGCTTCACGGTGTTGGTGAGGGCCTCCTGGACCACCCGGTAGACCGCGACCTCGGTGTCCGTGGACAGGGGGCAGGGCTCACCCGTGGTGCGCAGCTCGACGCACAGCCCCGTGGACTCCCGAACCTGGCGGACCAGGCCGGGCAGGGCCGTCACGCTCGGCTGCGGTAGCAGCGGCACGGCGGCGTCGTCCGGTCGTCCCTCCTTCAACACACCCAAGATCTTACGCAGTTGCGACATCGCCTCCCGTCCGGTCACCGCGATGGTGTCGAACGTGGCCTCCGCGCGCTCCGGATCCCTCCGCACCACGACCGGACCGGCCTCCGCCTGCACCACCATCAGGCTCACGGCATGCGCCAGGATGTCGTGCATGTCCCGGGCGATCCGGGAGCGTTCCTCCGCCCTGGCCCGCGCGGTGTCCGCGGCCCGTTCGCGCTCCAGCCGACGGGCCCGGTCCTCCAGCTCGGTGGTGTAGGCGCGCTGCACGCGGGTGAGCATCCCGAGGGCGTAGGCGCAGATGATCCCCATCAGATGGAAGGCGTACTCGAAGGGCTCCTTGTTCGACTGGTGCTGCATGGTCGCGACGACCCCGATCACCCAGCACACGAGCATCATCCGGCGCTGCCAGGGCTTGCCCACGGTGGCCAGGGTGTACAGGACGACCATCCCGCCGTACATCACGTCCGGCGGGGGTGCGTGGAGGAGCGCCTGCGCCGGGGTGGCCACCGACACGGCGTACGCGGCCGCGCAGGGCGCCCGCCGCCGCCAGATCAGCGGCAGCGCCGTGGCGGCGCCGAGCAGCCAGCCCTGCCAGGTCAGCGGATCGTCGCCCTCGTCGGGGAAGATCCACTGCAGGGAGACGGCGAACAGCACGAGCGCGGCGAGGGCCGTGTCGAGGGCGTACGGATTCGCCGTACGCCAGCGGGTGACGACCGGCGTGAGAGCGGACCGGAGGGACATGAGCGGCTCCTCGGGGCGGGGGCCGTCCCAGTATCACGAGGGGCCGGCCGCCCCGTCCTCACCGGTGAGAGGGATTTCTCGGACGGTCATGGACAGTCGGACGGTCATGGACAGTCTCGGACGGTCATGGACGGCAGTCTCGCGCGGGCCGGGCCGGGCCGGGCCGGCGAGGGGCGCTCCGGCGCGGACGCGTGGCCCGCCGTGACGCCCGCGCCGCGAGTAGGGTCGTCCCCGTTCGTCGTGGTGGGAAGGGTGCGGATGTGAGGCTGACGATTCTCGGCGGCGGAGGGTTCCGCGTGCCGCTGGTGTACGGGGCGCTGCTCGGGGACCACGCCGAGGGGCGGGTGAGCCGGGTCGTGCTGCACGACGTGGACACCGGCCGGCTGCGCGCGATCGCCCGGGTCCTGGCCGAGCAGGCGGCCGGTGCGGCCGACGCCCCCGAGGTGACCTGGACCACCGACCTCGACGAGGCGCTGCGCGGCGCCGACTTCGTCTTCTCCGCGATCCGTGTCGGCGGCCTGGAGGGCAGGGCGGACGACGAGCGGGTCGCCCTCGCCGAGGGTGTGCTCGGCCAGGAGACGGTCGGCGCGGGCGGCATCGCCTACGGGCTGCGCACCGTGCCCGTCGCCGTGGACATCGCCCGCAGGGTGGCGCGCCTCGCCCCCGACGCCTGGGTCATCAACTTCACCAACCCGGCCGGTCTGGTCACCGAGGCCATGGCCCGTCACCTCGGGGACCGCGTCATCGGCATCTGCGACTCACCGGTCGGCCTCGGCCGCCGGATCGCCCGGCTGCTCGGCGCGCGGCCGCCGGAGGCGTGGATCGACTACGTCGGTCTCAACCACCTCGGCTGGGTGCGTGGTCTGCGGATCGCCGGCCGCGACGAACTCCCGCGCCTGCTCGCCGACCCCGCACTGCTCGAATCCTTCGAGGAAGGCCGGCTCTTCGGCGCCGACTGGCTGCGGTCCCTGGGCGCGATCCCCAACGAATATCTGCACTACTACTACTTCAACCGTGAGGCCGTGGACGCCTACCGCCGGGCCGAGCGGACCCGGGGCGCGTTCCTGCACCGGCAGCAGGCCCGCTTCTACGCCGGGACACGCGACCCCGACGTCTCGGCCCTCGCTCTGTGGGACGGCACCCGCGCCGAGCGCGAGGCCACCTACATGGCCGAGAACCGGGAAGCCGCGGGCGCGGGTGAACGAGCGGCCGACGACCTGTCCGGCGGCTACGAGCAGGTGGCCCTCGCCCTGATGCGGGCCATCGCCCGCGACGAACGCACCACCCTGATCCTCAACGTCCGCAATCGCGGCACCCTGTCACCACTGGACGCGGAGGCGGTGATCGAGGTGCCCTGCCTGGTGGACGCCAATGGCGCGCACCCCGTCGCCGTGGACCCGCTGCCCGGTCACGCCACGGGCCTGGTCTGCGCGATCAAGGCAGTGGAGCGTGAGGTGCTGGCCGCCGCCCGCTCGGGTTCGCGCGCGACGGCGGTCAAGGCCTTCGCCCTGCACCCGCTCGTCGACTCCGTGAACGTGGCCCGCCGTCTCGTCGACGGCTACACCGCCGTTCACCCCGGCCTCGCCTACCTCGCATAGCCCCGGCGCGTGGCATCGGGTCGGCCGGTCGCCCCCCGTGACAGCGGCCGACCGACCCGAGCCCCCCGTTCCCCCGTGCTTCCCCCGGCGGCTTCCCCCAGCCGCCCACGTCATCAAGAGCGCGGCATCCGGCCCCTGATACACCCCTGGCGAAAATTTCCCGGAAAAAGTTCTACGAGCGTGCCCCGGTGGCCGTTCTCGGCGCCACGGGGGCCACCGGCGCCACCGGCGCCGCCGAAGCCGGTACGGCGCCCAGTCCGGCCACGGCCAGGTCGGTGCGCTGCTGCGGCAGCGACACGGGCAGCAGCGGGCGCGGACCGGACACCACCGAGTAGTCCTGGCCCAGGAACGGCGGCACCATCTCACCCGGGTCGTCACCCAGCGCCAGCCGCACGGCGGCCCACGGAGCGTTCACCCCGCACAGGGACAGCTGATGCAGTCCGCCCGCCGGCCGGGTGTTGACGTCCATGAGCACGGGCCGGTCACCGAGCATCCGGAACTGGATGTTCGACAGGTAATGCAGACCGAAACCCTCCGCGATCCGCCGGGCCGGCTCCAGCCACCGCTCGTGCAGTGTGAAGCCCCGGCGCCGGCCGTTCTTGGTGCGTCCCACGGCCAGCCGGATCCGGTTGTCGGTCCCGGTCAGACAGTCCACCGACACCTCGGGCTGCTCCAGACGCGGCATCACCAGCCAGTCCACCGGCTCCTCCGCCCCCCGAACCGCGTCCAGCACCAGGCGGAGCGGCACCTGCGGGCTCGGGTATCCGCTCAGCTGCGCGAGCGAGATGGAATCGCGCGTGACCACGCGGAAGCCGACACCGCCCGCACCGGACGCGGGCTTGAAGCACGCCCGGTGCCCGTTGCCCTCCAGTTCCTCCACTGCCGCGAGGAGTTCGTCGGCGCTGCGCACCCGCCACCACGGCGGCACCGGCACGCCGACCGCCTGGACCGCCTCATAGGCGATCACCTTGTCGTGGAACACGGCCACTGCCTCGGGCGGCGGTGCCAGCAGCGCCGTACCGACGGCCTCGAACTCGGCGCGGTGTGCCACGATCGCCGACTGGTGCAGCCGGGGGACGAACACGTCGATGCCGCGCCGCCGGCACTGGGTGAGCGCGTACTCGACGTACGCCGCCGGGGACAGGCCCTCGGGCTCCGGTTCGGCGGTGTCGGCGGCGGCCAGCACGGGAGAGTCGGGGTCCCCGTGGGTGGCATGGATCTCGACGGCCCGGTCGCTGGGATTTCGCCTCAGCTGATCCATGAAGAACACGTTCTCCGCGTACGTGCGGTTGAGCCAGACGCGTACGCGAGAGACCATGCAGGCCGCCTTTCGGGGTTCGCGGGCAGGGCTCAGCGGCCCGTTGCCCGGGCAGACGTATGGAAGGTCACCAAACCGCCCTGTGCGAAGGGCGTTTCGCGGCGGTGGTGTTGGGGCAGACTATACGGCTTCGGTGGCCGTTCCCGATACCATGCAGGTCAGCAGGGTGTCGCTTGTCCCGACGGCACTGATGTGATCTCGTGGGGACGTTCGGTGACGGCGGAAGGGACAACGGGCGATGTCGGGGACACACGGTGGCGGACAGCTGTGGGCCATCAGCGACCTGCACATCGGCTATGCCGAGAACCGGGCCCTGGTCGAAGGGATGCGGCCCGAGTCGGACGAGGACTGGCTGCTGGTGGCCGGTGACGTCGCGGAGACCGTGGAGGACATCGGCTGGGTTCTCAAGACCCTCGCCGGCCGCTTCGCCAAGGTCGTCTGGGTGCCCGGCAACCACGAGCTGTGGACGCACCCGAGCGACGCGGTCACGCTGCGCGGCGTCGCCCGCTACGACCACCTGGTCGAGCAGTGCCGAGACCTGGGAGTGATCACCCCCGAGGACCCCTACCCCGTCTGGGAGGGACCCGGCGGCCCGGTGGCCGTCGCCCCGCTCTTCCTCCTGTACGACTACACGTTCCTGCCGCCCGGGTGCGCCACCAAGGACGAAGGGCTGGAGTACGCGCACGGCACCGGCATCGTCTGCACCGACGAGTATCTGCTGCACCCCGACCCGTACCCGACCCGCGAGGACTGGTGCCGGGCCCGGGTCGCCGAGACCGAGCGCCGGCTGGCCGAGGTGCCGGAGGGCCTGCCGCTCGTCCTCGTCAACCACTACCCGCTGCACCGCCATCCGACGGACGTGCTCTGGCACCCGGAGTTCGCCATGTGGTGCGGCACCGTGCTGACGGGCGACTGGCACCGCCGGTTCCCCGTCCGCACCATGGTCTACGGCCATCTGCACATCCCCCGGACCACCTGGCAGGACGGTGTCCGCTTCGAGGAGGTGTCGGTGGGCTACCCGCGCGAGTGGCGCAAGCGGGACCAGCCACCCGGACGGCTGCGCCGGATCGTGCCCGCGGAACCCACGGAGGAAGGCGGACGATGATCGAGGAACTGCTGCCGCCGACGGTGGTCGCCGTGGAGGCCTACGGCGACGAGGGCGTCGACGCTCCGCTGTACCCCGAGGAGGAGGCGCTGATCCGGCGGGCCGTCCTCAAGCGCCGCCGGGAGTTCACGGCCGTACGCTCATGCGCCCGCCGCGCGATGGAGAAGCTCGGTGTGCCGCCGCGGCCGGTGCTGCCCGGTGAGCGTGGCGCTCCCGTCTGGCCGGAAGGGCTGGCCGGCAGCATGACCCACTGCCAGGGCTACTGCGCAGCCGCCCTGGTCCGCGCCGGCGACCTGGCGTCCGTCGGTATCGACGCCGAGCTCCACGCGCCGCTGCCGGAGGGCGTCCTGCCCTCCGTCGCCCAGCCCGGGGAGGTGGCGCGGATCGGCAGGCTGACCGGGGAACAGCCCGCCGTGCACTGGGACCGGCTGCTGTTCAGCGCCAAGGAGTCCGTCTACAAGGCGTGGTTCCCGCTCACCGGGAAGTGGCTGGACTTCCTGGAGGCGGACATCGACCTCCACTCCGACGACGGGGAACAGACCCGGGGCGGCTTCCGTGCCGCCCTCCTCGTACCGGGCCCGCTCGTGGGCGGGCGGCGCATCGACCACTTCACCGGCCGCTGGACCACCCGGGGCGGCCTGATCGTGACGGCGATCGCGGTCCCGCACACCTGACGGCCGTCCCGCCCGCCCACCGCCTGACCCACGGGTCGCTTCCCGGCCCACGCCGGGGCGCGTTCCACCGGCCCCGGGCGACGAACGCGACTTGCCGCACGGCAGGTCGGTGGGTGATGTGAGGGCCGCCCCCGGCGCGCACGGGTGACGGAGTGTTTCGACGGTCTCGGGGTTGGGTGACGGCGTGTGGCAACGTCTGCGATGCCGTGTCCGGCCGGTCTGGCGGCAGGGCACCCCAGGATCCGCCGTCCCGTGGCGGCGCCGGCCGCTGTCGCGGGACGGCGGCCCGCCTACGGCTCGGGGTGCCAGTCGCGCACCATGCGGAAGAACTCCTCCTCGTTGCCGGTCAGTCCGGCCCGGGCCAGGGCGGCTTCCGCCTCGGCGAGTACGGAGGGCGGGACGAGCGGGGGCCTGGTCGTGTCCGTCGGCCCCGGGCGGGTGTCGAAGGCGGCGCGCACGGTGTGCAGCAGCCGCAGGTAGGCCTGGACGGCGGTGCGCTCGCGGTCGGTCGGTACGGCGGTGGGCATCGCTCTGCTCTCCCCGTGTCGTGGTCATCGGTCCCGCGCCCCCGCACAGTCAGGGGGCGCACCCCCAGCTTGCCGCCCACCACTGACAATCGGGCCGCCCCGCGGGCCGGTTCGCCCGGCCGGCGGGGCTCGCGCGCCGGGGCGCGCCCGCTCAGCTCTGCGGACCCAGGTACCCGAGCGACGCCCCGATCCGGCCCGCCAGGTGATCCCGCTGCACCGGCCCGCGCAGCGCGGAACCGGCGAGCCGCGTCCGGCACTTGCTGGCCAGCAGCAGACCGAACGCCTCGGCCTCCTTCTCCTCGGCGAGGTCGAAGTGGGTGCGCGCGGCGACCCTCAGGACGGTCGCCCGCAGGGCCTCCTCGTCGGGTGCCGCGCCCAGTAACCGGGTCGCGACCTCGGCCCCTGCGACATGGCGACCGCAGTGACCGGCCTTCATGTGCCACAGTTCGTGGCCCAGGATCACCAACTGGTGATCGGGGGCGGTGCGTTCCTCGATCACCACGAGATCCTGCTCCGCCATGTCGAGCCACAGTCCGCTCGCGGTCCCCGGCGGGAAGACGGCCGTACGGAACAGTACGGGTCGGCCGCGGCGCCGGCTCATCGCGTCGCACAGGGCGGCGTACAGATCGGCGGGCCGCGCCGGGACGGGAAGCGTCAGCTCCGCGACCAACTCGCCGCACAGGCGGCGCATTTCCCTACCGATACCCACAGTTCTCCCCGGGTCACGACTTGGGCCGCTGGACGCTCTCCAGGAGCATGTCCAGCCACTCCGCGACCTTGTCGCGGTGCTGGTCGGTGGGCAGCTGTGCGGCCCGCCACGCGATCCCGCGCACACCGTGGTCCTGGAGCAGCCGCTCCAGCGGGTCGTCGGCCGCCGCCGCCTCGCGCTCCCGGTCCGCGAGCCTCTGCAGAAGCTCCTGCTCGGTGTGCTGGAGGGCGCTCGTCAGGGCCTCCGGGTCCTCGGCGGTGAGGAAGCCGGCGTGCACGCGGAAGAAGCGCTGGATGGCGTCGCAGTGCTCCATGGTGGGCCGCCGGTCGCCGTTGATCAGCGCGCCGGCCTGCTGCCGGGACATGCCCGCACCGTCGGCGATCTCCTGCTGTGTGTACTTGCGGCCGTTCGGCTTCAGCCGGGTGCGGCGCAGCAGATCCAGCCGCTGCAGGAACCGGGCCTGTACATCGGGCTCGCCCGCAGGCCGCCCGCTCAGCAGCGCCTTGACCACGGGCTCCGGTACACCGGAGGCGACGGACAGCCGGCCGACGCCGAAGACCTCGGCGTGCGCCACACCGAGCCGGTCGGCGAGTGCGGTGACGCGGGCGACGACAGCCGGCAGCGCGGTCGTCGGCGCGGTGCCCGGACCCTCGAAGCCACCCGTCACCGAAAGATCTCCTACGTCTCTCACAGGCTTCTCACAAGCGATTGCCGTGAACTTCACGGAGACTAGCCGGTGGTTCGAACCCGCATCCAGGTCTCGCCACAACTGTGGCCAATTTCGGCCGTCAACCGTCGTGGAATGCCACGATAGTTGACATGCCGCATCTCCGGGCACCAGGATCGGGGCCTGCGTCAGGGCCGCACAGGCAAGAGGGGTGACCTCCCGATGGCATTTCAGGCAGGAGGGCGGCGGCCGGCACCGCGGTGCGGCCCCGGGACTCTCGAGGCCCAGGCGTACCTGCGCGACTACGCCGCTCTGCTGGAGGCGGCCCCCTTCCCCTCCCTGGTGGTGGACTCCCGCTGGGACGTGCTGCTCACCAACAGTGCTTTCCGGACACTTTTCGAGCACGTGGAGCCGCACCCCACGGCCCTGCCCGTCGACAACTTCCTGCGGTTCGTCCTCTTCCACCCGGACGCCGCCACCGTGCTCGGCGACCACGAGTCGAGCTGGTGCCTGCCGATGCTGGCCCACTTCGCCAAGACCGTGGAGCGCCACGGCCACGACCACGGGCTGCAGGCCATCCGCCGCGACATCGCCCAGGACCCCATCATGGAGGCTGCCTACCGGCACGGGCTGCCGCACTGGCTCCGCTCCGTCGGAGAGCGGGCCGCCGAACACGACGGCGCCGTACGGCCGCTGCTGCACCCCGACCCGCGCTGGGGTGCCACGGACTGCCGCATCGTCGTCGAGACGACCGGAACCCTCCAGGACATGGACTGCGCCCGGCTGACCCTCGTCCTGCGCGAGACCCGCCGCGCACCGGCCCGGGGCCACAGGGCCCGCCGTGCCGTTTCCCACCTCCGAGTGGTCCACGCCGCCGACTGAACGACCCTGTGCCGACACCTGTGCGCGCATGGCCCGGCTCCACACCCGCGGTGCCCCCTGTGCACGCCGAGCGACACCACAGCCTCCAACGGCGCGGTAGGCGGAAATCGCCGTCCCTCAGAGCGGCGAGGACGTCAATCCATGGGCCTGATCTACAACCGGGAGCTCTTCGAGAAGGCCGGCCTCGACCCGGACCGGCCGCCCACCACCTGGGCCGGGGTCCGCGACGCCGCCACGAAGGTCGCCGCGCTCGGCGACGGCACCGTCGGCTACGCCGACTACAGCGCCCAGAACCAGGGCGGCTGGCACTTCACCGCCGAGCTGTACTCCCAGGGCGGCGGCTCGTCATCAACGACGTCCAGCAGATGATGGGCGCGGGCAAGCTCGGCATGTACCTCGCCGCCCCCGACAACATCCCGATCCTGGTCAAGGAGAAGGGCGCCGAGTACGAGAACATCGCCAAACGGTGTCTTCTCCGCTGTCCTCGCCACGGAGGACGCGGACATCGACCGGCTCCTGAGGGACGCCTCCGGCAAGATCGACGGCATCCTGTCCCGGAGCCGACCGGTGACGAAGACGGCACAACGGCCGGCCGCGGCCGTACGGGGCCGGCCGGCGAAGGCACGGTCCCCGGCAAGGGACCGGAGACGGCGCCGCCTCACCGAACGGAAGGGCCGTGAGGCCGATGAGCGGACGACGCATGTGGATGACTCCCGTGGTGGGACCGGACCGGATGCTCCGAACAGGCCGTGCGCGAAGAGAGCGACCGCGCTCGGGCACGGCCCTTCCGCCGGACGGAACGTCCGTGGGTTACCCGTGCGTTCCGCACGGCGAGGTGATGACACCGGTGACTGTGCGCGACGGTACGCCGCGTGACAACGTCATCCCCGTCAGCGACCGACGGGGAGGGAGACGGCGTGAACCAGGGCTATGCCGTGTACTGCGACGCGGACCCGTACTTCTACGACGCTCCGCACCGTGCCGTCTCCTCGGCCGGCACCGGGCGCTCCCGGTACGCCGCGGCCTCGTGGCCCGTCCCCGCGGGATGGCAGCGAAATGAGAGCGGGGACTGGCTCGCCCTGCGTCCGGTCGACGCCGAACTGCCCGACCAGGGGTGGAAGATCCACGTCTCCGCGGGTCTCGACAACGCCGAGTCCGTACTCGAGCGGGTGTGGCGGCACTGCGTCGCCGGCGGCACGGCCTTCAAGTTCGTCCCCAGCCGATATCTGCTGCACCAGCGCAACGCCAAGTACGCGGACCGGTCCGGCAGCGGCAAGTTCATCACCGTGTACCCGGCGGACGAGGCGCGGTTCGAACGGCTCGCCGGCGAGCTGGCGGAGCTGCTGGCCGGCGAACCCGGACCGCACATCCTGAGCGACCTGCGGCTCGGTGACGGCCCCGTGCACGTCCGGTACGGCGGCTTCACCCGCCGCAACTGCTACGACGCACACGGGGAGCTGCGGCCGGCCGTGACCGGTCCGGACGGGGTACTGGTGCCCGACCTGCGCGGCCCCGTGTTCCGCGTACCGGACTGGGTGGAACCGCCCCCCTTCCTGCGTCCGCACCTGGAGGCCCGGGACGCGCTGACCGTGGCCGGTCTGCCCTATGCCATCGAGTCGGCGCTGCACTTCTCCAACGGCGGCGGTGTCTATCTCGCCCGCGACTCCCGCACCGGGGAGCGGGTCGTCCTCAAGGAGGCCCGCCCGCACGCCGGCCTCGCGGCCGACGGTGCGGACGCCGTGACCCGGCTGCACCGCGAGCGCCGGGCACTGGAGCTTCTGTCCGGCCTCGACTGCACACCCGAGGTGCTCGATCACCTGACGGTCGGCGAGCATCACTTCCTGGTGCTGGAGTACATCGACGGCAAGCCGCTCAACACGTTCTTCGCCCGCCGCCACCCGCTCATCGAGGCCGACCCCGGTGAACAGCGCCTGGCCGAGTACACGGCCTGGGCCCTCGACGTCCACGCGCGGGTGGAACGTGCCGTGGAGGACGTCCACGCCCGGGGTGTGGTCTTCAACGACCTGCACCTGTTCAACATCATGATCCGCGAGGACGACAGCGTCGCCCTGCTGGACTTCGAGGCGGCGCACCGGGTCGGCGAACCCGGCCGGCAGACCGTCGCCAACCCGGGGTTCGTGGCACCGCCCGACCGCAGGGGCGTCGCGGTGGACCGGTACGCGCTGGCCTGTCTGCGGCTCGCGCTGTTCCTCCCGCTCACCAGCCTGCTGGCGCTGGACCGGCGTAAAGCGGCCCACCTCGCCGATCTCGTGGCCGGTCGGTTCCCGGTCGACCGGGCCTTCCTGGACGCGGCGGTCGACGAGATCACACGCGGTACCACCGCCCCCGCGGGCGCTCCCGTGGCGCGACGGACGGCCGAGCCGATGGTGCCGGTCCGGCCTGACGACTGGCCCCGCAGCCGGGACTCGATGGCCGCGGCCATCCGCGCGTCGGCGACACCGTCCCGGACCGACCGCCTCTTCCCCGGCGACATCGCGCAGTTCGCCACGGCCGGCGGCGGACTGGCCTTCGGCCACGGCGCGGCGGGAGTGCTGTACGCGCTGGCCGAGAGCGGGGCGGGAAGGGACGAGAGCGCGGAGCAGTGGCTGCTGGAGCGGACCAAGGAACCGCCGTCGGGCATGCCGCCCGGTTTCCACGACGGTCTGGCCGGTGTCGCCTGGACGCTGGAGTACCTCGGCCACCGTGATCGCGCCCTCGACCTCACCGAGCTGCTCCTCGACCAGCCCTTCGACCACCTGGCCCCGGACCTGCACGGCGGCACCGCCGGAGTGGGCCTGGCCCTCTGCTCGCTGGCCGCGGCCACCGGGGAGACCGCCCTGCACGCGGCGGCGCGGCGCTGCGCCGAGCTGACCGCTCGGGGCGGGCCCGCCGGAGCCGGGAGCAGCGGCCGGGGACGCGCGGGACTGCTGCACGGCGCCGCGGGACGCGCCCTGCTCTTCCTGCGGCTGTACGAAGCCGACCGGGACCCCGCTCTGCTCGACCTCGCACGGGACGCGCTGCGTCAGGATCTCGCGCGCTGCGTCCGCGGCGCGGGCGGCGCGCTGCAGGTCGACGAGGGATGGCGCACCATGCCCTACCTGGGCGCGGGCAGCGTGGGCATCGGCATGGTGCTCGACGACTACCTGGCGCACCGGGAGGACGAGGAGTTCGCGCGGGCGAGAGGCGAGATCGTGGCCGCGGCGCAGGCCATGTTCTACGCCCAGCCGGGCCTGTACCGAGGTGTGTCCGGGATGGTGCTGTACCTCGGCCGCACGACGGCCGAGGTACCCGGCACCGGTCCGCGGGCCGTCCGGCGACAGCTCGACGCGCTGTCCTGGCACGCGATGTCCTACCGCGACCGGCTCGCCTTCCCGGGTGAGCAGATGATGCGCCTGTCCATGGACCTCTCCACGGGCACGGCGGGATGTCTGCTGGCCGTCGCCTCCGTCCACGGCACCCCCTCCGCCGGGCTGCCGTTCCTTCCGCCCTTGCGCACGCCCGGGCGGCCCCACGACTCGGCCCCTCCCGGGGTCGTGATGAAAGAAGACAGCCCGTTGCCGTACGAAGGGAAAATGTCATGAACCTGTTCGACCTGCAGTCGATGGAGACCCCCAAGGAAGAGGCCATGGGGGACGTCGAGACCGGTAGCCGCGCGAGCCTGCTGCTCTGCGGCGACAGCAGCCTGAGCATCACGACCTGCAACTGACGTACGGGCCGGCCGCCGCGGCGACGCGGTGAGCCTGTCGCCCGGTACCGGGGGGGGGGGGGGGGGGGGGGGGGGGGGGGGGGGGGGGGGGGGGGGGGGGGGGGGTAGGGGGGGGGGGGGGGGGGGGGGCGGGGGGGGGGGGGGGGGGAGGGCGGGAGGA